>JAPPMC010000211.1 GCA_028819235.1 Bryobacterales bacterium
ACCAGTGGGCCGCCGGGCCCGTCGTGGCAGGGGTTTTGGCGCGAGCACTAACTGGCCGGGGCGTCTAACGCTGTACGCTAGGATTCGGTCGCTCGTCGGCGGATTGTCCTTCAACAGAGTCGGCCCCCGAAACCTTCCTCGGAACACACATGACAATCAAGACCAATCCCTATCGACGGTCCCTCCCTCTTATAGCTGCCTGCCTGCTGTGGGCAGGCTGCTCCGCCCCCGTGACAGAAATCTCGCGGGAACTTCAGCAATGGCACAAGGTCACGCTGACCATCGACGGCCCGGAAGCATCCGAGCAAGACTCCGCTGAGGGCGTCAACACCTTCTCGGACTATGCGTTGACCGTTCGCTTCGAGCATGAATCGGGTTCTCCTTCCTACGAAGTTCCCGGGTATTTTGCCGCTGATGGGATGGCTGCCCAGACAAGCGCGACATCCGGCAACAGGTGGCGGGCGCACGTTTCCCCTGACAAGACGGGCGTGTGGACCTACGAAGTGTCCTTCTTGGCAGGCCCTCAAGCGGCGGTCAACGGCGACGGCGAGCCGCTCGCTCCGTACCACGGGGCGACTGGCCAATTCACCGTGGCCGCGAGCGACAAGTCCGCGCCCGACTTTCGAGGGCGGGGCCGGCTGGGGTACGACGGAACCCGCTACCTGAGATTCCTGGGAGACGGCACGCGCTTCCTCAAGGCGGGACCTGATGCCCCGGAGACCTTCTTGGCCTATGAGGAATTCGACGGGACCTCCACCGAGAAGATCGCCCTAAAGTCTTGGGAGCCGCATGTGGCGGACTGGCGCGAAGGCGACCCCACGTGGCAGGACGGAAAGGGGAAAGGAATCATCGGTGCCCTCAACTACTTGGCCGACGAAGGACTCAACGCGTTCTCCTTCCTGCCGTACAACGCACAAGGCGACGGGGACAACGTCTGGCCGCACGCTGCTCGGCTTGACAAGCTCCATTTCGACGTATCGAAGCTGGACCAGTGGCAGATCGTGTTCGACCACGCTCAGAGCCGCGGCCTGTACCTGCACTTCAAGCTTCAGGAGAACGAGATCGACGACAATCGCAGGGGCCAGCAGCGGGAGCCTGCCGAAATCGAGGCGGCGCTGGACGGGGGCGCACTCGGCGTTGAGCGGAAGCTCTACTTGCGCGAATTGGTCGCGCGATTCGGCTACGCCTTGGCCCTGAACTGGAACCTAGGCGAGGAGAACTCGCAGACGACAGAAGAACAGCTGGCAATGGCCAGCTACATTGGGGCCATCGATCCTTACGACCACCTCGTGGTCGTGCACACGTTCCCTCGTGATCAGGACGATGTTTACACGCCGCTGCTGGGCGAGGACGCTCTCACCGGCGTCTCGCTGCAGAACAGATGGGATGTCGTCCATCAGCGGACGCTGAAGTGGGTCAGAGAGTCCGAGGCCTCAGGGCACGTCTGGGTCGTTGCCAACGACGAACAGGGTCCCGCCTCGCAAGGCGTGCCCCCCGATCCGGGCTATGAAGGCTTCGAGGGCACGGACAGAGATGACAACCCGGTCCACACCCTTCACGACATTCGCAAGTACACGCTATGGGCAAATCTCATGGCCGGCGGCGCGGGTGTCGAGTACTACTTCGGATACCAGCTGCCGCAGAATGACCTGATCCTCGAAGACTTCCGCAGCCGGGACCTGACGTGGGACTACTGTCGGCATGCGCTGTCATTCTTCCATGGCCAGAACATCCCGTTCTGGGAAATGCAGAACGCCAACACACTGGTCGGGAACGAAGAGCACGACAACAGTCGCTACGCGTTCGCCGCAGCGGACAGCGTCTACGTGGTGTTCCTGCCAGACGGCGGCACGGAATCGCTGGACTTGAGCGAAGCCTCAGGAACATTCCAAGTCCGCTGGTTCGACCCCCGAAATGGAGGAGATCTCCAAACGGGCTCGATCGAGACAGTCGAAGGAGGCGGCAAGCGCGGTCTAGGCAGAGCGCCGTCAGACCCGGGCGAGGACTGGGTCGTACTCGTCCGGAAGTAGCACCGTCTGCGTATTGGATGCCTCGACCGTGACGTCGACGGCTCTTCGGTCGCTGGGCATCGCAGCAGACCCCGACAGGGGCCAAGATCGGGCTGGATGTCCAGCTGGGATGCGAGATCTCCTCGCGTGGCCACGACACGATAGGCCGATTGGAGCCTAGTCACCGGACAGGGGCTCTCCTCATCGATCCGCTCATGTCACGTTCTGACGGCACGACTGATGCTGCCAACGATGTTCTCCGTACGGCAATTCGGCCCGTTGCCGGCGCTCGAACACAGACCCAGTGCGATACGTGTTTACTGCCACGGCCGGACGCACGGCAACTTGCCGTAGGCTCATTGCCCACGTAGCGTCGCAAGGCAATCGGCTCTATCGGGCGGCCGCTCGTGACCAGTCAGTCTGCCACGCAGTTGGTTAGATCAATCAGGCTAGGGCGGCATGCCGGCACCGGCGCCGCCCGCGGTCATTGGGGCGGCGAGCCTCTCCGCGGCTTCTGGCCCAGCCCTGCTTGCAGCGGCCCCGGTGTGGCCCAAGTGGAGCGGGATCCCGGCCCCCTTTCACGTCTCGCTCGAGGAGTTCTTACTGGCCCCGGAAACATGGGTGTCATAAACGAGCTTGCCATCACGATAGGTCGCCACAGACCCGGAGATCGCGATCGCGCGCGCTCGTGCAGCGCGGGCCGCTCTTCGCAGTGCCGGCAATGGATCGGCAAAGAGGTTGGACTCGCGCTCCGGATCGAAGCGGGTGCCGTCGTTCCCATCGTTTCCCGTCATGACCTTGATCGCGTCTCCACGAGTATAGGTGTATCGCCAGAGCAGTCGTACAAGGCCCATGCGTCTACAAGATCCCGATAGAGGTTCTTGAAGTTAGATAGCCCTGCATAGAATCGTCGCCGGACGGTCGGCTCCGGTGCGTCGTGTCCCCTTCCTGCACACGCTGCCGGACTCGAGCGATTGCTACTTCGGGGCTTGGGAGTTGCAGGAAAATCAATTTCACCATGAAGCCGCGCTCACGCCAGCTTGGGATGAGCCGTCGGTAGGGCAGCCCGCTCAGTGTCGTCTCGAACGCGAAGCTACGGCCCCGATCCACATACTCCTGCACGAGGCTCAGCATCACTCTGCCGGCGCGGATCGCTGCTTGGTCCGGGCTGAAGGGGCTGATCCCCGCGGCGATGAGGTCGGCGTTGATGACTGTCAGGCAGTTTGCCTCGTGAGGCAGGAATGCCGATGCGAAGGTAGTCTTTCCCGCACCGTTCGGGCCTGCGATGATCAGAATCCTGGGCGAGCCCACAGATCGTACGTCAAGCCGCCCGGGCGCGCCCCGCAAGGCGCGCCTGGCACGCCCGGCTGACTGGTGGCTTCGAGTCTGCCGGGTAGCAGTTCCATTCCGAGACTGCCCTCCCGCCCTCTTGCTCATCGGCGCCTGGACAACTCTGGCGATTGGCCGCACTACGCGCGATGGTGTTGGCCGCTCGAAGCGCGGCTGCTCCACTCGCGCGCGTCCGAATGGCAGTCTCCCGAACATCGGCCGGTCGACCCCACATATGCGGCGACAGCGCTTGAGCCCTGTAGCGCCCTAAGCTGACGACGCGTGCTATTGCCGAACGAACTTCTGCACCCTCATCCCGACATTCACGTCAACGACGTACACCGACCCATCCGCCCCAACTGCGATGTCGTGTGCCCAATAGAACTGGCCGTCCTGGCTGCCATACGAACCCCACCGCTCGAGGACCTCGCCATCCGGGCTCGCTAGGAGGGCCCCGTTGCGGTCATAGGCAGTGTTCGTAAGATCGCCGCCGTCGGCGACCAGCACGTTGCCATCCGAGTCAACGTCGACGCCCCACGGCCGTCCGATCTGGTCACTCTTCCATTCGGCGATGAACTCGCCGTCGGCATCGAACACCTGCACGCGCGAGTTCCCACGGTCCGCGACGTAGACTCGGCCGTTACCGCCAACCGCGATTCCGTGCGGCGTGTCGAACTCTCCAGCACCCTCACCCTTGGTCCCCCAAGCGTTGACGAACTTCCCGTCGCTGTCCAGTTTGACAACGCGGTTATTGCCATAGCCGTCGGTCACGTAAATCGAACCGTCGGGACCGAAGTCAAGGTCCGTTGGCTTGTTGAAGCGCATTTCGTCCTCGCCCGGCTCCCCCTTGACGCCCAGCGTCTTCAGCAGTTCGCCCTCAGGGCTGTACTGCTCCACCACGTGAGTGTTGGCATCGGTCACCCAGACATTGCCCGACGCATCAACCTGCAGCCCATGCTCGTTGTCGAAGAGGCCGTCGCCGAAGGAAGAGATGACTTCGCCGGTATCGCCGTCGATGCACAGCACAGGCCGCTCGGCCCGGTGAAACACCCAAACGCGGTTCTGGGAATCGACGTCGACCCCCGTGACCTGACCAAGCGTGTACCCTTCCGGAAGTGCCGGCCACCCGTGGACCACCTGGTACGCCCCGCCGCTCTCGCTGGCCTCCTCCTGCACGGGTGCCTCCATGCAGGCCAGAGCCGCCAAGAGACAGAACGCCGTTGTGATTGCTGCGCGCCGCATAGTCAAGTTCCTCCCATCGGATTGCGAAAACCTCGGGCCCTGCTGGTCCGTAACGCTGACGCAACAAGGGTACACCGGATCGGCCAAGCATGGGCGAGGCGCGACCCGTCCCGCAGCAGAACGATGCCAAGGGCTGGGCCCGGACTCGATCGGCGCGGCCCCGGGTCGCCCGTTTGCCACCCGGCCGACGCAACACGGGGCACTGGCCGCGAGCCCAAGAGCGAGCCAAGCGAGCAATCCGCGTCGATGTTGCGAAGGGTCCTAGCCGACAGGGCACCCACGGCCCGCGCAATGAACCGCCAACGGTGCCCGTTCGGCACCCGTCCGACCAACGGGCTGCTGTAGGATACCAGAGGGGCCTGATTCCGGCATGAGCTTGCGAGGGCAGGGGGCGGCAACCGCCAGCCGTCCCAAAGTGCACATCGGAACGCTAGCGGCGACTGTCGGGGGACATTCGAGCCGAGGTCCGTGTCTAGCGGCCTTGGCCCTGTCGCTCCCCGTGGTTGGGCTTGGGCTTGACCGCGGCGAATTCCTTCAGCAGTACTGCCTGCCGTGCCATTCCGGAGCGTCCCCGGCCGGAGAAATGCAGCTCGGAGAAGCGGACATCGCCAACCCGGAGAACCAACCGCAGGTGTGGGAGCGCGTCATCCGCAAACTTTCTTTTCGGGAGATGCCGCCGGCCGGAGCGCCACGCCCCGGCAACGGGGAGATTGAGCAATTCTCCACCGGCCTAGTCGCTGACCTCGACGGCGCCGCTCAAGCCGCTCCCTACGCTGGGCGCCCGGTTATCCGCCGGTTGAACCGTACTGAATACTCGAATGCGATTCGGGACATCCTAGCCCTGGAAGGCCAGTTTGCGGACCGGCTCCCGCCGGACGGTCAAGCCTCAGGCTTCGACAATGTCGGCGATGCCCTCTCAATGTCACCGCTGTTGCTTGAGGGCTATCTCAAGACGGCGCGCCGGGTCAGCCAGCTGGCGACGGGCACAAGCGACCCTTCCCCAGTTGTCGAGACCTACGCCGCCGGCGGCGTGCAATCCGCTTGGCGGGGACAAGGGTTCCCATACGGTACGCGGGGCGGGGTCTTGGTTCGCCACCACTTCCCACGCGACGGCGAGTACGAACTGCGAGCCTACTTGGAGAAGCAGAGCCTCACCCCGACGGAGGGGGTGCGCTTCTTCAGGACCCGCGTGCAACTGAGCGCTGGGCCGCATCGGGTCCTCGTCGCGTTCCCTGACGAGTACGCGACCAGGGAAGGCCCGGTGTCCGACGTTGGAGGGCCTGGCGGGTCTGCGCTCGGCGGGCCGCTGGACCTGCTCGGCACAGCCGTCCGCCCCACCATCGAATTCCGCATCGACGGCGAGAGAGTCAAACTTTTCGAGATTGCCGGCATGACGTCGGGGGAATCGGCCTTTGACGGGCTGCCGGGACCTCCCGTCCTCGGCAGGATAGAGATTGCCGGGCCGTACGAACCTGGCGGTGCCGCCGATACACCGAGCCGCAGGCGGGTCTCCATCTGCCGGCCCAGCGCCTCCGAGGACGAGCCCGCCTGCGCAGCGGAGATCCTGTCTGCTGTTGCGCGTCGGGCCTATCGGCGCAACATTGCCAGTGAGGATCTGCGGCCCCTACTCGAGACATACCGGGCCGCCCGCGCAGAGGCCAGCTTCGACGGGGCCATCGCTGCCGCTCTCCGAGACATCCTGCTGGCGCCCGACTTCCTGTTCCGCCTGGAGTTTGACCCCGAGGAGGCGGTCCCGGGCGTGCCGTATCAAGTCTCCGACTTCGAGCTCGCCTCCCGCATTTCGTTCTTCCTGTGGAGCAGTGTCCCGGACGATGCGCTATTGGACGCGGCCTCGTCGAACCGGCTTAGGGAGCCAGAAGTGCTGGAGCGCCAAATCCAGCGAATGCTGGCGGACTGGCGAGCGGAGAGCTTGGTAACCAATTTCGCCAAACAGTGGCTCGGACTGCGCAAGCTTGCGGAATTCAGCCCGGACCGCGAGGCCTACCCAGGCTTCGGTTCCGGCCTCAAGGCTGCTGCTGAGGAGGAGACCCGCCTCTTCCTGCGCAACCTGATGCGCGAAGACCGCAGCATACTCGACATTCTGGGGGCGGACTACACGTACCTCAACGAGACTCTGGCCAGACACTACGGGATCACCGGAGTGGTCGGGCCGGGATTCCGAAAGGTGCGCGTGCCGGTCGATTCCGGTCGCGGAGGACTGCTCGGCCAAGGTAGCGTCTTGATGCTGACATCCCACGCCGCGCGGACTTCGCCCGTGCTGCGCGGCACCTGGATCCTCGACAGCCTGTTGAATTCACCACCCCCACCCCCGCCGGCAAATGTCCCGCCGTTGGAAGAGAGTGCCGAAGAAGGCCGGAAGATGACGGCCAAGGAACAGCTGGCGCGCCACCGCGCCGACCCTGCCTGCGCCGGCTGCCATTCCCGAATCGACGCGCTGGGCTTTGCGCTTGAGAACTTCGACGTGGTGGGCCGCTGGAGGGACGAAGACGGGGACGAGCCCGTTGACGCATCAGGCACGCTGGCTTCGGGGCAGGTGGTCCGTGGTCCGCAGGGCTTGAGGCGCCTGCTGCTGGAACAGCCCGAGGGCTTTGCCCGCGCATCTGTCGAGCGCTTGCTCACGTTTGCCCTAGGACGCGAACTCGACGCAAAGGACCAGCCAACGGTCCGCCGCATTCTGCGCGAGGCCGAAGCCGAGCGATACCGGTTTCGGGACCTGGTCCGTGGGGTGATCGGGAGCGTTCCGTTTCAGATGCGCGAAGCGGGCGCCGGATAAGGGAGAGCCACCATGTTCATTTCCAAGAAGAAGCTTCCGCGCCGGACATTCCTGCGCGGTGCGGGCACGTCCCTAGCACTGCCGCTGCTGGACGCGATGATTCCCGCCATGACAGCCCAGCACCGGACCGCTGCAGCGCCCGTGAGGCGGCTGGGCTTCATCTACTTTCCGCTCGGCGTGGACCGAGAGCGCTGGGACCCCCAGGGCGCAGGTTCCGGCTACCAAGCCAACGAGGCCTTGGCGCCGCTGGCCCCCCTCCGCGAGAAGTTTTTGGTCCTGACGGGCCTATCGTCGGACCCAGACCGCAGCAAGGCCGGATTCCACGACAGGGCGATGGCGTCGTTCATGACCGGGTGCGAGCCGACCAAGGGCAAGGTCCACGTCGGAATCTCCGTCGACCAACTGGCGGCGCGCACATTGGGGGAGAAGACGCCGTTTGCCTCGCTTGAGCTGGCCACCGAGAACACAGGCAATCTGCCCGGCCCTGTCTTCAAGGACGCGACGAACCCGCTGCCGTTCGAGAAGAATCCGCGGTTCGTCTTCGAGAGGCTCTTCGGCGAAGGCGGCCGCATTGACCCGAAGGCCAATAGGGAACGCGACGCCGCGGACCGCAGTGCGCTTGACGCTGTCTCCGGCAGGATCGACGAGCTGCGGGCTGAGGTCGGGCCGGAGGACCGCCGCAAGCTGGATCAGTACTTTGAGTCGATCCGGGATGTGGAGCGGCGCATCGACGTGGCGCTGAAGAAGCCCCCGCTGGACCTGCCGGCGACACCGCGCCCGCCGGGCATTCCCGACAACTGGCCGGACCACGTGAGGCTGATGTTCGATCTGCAGACGCTGGCCATCCAGGCCGACCTGACGCGGGTCTGGACGTTCCTCTACGGACGGGAGGCTACGTCGATGAACTTCCCGCACTTGGGCATCTCGATGGGGCACCACGAAATCTCGCACCACAACTTCGAGAAATACAAGTTGGACGCCCTCGCCAAGATCAACGTAAACCAGACCGAACTGCTTGCGCACTTCCTGAACAAGCTGGACGGTCTCGAGGAGGGCGACTCAACGCTGCTGGACCATTCCCTCATCATGTACGCAAGCAGCCTCAGCGTACCGACAAGCCACAGCCAGAGGAACCTCCCGGTCCTGCTGGCGGGAGGGGCCTCTGGTCGCATCGCGGGCGGACGCCACGTGGCCTTCCCGGGCGACACTACTCCGCTCACGAATCTCTACCTGACGATGCTGGACAAGGTTGGTGTTCCGACGGACAAGCTCGGGGACAGCACTGGCCCCCTCAATCGACTGGAAGTCTAAGCCGATGATGAGAGGCCGTGTCCCGAACGCAGCGCTCACTGCCCTGCTCTGCTTCCCCGCCGCATCCGCGTCGGCCCCGCTGGAGCCGCTTGTTGAAGCAGCCTACGTCGATGACTTGGCGCAAGTCTCGGCCCTGCTCGCCGACGGCGCAAATCCCGACGCGATGGCGGAGGATGGATCGACGGCCCTGGCGTGGTCGTCGATCCGCGGCAACGAGGCGATTGCCCGCCGCCTGCTGGACGCCGGGGCCAGCCCAAACCTGGCCAATGCACTGGGCATCCCGCCGCTGGCGCTTGCCATCGAGAACGGGTCGGCCGAAGTGGCCGAGCTCCTGCTGGAGCGTGGGGCAGACCCCGATGCCGCTCGCCAAAGCGGCGAGACGCTGCTGATGACGGCCGCGAGGCTCGGGCAAGTCAGAGTCATGGACCTCCTGCTCGAGCGGGGGGCCAACCCCGATGCCCGTGAGGAGCACTTCGGCCAGACGGCCCTGATGTGGGCGGCCGGAAGCCCTGAGGCCGTCCGCCTACTGCTTGCCAATGGCGCCAGCATTGAGCCCACCACGCGGGCCTGGGACGTGCGGTACACAATCTACATCCCAACGAGCTTCACCCTCGGTAAGACGGGGATTCCGTGGAATTCAGACGGGCACTACCAGTCCGGGCAGGGCGGGCATGACGCCCTGTTCTTCGCTGTGCGGAAGCAAGACCAAGAGTCCGTGCGCATGCTGCTCGATGCCGGCGCGGACGCGCGCAGCAGGGCCGTGGACGGCACGTCTTCCCTGCTCGCTGCACTGTACAACTGGGTACCGCCGGATGGCGCCTTTAAGCCGGGTCGAGGCGCGCCGGCCCGGGCGGGCAGTTCGCAGCGCTTCTCGCCGGACATCGAGCTTGCGCTGCTGCTCCTGGACCGCGGTGCTTCGGCGACGGCCGCGGACACCGCAGGATACACACCGCTGCACGCAGCGGTGCTCGCGGCGGCGTGGGTGGGCCGTCCCCGGGACAAACGCTCGGACGGTGTGTACCGGACGCTGCCGGCCCTGCTCACGCTGGGGAGCCCCCCGGACCCGGCCCCCTTCACGCCTGACAAGGCACTGGAACTCGTGGGCCGTCTGCTCGGGGCCGGCGCAGACCCAAATCAGCAGACCAAGTACCCTACGCCGGGACCGGACGGAGACGTGAGGATTAATCCGGCACCGCCTGGGTCATCGGCACTGCACATCGCCGCGGACTCAGGGAACCTGCAGTTGGTGCGGCTCCTGTGCGACGCCGGAGCGGACCCGAACCTTGTGCGCAAGGATGGCCACACACCGTTCTCGGTAGCCGTGGTTGCCGCGAACATTGCGATCATCGACGAACTGATCGCGAGGGGGGCAGACCTGCAGGCGCGGTATGACCCGGATGACCGCTATCCTGATCCGATCCGGGCGATCAGCCTTCCCCGGCAAGGACAGACCGCCGCGCACCTCGCTGCGGGCAACCGCTCAACGGATGTGATCAGGCACCTTTTCTCAAAGGGAGCTCCGATTGACTGGGCGAACGAGCAGGGCGAGACACCTCTTGACCTTGCGGACCATCAGGAGCGGCTCCAAGAGTCGCTGCAACGACAAAACACGGACGGAGATCCCGAGAAACTCGCGAAGGTTGTCCGACCGACGGAGACCACGAGCGCCATAAGGAGCCTCTTGGAATCCGCCGCGAAAGGCGAACGGGCAGACAGCCGCTGAGAATCGCCGGACGGCTGGCGACCCTCAGGCCTCCTGCTCCAGACTCCGGCCGACACGGGGTCCAGGCGAAAGCCGTGCGCAGGTTCCCCCTACGCCGCAGGTCAAATTGTGGTGCTGCTCGCACCCCTCGCAGACGACATTGGGGCGGACCGGTGCGGGCAACATCCTATGGTTCCGCAGTCTCAGGCGATCTGCGGTCGTCAAAGTCGCGCTGACGAGCGTATATCATGCGCTTCCGGTGGGGCCTGCTCGGGCCGGGCCTAGCCCTCGTGCCGCAATTTGAACTCGGCCTCCGAGGCGTTCCTTGCCCGCGCGTCTCAGGATCCAGTATCAGCGCTCGCCTCCTGCTCAACTGATGTTGCGTCGCGGGTGTTGCGGGCGTCACGGGGCCGATTCTCCTCACCTTGGCTCGCCGCCAAAATGAGCGACAGATCCGCCACCCGCTACCATCGTCCGCATTCTCGTGGACGTTTTCCGCACCGCGCCGGATGGCGAGAGTCCTTGATCGCGCCAACGCACGAGCGTGTTCTCCTAGCCATCGCCCCGCTGATATACTCGCCGCGATGTCGCGCTGCTGCCTAAGAGGCCTTGCCGCGATGTTCTTTGCCGGATCCTGCTTGCCGGCCCAAGCACCATTCGACGATCCATCGCTTGTAACGCTCCGCATCGAGCTCGGAGTCGGTGACAAGGCACCGGCGACCGCCTCCCAGCCGCCGGGAGCCAGATGGTTCCCGCCGGCGGAGACTTCCACCGAAGGCGTCTGGCACGGTCGGGTCTCAGCGGTGGGGGGCAGGATCGAGTCGCTGACAAGCCTGCGCCCGCGTCCCTCGGACGCGATCAGACCCGACTCGTGGGAACTGGAGTCATGGCAGGGGCCCAGCTTCGGGCATCCTCCCGAGAAGCCCCAGCCCGTCACGGGCACGCCCTTGAATGTATTCAATCCCGGCCTGTTGCTTCGAGTCCGGACGGGAGGCGGGACACGCTTGGACTTCGAGACCGAGCAGGGCAACTTCAGCCTCCCCATGGCCAGATTAGGGTCGGGGGGCACGCTGCGGTTGTTGGGCGGCCGTGTGGCAGTTGGGACTGCGGTCACTTCCGAGCGGATCACAGACGAGCGATACGAGGACGACTTTGCGGCAGTGGCAACAGGGCCGGACGGCCAAGTTTGGATTGCTTGGGTCGGCTACCGCGACTCCGCTAACGAGGTGTTCCTCCGACACTACGACGGGGCCCGCTGGGAAGCAGCGCAGGTCGTTACTGAGAGGCCGGGTGATGTGTTCCTGGCGAAGGTCGCCCGTGATGGCCTCGGCAGGGTCTGGGTAGTCTGGTCCGATCAGGTAGACGGCAACCGCGACCTGTATGCCCGTAGCCTTGACAGCGCAAGCGGCGACTGGTCGCCTGTTGAGCGCCTGACGGCAAGTCCGCAACCAGACCTCTATCACAGCGTTGCCACTGACGCGCTCGGCCGTCTCTGGGTCGTGTGGCAGGGATTCCGGGACGGCCGGTCGGAAATCCTCGCTCGCTCTCGCGGTGCGGACTCATGGTCCGACCCGGAAGTGGTGTCCACGTCAAGCTCGAATGACTGGGAGCCCGCGATCGCCGCCGACGGCACCGGCGCAGTCCATGTCGCTTGGGACACCTACGACAAGGGTGATTACGACATCCTGACCCGCCGGTTTGCTGGAGGGTCCTGGGGGCCAGTCGTTCCACTTGCGGACACGCCGAAGTTCGAGGCCCACGTCAGTCTGGCGGTCGATGGCGAGGACCGCCTGTGGGCCGCATGGTCGGAGAGCGGCACCCAATGGGGCAAGGACGATGGATTCGGGCTCGAGTCGGAGGGCACGCGTCTTTACGCGTGGCGATCCATTGGGGTCGCCGTCCGCGATGGTGGCCAATGGCTTGAGCCTGCAGTTCCGCTCTACGATGCGCTCCCGCCCAGGCTGGCTCAGGACCGCAACGACTCGCCCATGATCCAGATCGACGGCAATGGCGGAGCGTGGATCTTCTTCCGTCACCGCACACCTCGGGTCTTGGACACCATTTCCGACCATTGGAGCTACTACGCGACTTGGGAGATGTGGGGCGTTCCGTACTCCGGGAGCGGCTGGGGCAGGCCGGTGTACTTCCCGAACAGCGCGGGTCGGCTGGATGTGCGAAGCGGCTTCGCAGTCGCCAGCGACGGCGGAATCGTGGCTGCGTGGCCCACGGACGGGCGCGACTACGACCACATGATTGCCGAAGAGGCCGATGTCTACGTCGGCAAGCTGTCGCCGGTTCAGGGCGGGGGCCTGTCCGGCCTCCGGCCCCGCCGGCAGCCCGATATCTCCGTCTACCCGATCCACCCAAACGAAGAGCGGGACCTCGAGACGATCAGGAACTACCGCATCCGCTCCGGCGGTACGACCTATGCCATCTACCGCGGGGACACCCACCGCCACACGGAATTCTCGATGGACGGCATCAACGACGGATCGCTGCTGCAGGCCTACCGCTACGCGCTTGACGCGGCCGGTCTCGACTTCTACGCGAACTCGGAGCACAACTTCCTCGGCGGCCCTGACGACGAGTACCACGACTTCCTGCTCCAGCAAATGGCGGACAACTTCCACCTGCCGGGGAAGTTTGTCCCGTTGTTCGCATACGAGCGCTCCGTGACCTTCCCCAACGGTCACCGCAACATCCTGTTCGCGAAGCGGGGAGTGAGGCCGTTCCGCGTGTCTCGCCAGGAGTTCGGTGGGGGATTCCCGTTCTCGAGCGATTCCGTGACGGATCGATATGCAAATCCGGAGCCAGTCGGTACTAGGGATCTGTACGCCTACCTTAAGGCGAACGACGGCATCAGTATTCCCCACACATCGTCCTCCGTGAGGATGGGGACCGACTGGCGCGACAATGATCCGGATGTCGAACCACTAGTCGAGATCTACCAAGGAGATCGGTACTCGGCGGAGTACGAGGGGGCACCGCGGGGTGCGATCAGCGGCAACCCCAGCTCAGCGCCGGGCGGCTTCCAGTCGGAAGGCGTGGTGTGGAACGCTTGGGCCAAGGGCTACAAGCTGGGCGTTCAGGCGGCGTCGGATCATGTCTCGACGCACATTTCCTTCGCGTGCACGATCTCCGAGGACGGCAGCCGGGCGGGCCTGATCGAGGCCATGCGGAAACGCCACTCCTACGCGGCGACGGACAACATCGTCCTCGACTACAGGATGCGATCAGGTGAAAAGGAGTTCCTGCAGGGCGACATCGCGACCGTCAGCGGACCGTTTCGACTCTGGATCCGCGTGATCGGAACCGAGCCGATCCGTCAGGTCGACATCATCAGGAATCAAGAATTCGTTCTCAACCGCCAGAATCTGGGACGGGATGTGTCGCTGGAGTTTACCGACAACGATCCAAGCGAGGGCGAGAACTACTACTACGTGCGCATCCAGCAGGCAGACGGGCAGCTGGCCTGGTCCTCGCCCATCTGGATCACTAGGCGGTCCGGAGGTTAGCCTGCTGGTCCGATTCGCGGGCCTGGCGCGAACACACCCTATTCGCGGTCCACAACCTCGATTCCACGATCTACGAGAGCTTCGGCAGCGTGGCCTCGGGCCGCAGTTCGGTAGAGACCCGTATTGCGATGTCGCCGTGTCCCAAACAGCGACGGGTGCGCTGCGATTGCCCCAACAACCCACTGCAGGGCGGGACAGCCAGTCGGCCGCTCCAGTGCGGACGCGATCGTCACTCCCGGGTCTATTGGACCCGGGGCGAATCGCGGGCAAAGCGCTCGGGCTACCAGTACGGGACGCGAGGAGGGCGTGGCGGTGAGGGTGGGATTCGAACCCACGGAGCCCGCAAGGGCTCAACGGTTTTCGAGACCGCCCGATTCAACCACTCTCGCACCTCACCGCGGATCTCCCTGAGGATAACACCCGACAACGCTCTCGGGCCTTGGTGGCCGCAGCATTCTCCGGCTGGGGGTGGGTCTGCCGATTGTCCGCTGGAAGCAGGTTGGCGCCCCTGCTGGTACTGGCATCCGACGTCGCATCGCCCCTCAAGCGTGGCAGGGCTGTGAAGTCTAGTTGGTGGTCTCGCCGGGCAGCCCGATGCCAGATGGCGGCCAAGGATCCAAGCAGTCCGCCATCGCTAGTCGGGGGCATGGTCCTCGCGTGGCAGCGTGGATCGGCTCGTGCGTTCGGAGCTCTCAGCGCGACCGCACGCGGATCTGCCAACTCCCGGACTCCGGAAGGCCTAGAACCTCCGGAAGTAGGCGTAGAAGGCGTCCACTGCCCCGCCATCTCGGGTGCTAAAGAGGGCACTCATGCGGGCCTTCCCGGGGCCTAGGAGCATTCGAATCGTGATCTGCTTCGCGCGAGACTCAGCGGGGGCCTCGGCCCTCACCTCGCCGACGCGGACCCTGGCCTTGACTGCCTGCACGACCTTGCCGGGGCTCGCGTGGAACGGACTGTCGCCCGGCAGGTCGCCCCCCGCAGGGAACGGGGCGTAGATCGGGGTGTCGGACTCCGCCGGCCAGCCACGCAAGCGAACGTCGTAGTCGCCGGCCTCAACCACCCGAACGTTCCAACGACCGGTGCTCGAAGGGTCGTCCAACGGGTTGCGGACGTGGGACTCGTTCCAAGGTGTCCCGTCGGAGGTGCCCCAGTCGTGGCTTCCGAGCCCAGACAGGAACTGGAGGCGGCCTTGGCGATCTTTCTGCCGGCATCCCCCGTCCGCCGTCGGTCGGGTGATGGAAGGATACCCCAGCGATCGCTCTCGGTCGGACCAGTGCCGACACGACCCCGTGCCGCGCATCTCCGGTCGGGCGGGCTGCGCATCCCAACCAAGTTCCTGCAGGTAGTAGGATGATTTCGGGCCTTGATGCGTGATGGATGCGGCCCTGCGATGAGGCGCCGCCAACTCCCGACTGGCATCCAAGACTTCCCCACAATTCGTGGGGATGACTTTTACTACGTGGACAAGACCCCTCTGATCCACCGGTTAGTGAGCACCGGGCGTTACTACTTCCTCTCTCGTCCTCGACGCTTCGGCAAGAGCCTGCTGGTGGATACGCTGCGGCAACTGTTCACGGGGAACGAGCCGTTGTTCCGGGGACTGCACATCCACGATCACTGGGACTGGTCAGTGGAGCATCCTGTCGTTCGGCTGGGCTTGGGCGGCAACTATCGCGATCCGGGGAGTCTCGAGAACGACGTGCGTACCCAACTGTTCATCATCGAGGGGCACACAGGTCTGAATACCGTTCCGAACGACCTACCTGGACCATATCGTCTGCCGATCCTGCTGGATCATCTTCACCGTTCGACCGGCGAACGAGTCGTGGTTCTGGTGGACGAATACGACAAGCCGATACTGGACGTGCTCGACAACCCGAGACGGGCTAAGGCGAACCGCGAGTACTTGTGCGGGCTCTACGGCATCGTCAAGGACTGCGCCGAACATGTGCGGTTCGTCTTCGTCACTGGCGTCAGCATGTTCTCGAAGGTGAGCCTGTTCTCGGGCTTGAACAATCTGAAGGACATCAGCCTCGACCCGCGCTACGCCACACTCTGCGGATACACCGACAACGATCTGGACACGGTATTCGCCCCCGAACTGCCCGGGCTGGACCGGAAACGGGTCCGGGACTCGTACGACGGCTACCGATGGCTGGGCGAGGAGAGTGTGTACAATCCCTTCGACATCCTGCTGCTGTTCGACAGCCACAGATTCGAGCCGCACTGGTTCACGACTGGGCCGCCCGATTTTCTGTATCGAACAATGTTGGAACAGGGAGTAAGTGCCCTGGATCTGGAGAACCGGATCGCGGACAAGAATCTGCTCTCGACGTTCGATGTGGGCAACTTCAGCATCGATGCCCTGCTGTTCCAGACTGGCTACTTGACGATTGTCTCGGAAGATTCCGGTGACGCGGAAACGTTCTTCACGCTGGACTACCCCAACGGGGAGGTGCGCGGCAGCCTCAACAGGGGCTTGCTGGCTTACTTGGGCCAGCCGGTGAAGGCAACGCACGAACTGGGCCGGGCGATGTGCCAGCAGCTTGTGTCAAATGATTTCGAGGCATTCGCGTCCAGCTTGCAGTCGTTGATTGGGGGAATTCCGTATCAGTGGCAGGTCCGACCGGAATTCGGCCGGTACGAGGCCTAGCATGCGGGCTTAGTCTATGCGTGTTTTCGCCCCGTCGGGATTGATCTGCGGGTGGAGGAGCAATCGAGCCTGGGAAGGGCGGACATGGTGTTGCTGCACGGGGGGCAAGTCTTCGTGCTGGAGTTCAAGATGGCAGCGGAGGGAGAGACGGCGGAGCAGGCCACGGAACGGGCGCTGGCACAGATCCGTGATCGCAGGTACGCGGACAAGTACCGCGACCGAGACGAGCCGATTCACTTCGTGAGCGCGGTATTCGGTCGAAAGGAGCGCAATTTGCTGGCCGTCAAGGCCGAGCGCATTTGAAGGCAGGTGCGCCCGCCGGTGCGAGGGAAGGCAATTCGCAGGGCACTGCTGGCACCAAACCGACACTGTCGATTCGCTACCCTACTCCCTAAGCCAAAGGAGCGGGTCCACCGGCAGATCCAAGGACTAGCTGCAGAGTCGGCCGGTGGATCGTTCTCGCCCGTTTTGAAATGGGAGAACCGTCGCAACAGCCATCCGGTTTTCGCGTAGGCCCTATAGCGTTCCAGCAGCGGAATCGTCGCGTCCGAGAGAACCACGAGAAGCTCCCCCAGTTGGCTCAATCTCGAAGGCGTCGCCAGATCGAGACTCATGGGAACATCACGGAGAGCGGGACACCCGTGCCGCAGGTGTCCCTTACTGCCAGCGTGCAGAGGGCCGACGAAGGGTCTGGCCTGGCGAAATCGGTCGCACAAGGCAGGCGGCCTGCACGAGAGTACGCGCCAAAATGCACGAATTCCTGCAATCCCTTGCCGCTCCGGGCACGCACGGCACATCGTCGGCGACTCCCGTGAACCGTGCCAAAAGACCGTCGCATGCCGGGCTCCGCTACTCAACGCTCCAAGCGTTCACAGTCGGGCTCCTTGCGTGCACCGTGGCCGCTTCGGCCCCAGCGCGGAACAATCGCTTGCCCACAATGCACTGTTGGTAGGACGTGCTCGCCACAGATTGGATTGATCCAAGCCTCATGCGCCGTCAGGCCCGCGGACTTAATGGCACAGCTGCCGCATCTTCGGCAGCAAGCTCAGGCAACCGGGCCTAGGGCGCTTAGACTTCCAACGGCAGCAAACTTACAAATCCTGCAGCGGCACCATCCGCCGACCGCTGGGCCACAAAGAGGCCTCTGATGTCGAAACCTCGGGAACGATGCACTGGCCAGTTCCTGTCATGAGCCTAGTGCAATAAACGTCATGAAAGTCGGTGATCCGCAAGTTCAGGATGGCGCAATCGGGGAGTGTGGCTAGGGATAGGCTCTTGAATGGACCGCTCATCCATTCGGGACTGTCGAGCATTCTCCGGAATTCCTTACCAGAACTCTCTCGCGTGGCGGTGGACACGTTGGCCATGCGACCGCATGGCGACCATCCATTCGGGGGAGCATTCCCAGTTCGCTTCCAACACCCGAAGCGCCTCCTCAAGCTCGGCCCTGCCGTTCGGGGCTGCCAAGGTCACCGCGACACTCGGGTTCTCGATGCAGAAACGGTAGCAATCTGCCGCAGTTGGAGGAGTGAAGCCCGCAGGATCCTCCGGCGTCCCGCGTAGCAGGTCGCGCCAGCGCAGTGCCGTAAACGTCACCACTGGAATGCCGGCCGCCGCGGCGGCCGGAAACACATCCCGTTCCGCGCCATCGTGGGCGGCGTTGTAGCGAACCATCAGCATGTCAAGCCGGCGAGCGCCTGCTGGCGCCGTCTCTCCAGCCCAACGCGCAGCCAGCACTCTCTGGTGCGTGGTCAGGCCCAACATACCGAGCTCACCGCTCTGGCGACGCCTGTCGAGCGCTTCCCAAGCTCCTCCGGGTGCCGTGATGTGCCGCCATTCCTCCTCGGATTCCACGTAGTAGAGCGTCCCTACCTCTAGGCGCTCGCTGGCGGTGTGGTCTAGGATCCACTCGAACTCTCGGTCGGCCTCATCTGCCGTCCGGGCCTTGAGCTGGGTGGCCAGGACAACCTCGCGCCGCAGCGTGCCCATCTCCCTGACCGCTTTGGAAAGTCCATCCGGCCTGCCACACCAGTTCAGGTAGCGGATCCCCCTTTCGAGGGCATATGCGACATCGCTTGGTTCCAGCGCGGTGTTTCCGCGAGTCGCCAGGCCGAGTCGAGCCACTGGCGGCAGCGCATCGTCAAGCCGGACCAAGCCTCTTGCAACAGACGGTCCCGAAAAGCCCTGCAACACCGAGGCTCAGAAAGTTAGCCGAAGGGTGAATCGGAATGTGCGGCCGTCGTTTAGCGTGTTCGTGATCTTTCCGAAGTTGCCCTGGGCCAAGCTGGCTCCGGGCTCCGCGAACTGCGGATGGTTCGTGAAGTTAAGAGACTCGACGCGCAGCAGCAGTGTGTTGTCGCGAACCGCCCAGGACTTCGACAGTGCCAGATTGACGTTCGCGATGCCATCCCTCCGAAAGGTGTTGCGGCCCAGATTCCCACGCTGGTCCGTCGGTGCGATGAATGAGAATGCGCCGGCGGGCAGACGCTGGGACGACGTGTCGGGATCGTCGATCGAGCGCCCCAAGACAGATACATCCTCAACGATCGGAGTATCACTCTGTGACCCGTCCACATTCCCGAATCCGGGAGCATCCGAGCCGGACTGCACGGAGAAGGGCGTTCCTGACTTCAGAAGCACCACGGAGCTGAGTTGCCATGAACCGAGGAGCCCTCGGATCCAGCGCTGGCTGCCTCCCAAGACTGCGGTCCTGTAGCTGAAGTTGAACAGCGCCGCGTGGGGCTGGTCGAAATTACTGACACCGCGCAACTCCCCATGCACGTCGAACTCCGAGGGGCTCTCGGTCTGCCGCCTGTTCGCGTTGGCGGCCGTGTTCAGGTAGCTTCCCCCAAGGTCGATGGCCTTGCTCCACCAGTACGAGGCCTCCAAGCTGAGACCTCGCCATTGCGGGACGCGCAGGGTGGCCCGACCGGCGTCGAAGTATCCCCGAGAGCCGTTGTTCACGTGCAGGACGTTGAAGTAGCGCTGGTCCGGCCGCCGCAGATTGACCGTTCGGGTCGTCTGGGGCATCCCCTCGACGGGCCGGGCTCGGTTAAGGAAGAACATTGAGAGGAGCTGGTGCGAGCGGCTCCCCACGTATGCCAGATCGAGCTTCCAGTCCCGGGCGATCTCGAGCTCCCAACTGAAGTTGTAGTTGTGCGTGTATGGGATCTCTAGGTCCGGGGCCAGATCGAACCGGACGGAGCGGGAATCCGGGTCAAGCTGGATCGGGCGCAGCGGCGCGAGCGGATCCACCAAGTCCGGTGCCTGCACGACGACGGTGACGTTTTGGGGCGGATTGATGCGGGCCTGAATGTACGTGGCGGTGAAGATCTCGCCATAGTGAAGGCCATAGGCACCCCGCATCACGCCCCCTCGGCCAGGCAGACGGTAGGCGAATCCAAGCCGCGGGCCGAAATTGTCGAGATCGCTCTCATACGGGACTCGGGTTAGATCGTTCACCTCGGTCGGGCGGGCCACTGGCTCCCAGCGCATGCCCATGCTGAGAGTTAACCGCGAGGTCGCCTTCCACTCGTCCCCTACGTAGAACTGCCCCTGCCAGCGACGGAAGCCCCTATGGACATCGCCGATCGCGACCGAGTAGTTGCTCGCCAGCCCCATGCGCAGGTTGGTGATTGCATCTCGACCGAAGTCGCGGCGGAAGATGAACCGGCCACGGTGATCCTGCAATTCGCGACCGTTGATCTGGCCGCGGTGCAGGTCACCACCAAAGACGAAGTTGTGGCTACCGGTACGGTAGCGAGCCCTTGCTCCATATCGGAAGTTGTTGCCGGCCCTGTCCACTGGGAAACGTCCCGGCGGCCCGATGCTGGTGATCTCAATGCCGGCCCTGATCCAAGGCCCAATCGATGTCTCGTCAGGGATCAGGAGGGAGCCGACTCGGTCGAAACCGACCGTAAAGTCCGAGGTAAGGCGGGGCGACCAGCTGCGATTCCAGGTCATGCGAGCCTGATGGTTGCGTGTGGTGGTGTTCGGGTTCTGACCACCCACCAGCTGGAAGGCGTCCACCTGCTGCAATACGAGGTTGTACCGGAGCGTGACGCGCCCGTCGGCGCCGGCCTGCTGGTCCAGTGCGGCGGATGTTCGGTCATTTGAGATGTCTTGCGGCGCGTTCGTGTTCAGTGCCCGAGGATTGATGTCCGGGCGGTTCGGGACCGCCACCGGATAGGCATCAAAGATCCGCTGGACGAAGGCCCGCGCGGTGGGGTCAGTTGCTAGGGGAGCGCGTTCTTCGGCAGTGGGGACCAAGACGTTGCCGTTCACCTGGCCCTTGTTCCGGGTCTGACTCCCGGTCAGAGTCAGTCCCGCCCCGGCCCAGGCCGGGAGGCTCAGGGTCACCCCATAGTCATTGCTCCGCGCCGGTTGGACATTCCCTACTTGAAAGAAGGACCGGGCACTCACGGCGCTGTTGGTGTGGGTCCAGAATGCGTTGCCGTGAATCCGGGACGCGGACGCGGCAGGGACGTGGACTGGCCGCCCGGGAGGCCCTCCATACTCCGTCGCCCAGTACGAGCGGTCGATCTGAAAGCTCTTCACGGCAGTTGCGGAGATGCCGAGGCGCTCGTTTAGCTCCCGGAGCACGTTGTTGTCGATCAAGGTCAGGCGCACGTTCTCGTTGCGGCGCCCTTCTCCCTGTTCCGAGTTCACCTCGCCGAGAAGGTTCAGGCGGGTTCGGTCAGCTGCGCTCTCTGAGCCATCGCCGACCACGGCGGGCTCGGTCTGGCCGGATTCCGCGACGGACGACTGCTCAGTGGGCTCATTGGCGGTTGGAGACGGATCCGACGGTTGCGCCCGGATGCCGACATTGCCCACCAGGGCAGCCGTAAGGAAGACTGTGCTGGCGCTCGGTCGGAACATGTATGTTGGCTCGCTCGGCCACAGCGGTGGCCTACTGTTGGTCCCCATTCTAAGTGCCGAACCTTCGGATCCCGGGCCGGTGCCGCACAGCGGGGTTGAAAGCCCGCGGGTCGAATTGTGAACTCCGGAGCGGTCTGTGCATCGCTGGCTCGCGCGTTCGCAACGCGATTCGACAAGTCGATGCCAAGGGCATTTGTCCGGGTAGTCGCGAGTGCGCCACAATATGGCCAGCAATCGATGAGCCAGAAGGGGCAGCAGGTTCTCGATCGCGTAGACGGTGGCGACCGAGTCGTAGGTCAGGTCCTACGGCAAGACGTCTTCCGCGACAAGGCAAACTTCCGGGTCGCCCACCTCCTGCTCTTCGACAAGCGCTCGCAAGTCCTGCTGCAGCGACTCGCCCAATCTCGGAAGCGTAATGCCGGCCGCTGGGGCTCCTCGGTCGCGGCCTACGTCTCGGCTGGCGAGGAATACTCAGACGCGATCCTCCGCAGGGCCAAGCAGGAACTTGGCATTGAGATTGATTCCCTTACGCCTTTAGGCACGACGCGGATGGAAGAGGAGAACGGCTGCCGGAAATTCATCGGAGTCTTCTCGGCCAACTGGGACGGCGAGATACGCATCGACCAAAGCCATATCTCCGAGGTGCAGTTCGCCGATCCGTGCGAGGTGCTTCGCAAGTGCCAGTCTGAGCCTTCGAAGTTCACTCCAACGTTCGTGCATTTGGCTGGCCGGTATCTTGGCACAACAGCCTGACTTAGCGACTGACCAAGCTAAGCTCCTCGAACTGTGCAAGATCGCGGTTGACGAGTATCGATTCAACGTGAGGCTCGGATGGGGCCGAGCGAGATTCTTCCTCGGCCTCCACACCGACTTGGGAGGTGCGGCGGTCACTCTGGCAAGGGCCGGCGGGAACGACCCAGCGCCCCTCGCGCTGCGGTCGGTGGTCGGAGCCGCAGCCGTTTGGGTCGGGCTTCTGACAATCACCAAGGGACATGAGTGCTACCGCAGGTCGGTCTTCAAGAAGACGCTGATTGAAGACCGGCTTGGCCTGATGCAGCCATTGGCCGAGTACGACACTGATGCAGCGACGCTGGCCGTCGGCACGACACAAACACAGGCCGACACTAAGCCAATCCTGCATGACACCGATGCCTGGCTGCATCGAAGGATCCGATGCCGCAGCGTGGTCGGCAAACTCAGAATCTTTCTCGTTCTGGTGGGAATGCTGCACGTCACCAATTTCGTCTGGCAAGCCTAGTCGTTGCTCGAGTGCCCTGAGAGCTGATCTGCTGTGGGCATGGATCCGCTTCGGGACCGAATGGCGGTCACGCATCCCCCATGTCAGCCCCGCTGGCTGCGTTCGCAAGTTCGCTAGAATTGGTGCGCTTCAAACCGGGGCCCAAGCGGGCCCAGCGTCTGAAGGGGAAGAGCCCAAGGAGATGCGTACCAAGGCAGCGGTGGTAAGGGAAACAGGACGTCTGACGATCGAAGAGGTCGACTTGGCGCCGCCGAAGCAGGGCGAGGTGCTGGTCCGCATGCACTCCGCCGGTGTCTGCCACTCCGACCTGCACACCCTACGAGGGGAGCTGCGGGCGCAGCCCCCCCTAGTTCTCGGTCATGAGGGTGCCGGCGTGGTCGAGACCGTCGGAAGCGGCGTGACGAACTGCCAGCCCGGTGACCGTGTGGTCGTGAACTGGCTGCCGGCTTGCGAGAGCTGCCAGACCTGTCTCCGTGGTCGTCACAACCTCTGCGAACGGCTCGCGCGCACAACATTCCGAGCCCTGCTGGCGGACGGGACTACCCGGCTTGCGACCGCGGACGGCATGCCGCTCAAGCACTTCCTCAGCGCCGCCACGATGGCCCAGCACGCGGTGGTCGCAGAAGCGAGCATTGTGCCAATCCCCGACGGCGTCTCATTCGACGTCGCGGCCGTGGTCGGCTGCGCCGTGGCCACCGGGGTCGGCGCAGTGATCAACACGGCCAAGGCGGTCCCCGGCGTTCCAGCCGCGGTCATTGGCTGCGGGGGCGTCGGGTTGAGCGCCCTTCTCGGCTGCAAACTGGCGGGCTGCAATCCCGTCGTCGCGGTCGACGTGCTCGACTCGAAGCTCGAGTTCGCCCGATCGCTCGGCGCCGACCTAGTGTTGAACATCTCCGGAGAGGATGACCCGGCCAAGGCGCTGCGCACTTTGACGGACACGGGCATCGAGTATGCCTTCGACAGCGTTGGATCTGCCTCCACGATCCTGCTTAGCCTCAGCGCCGTACGGCCCGGTGGCACGGCGACCATCGTTGGCCTGCACGCCGCAAAGGAACTGGTGGGCATCCCTGCAGGGGCACTGGTGCTGCAGAACAAGCGGCTGTTGGGATCGTTTGCGGGTTCAATACGGCCTCGGCTGGACCTGCCCAAGCTGCTGGGGCTGTATCTGGGCGGTCGCCTGCCGCTGGACGGCCTGATCACCAAGCGCTACCCGCTGGAAGCCCTGCCGCAGGCCTTCGAAGACATGGAGGCCGGGCACATCGCACGAGGCGTGCTGGCCCTCAACTAGCACGAGGACGGAGCGCCCACCGGTTGGGGCTGGGGAGCACTGCCGACGGAGCGGTGGCGATCGACCCGGCGCTCAGAACTGGCAGCCAGACTACCCAGCTTCCTGCTCGAGGAACGCGTCTACCAAGGGTTGGTTGATGTAGTACACATTCCTGCCGACCCGGTGCTTTCTTAGCAGGCCTTCGGCGGTGAGCAGACGTAGGTACCGCGAGGCCGTCGGACGGCTCACCCGCGCGTCGCGCTGCACTGCGTGCACACGGGTGTAGGGATGGCGAAACAGGTTGTTCAGCAGTTCGTGCGAATAGATCTTTGGCAGCTCGGCCCTCATGACTTGTTTGTATTCCGCCATCAGAGACCGGATTCTCTCGATCAGCGTCAACGTGTGGCGCGAAGTGGTTGAGACCGCATCTAGCATGTACAGCAACCAAGCTTCCCCCTCTCCGTTGTCCCGGACCGCTTGCAGGCGTCGGTAGTACTCGCCCTTGGACCTGCTGATCGCGCGGCTCAGGTACAGGATCGGTGTCTCCAGCAGCTTGCAACGGACCAAGTAGAGAACGTTCAAGATTCGCCCAACGCGTCCGTTGCCATCCGTGAACGGATGGATGCTTTCGAATTGATGGTGAATCACCGCCATCTTGACCAAGGGGTCCAGCGCAGACAGCGCGTCGTCATTGATGAACCGCTCGAGTTCCTCCATCCTGTTCTGAACTTCGGCTGGCTCTTGGGGAGGAACGTGTACGATCTCGCCCGTGTATCGGTTTATGATCGCCGTTCCCGGCGCGACACGAAAACCGTCGTCGCAAGACTTCACCGTTCGGTAGAGACTGATCAAGAGTTGGCTCGACAGCCGAGAGGCGTCGCGTTGCAGGTGGGCGAAGCCCTGCTTGACCGCACTCCGATAGCTGAGGACTTCCTTGGTTGCTGGATCCCGATTCGTTCTAGGCAGCAAATCAGCCATGTACAACGCGTCCTGTGTAGTGACAATGTTCTCGATCTCACAACTCGCCCTCGCCTCTTGGAGAGCGACGGTGTCGACGAGAATCGTCGGGTTCGGAACGGAGACAGCTCTTCCCTTCAGTTCCGCCAAGTTTCGGTGAGCCTCGGCAGCTGCTCGCAGGACTGGGACTGTTTCCATGTCCACAGCCGGGGGGAGCGATGGAATACGGTACGTTTGCGTCAGCATGCCAGTATCCGAATACGCGCGCGACAGCACTATCTTATCACGTCTCAGACGACGAGTAAAGATTCTTGTGGTTTCTTTCCACAATACCTCACGATCTGCTAAACCGCTTGACACGTCTAGGTTGACACGTAAACTTTCGCCCACTTTCTTGACAGGTCCCGCCCGACATGTCAACTCCCTTGACAGGTCGCCAACGCCATGTCAGGATTTCCCGGATTTCTTTCCACGATGCCCACGACGTGATAAGCCGCTTGACACGTCCAAACTGACGCGTCAAGTTTCGGCGGGTTTCTTGACAGTTCCGGTCCGCTTCGATTGCCAATCTGTCAGGACCTCGGGGACCAGCATGTGCCGTCTTGGGCTGCCTTCGCTCGTCTGGTGCCGCACACACCATGCCCAGTGCACTGTCTACAACGGGGCCAGCCGGAGTTCCGGCAAACGTGCATTGGGCCGCCCAGGGACCAGCCTGCCAGTTCCGGAGTCGGCCGCTGTACGGAGCGACTACACGTCTGAGGACTCGGGGAGCACGCGCCCAGCCCGTAAATCAGTCCGCGATGGATTGGTATGCCAAGCGCTTGAATTGCAAGTCCCCGTCGCTGTGGCGCGGCGGGAGCATCTGTACCATGTACAGGCCAATCATGTCCTCAGCGGGGTCGACCCAGAAGGTGGTGCCCGCCGCCCCGGACCAGTTGTACTCGCCCAGCGAGCCGTTGAGACCGCTCTCGGCGAGATCCGTATGCACGGCGAAGTCCAGCCCGAAGCCGTAGCCAGAGCCCAGGATTGCCGAAGGCCGGGGCACGTCCGCAGCGTGGTCGCGGGTCATCAGCTCGAGAGTCTTCCTCCCGAGGATCCGCCTGCCGTTGAGTTCGCCGCCATTCAGCAGCATCTGGCAGAACCGAAGGTAGTCACGTGTCGTCGACACGAGCCCGCCCCCACCTGAGTACCAGCGCGTCTCGTAGTCGAAGTAGCCCTCCGAGTGATCGTCTGGTGCAGGCTCGATTCCCTTGCCGTCCTCGGTCTTGAGGTACATTTCCGCAAAGCGGTCACGCCTATCCGGCGGCACGGTGAACGCAGTGTCGCGCATGTCTAGCGGCTCGAAGATTCGCTCGCTCAGGAACGTCGCCAGATCTTGTCCGGAAAGAACTTCGATCAATCGACCCTGGACGTCCACAGACACGCTGTACTCCCACGCCGATCCCGGATGGTGCTTGAGTGGCATCTTCGCGAGCTTCTGGACAAATTCCTCCAGAGACCGGTTGTCGCGCAGCACGCCGATCTCTTGGTAGAGCTCGTCCACACGCGATTCCCCGAAGCCGTATGCAAGCCCGGCAGTGTGCCGCATCAGGTCCTGAACGGTCATTTCGCGCCGTGCCTTGACTGTCCGGTCGCCCTCCATCACCTCCAGTCCGCCGAGTTCGGGTAGGTGCCGTCTCACCCGGTCCCGCAGGGCGAACTTGCCCTCCTCGTACAGCGTCATCAGGGCGACGCCTACGATTGGCTTGGTCATCGAGTAGATGCGAAAGATGGTGTCGTCCGACATCTCCCGACCCGCCTCGCGATCCGCCATCCCAACCGCCTGCCAATAGGCAATGCCGCCCCGGCGGGCCACCACCCCAATGGCGCCCGCGATGTGGCCTTGTTCGACGCCAGCCTGGAGGGCGGCGGTCACGCGGTTGAGGCGCTGCTGCGACAGCCCCACGGCTTCGGGGGCCGAGCGTGGCAGTTCGCTGGGCTGTGCAGGTCCAGTGCCTCCGCTGCAAGCTGATAGCAGGAGGCTGAGAGCGAGTGCTGCGAGGATCATGTCGTGCTGGCTCCCTCAAGCCGGCCAATCGCGGAGCGCTGACCGCTCAGATGAGCGTGAATCCCGAAAATAGCACAGCCGCTGGCCTTCTCCAGCCGGCTCTCAGTCCACAACTGACTGGTAAACCAGCCGCTTGAATCGGCCGGCTCCGTCACCGAAGCGCGGCGGGAGTACTTGGATCATGTAGATGCCGATCAGATCCTCGGCCGGGTCAATCCAGAAGCTTGTGCCGGCAAGTCCGCCCCAGTTGTACTCTCCCACGGAGCCGTTCAGGCCACTGCGGGCCGGGTCGAGATGCACTGCGAAATTGAGGCCGAAGCCGTAACCCGGCCTTGAGATCGACGAAGCCTTCGGGATCGAGCTGATGTGGTCGATCCGCATCAGGTCGACCGTCTTGCGGCTGAGCAGGCGGATCCCCTCCAGCTCCCCTCCGTTGAGGAGCATCTGGCAGAAACGCAGGTAGTCGCGGGTTGTCGAGACCAGCCCCCCTCCCCCCGAATACCAGCGCGTGTCCTCGAAATAGCGGTCGGACCTCCCCTCGCCGGCGGGCTCGATGCCTGTCTTGTCCTTAGTCTGGCGATAGACCTGGGCAAAGCGGCCTGCCTTGGCGTCTGACAGGCGAAACGATGTGTCCGGCATGCCGAGAGGCTGGAACACCCGCTCCCTGAGATAGGTCGCGAGATCCATGCCGGACAATACCTCAATCAATCGGCCCTGAACATCCACCGAGACGCTGTACTCCCATGCGCTGCCGGGATGGTGCTTGAGGGGCAGCTTGGACAGCTTGCTGACGAAGTGTTCGACAGACTTGTTGCCATTGAGAACGTCCGCATCCACATAGAGCTCGTCCACATGGGAGTCCCCGAAGATCCCGTACGTCATCCCCGATGTATGGCGCATGAGGTCTTGGACCGTCATCTCGCGACGCGAGTCCACCTCCCGGCCATCCGCCCATACTTTCAGGCCGCCCAGTTCAGGGATGTGACGCTTGACCTCGTCCTTGAGGGAGAACTTGCCCTCTTCGTAGAGCATCATTAGGCCCGCGCCGACGATGGGCTTGGTCATGGAGAAGATCCGGAAGATCGAGTCATCGGACATCGGCCGACCGGCCTCGCGGTCCGCCATGCCCGTGGTGTGCCAGTAGCCGATCTTCCCGCGGCGCGCCACAACGGCGATGGCACCCGCCACATGTCCGTCCTGCACGCTCTGGTCAAGTGCCTGGGTGATGCGATCAAGGCGGTCCTTCGAGAGTCCTACGGTCTCGGGCTCGGCGGTCGGAATCTGGGCTTGGGCGGCGCTCGCCGCCAGGACGATCGCAAGGAATAGAGATCTGGTCAGCATACTGGGAATCCGCAACAATGCACGAGTGTAGCGAAGAGGTCAG
Source organism: Bryobacterales bacterium (assembly GCA_028819235.1). GTDB lineage: Bacteria > Acidobacteriota > Terriglobia > Bryobacterales > UBA6623 > VXMF01. The sequence continues at coordinate 28,347 of JAPPMC010000211.1, forward strand.
CGTGAATCGCGGTGGCGCGAGTGCCTACGCCAACCCGAGCAGTTGGCGGGCATACGCCAGGTCCGCGGCGACTTCGGCTCGCTCCAGTTCGACCGGGTCGCCCTCCGCAGGGGTGTGCGGCTTGCCGGACCGGGCTAGGCGCATAAACGGTTCGTAGACCCAGGCCGGCACGTCCCGGTAGTGGTCCCAGAATGACGGATCATTCACCGCAAACGCGCGGGCGGATCGCAAGTTAATCATCTCGAGCGAGAAGGCCAGATCGGGCCGCAGTTCCCGCAGACGGGCCGTCCAGGCGTCGATGCCGATGTTGCCCTGCCCCAGCGGCACCCACATCACCTTCACCTCTCCGCCCTCGAGCCAGATCCTGGAGTCGCGGATGCCGGTTGTCAGCGCGAGCGGCGCAAGAACCTCCAGGGTGTGCATCGGATCTTCGAGCGTCCATGTGGCGTTGCCCGCATCCAGGAGGGTCCCAACGTAGGATGTCCCGGCCTCCTCGACCAACGCGCGCAGCTGCAGGGCTTGCAGGTCACCCGCATGGTTCTCGACCGCAATCTTGATGCCGTGCCGGCCGTCGTCGTCACGGACAGACTTGCACGCCGCAACGGTGTTCTCGATGTGGCGCTCAAGCGGCAGCTCGCTGCGCCGCTCGTCTGCGCTTCCTAGGTAGCAGCGCACGAACGGGGATCCCAGAACGCGCGCGATGCCGAACATCTTGAGCAGCTGTTCCCGGGCGCTGCCATCTTCCTGCACAAAGCGGGTAGAGGTGGGGCAGATTGACCCGAACCCGACCTCGAGAGAAATGCCCACCGACTCGGCGTGCTCGCGCACCCTCTTTAGGTGGTCCGGATCCGTTCCGCCCAAGAACCTAGGCTCTGAGAAGTGGGCCACGGCGACGCCGTGGGCATGGGCGAAGTCGAGCAACTGGAACGGGGTCCAGCCTTGCGACCGCAGGCTGAAGAAGTCGAGGCCGAGTCTTGGCGCTGGCATCTGAGCTCCTGTGGATCGGGTTGTCGCTGCAACACCAGAGAACAGCAGTTCTCGCCGGGTCACGAGGGGAGGGCCGGAGGGGGCAGCCATCGGACAGGTAAGTTACACGATATCCGATCCGTCGGACCGCCACGACAGCGGACGGGGCCGTGCAGAAGTACGGCGGGCCTAGCACGCACGGTCAGCCGAGCTTGGCGGCATTGGCCGGAGGACGGATTGGCATTCCTTGGGATAGGGATTCGGCGTCACCGTCGGAGAAGAGGCAAGGCCTGATCGGCTGTCGTGCGGATCGAAGCCAGCCCCTCGTGAGGTTCAATGGCTCCGTGCTTCGCCGGCAGATCGGGCACGTCGTGACGGTCCAAGGCAAGGGCGGGCAGGCTTTGCACTCGGTGCACGACACGAGGGCTGCCCCAGACCGCTGAGCCGGTCCTGTCAAGGGCTAGACTGGGCTGACGAGACTAAGTTGACTCTATCGGAGGCCACCGGATGCGGGTCGTCAACATGCACGAAGCCAAGGCGCAGCTCTCGCGCCCTGCCCTTGCCCCATAAGTCACGAGCGGGGCTCCTGCTGAGACGCGGCT
>JAPPMC010000122.1 GCA_028819235.1 Bryobacterales bacterium
TCCGGTTTGCCCATATATAAGGAGCACGAAGGGTTTTGGCGCAAGCACGAGCTAAGGGCGAACGCCGATCAGGCCGCCCGCCGGGCCATGGGCTACGCGCTTGACCACCCGGACCTGACCGAATTCTTCCGAAGATCCCGAAGCATGCTGTTTCGCAAGGTCGAGGAATCCCACCGCTTCAAGTACGCGGCGGCGATCTTCGAGGACCTGTCCTTGGTCAGCCCGGCGTGGCGCCCCCACATGCTTGCTGCTGCAACGTACTACCTGCAGGGCCCCGCGCACCCGGACTCCAAAGTTGTGGCGCGCGCGCGGGAGGCATTGGGAATGGCCTGACGCCTCCGTTCGAGAAGACCTACACCAGCAGCGGAGCAATCACCTTGCCACCCACGTCCGTGAGCCGGAAGTCCCGGCCGCGGTACCGGAAGGTAAGCCGCTCGTGGTCTATGCCTAGGAGGTGGAGAATCGTCGCCTGCACGTCGTGGACGTGGACGGCATCCTTCACCGGCTGGAATCCCACCTCGTCCGTTTCGCCGATGCTCTGGCCCGGCTTCGTGCCGCCGCCTGCGAACCACATTGTGTAGGCGTCGATGTGGTGGTTGCGCCCGACCGTGTCGCGCACTTCGCCCATCGGAGTGCGGCCGAACTCGCCTCCCCAGACCACAAGCGTTTCGTCCAGCAGGCCGCGCTGCTTGAGATCGATGATCAATGCCTTGCACGCTTGGTCCGCTGTGAGGCAAACCTCGTCAAGGTCCTTGTCAAGGCTTTCGCCGGGGCCGCCGTGGTGGTCCCAGCTCGAGTGGTACAGCTGCACGAACCGCACGCCCCGCTCGACCAGTCGCCGCGCCAGCAGGCAATTGTTCGCGAACGACCTCTCCCCCGGCTTGGCGCCATAAAGGTCCAGGGTCGCTTGGGTCTCTGTCGAAAAGTCAATCAGTTCCGGCCCGCTCGTCTGCATCCGGTGGGCCATCTCGTAGGCCGCGACTCGCGTCTCAATCTCCGGGTCGCCCACTGCCTCCATGTTGAGCCTGTTCAATTCCACGATTGCGTCGACGGTGGCCGACTGGCGTTCGCCCTCGAAGCCCCCGGGGCTTGTCATGTTCAGGATCGGGGCGCCTCCGCCCAGGAACGGCACGCCCTGATGGGCCGTCGGCAAGAAACCGCTGGTCCAGTTCATGGCGCCGCCGCGCGGTCCGCGCGGCCCGGACTGCAGCACTACGAAGCCGGGCAGGTCCTTGGCCTCGCTGCCGATTCCGTAGCTCACCCACGCTCCCATGCTCGGCCGCCCGAAGAAGGGCGTCCCAGTGTTCATGAAGATCTTGGCCGGGGCGTGGTTGAAATTCTCCGTGTGCACCGCCCGCAGGAAAGTCAGGTCATCGACCACCTGCGCCGTGTGTGGCAGACACTCGGACACCCACTGCCCAGACTCGCCATGCTGCGCGAACTTACGTCGTGTCCCTAGAAGCTTCGGAGGGTCCTTGGTAAACGACTCCATGAATGCGAATCGCTTTCCCTCGAGCATCGACGGCGGGAGTTCCTTCCCGCTGAGCTTCTGGAGTTCAGGCTTGGGCTCGAAAAGCTCGAACTGGCTGGGCGCCCCGGCCATGAACAGGTAGATGACGCTCTTCGCGCGCGGCCTGTGGTGCATGCCGCCGGCGCTCTCGGGCCGCTGCCCAAAGAGCGAGTCTCCAACGAACAGCGAGGTCAAGCCGACCTTTCCGATGCCAATACCGCAGTCCTGGAACAGCTGCCGCCGCGTGCGCCTGATCAATCGCTTCCCATTTGGATGCATGGACATTGCCTCCCTCGCTATTGACGCGTCACGAATTCGTCCAAGTTGAGCATGACCCTGGCTGCTGACGTCCATGCCGCCCCGTGCGCCGAATCGGCCCCGCTACGCTCAAGCGCTCCGGGGTCACTGGCAAACGAGTCCGCCATCCGGCCGAGCAAGATCTCCAGACGTTCACTCTCCGCCTCACTGGGAGGCCGCGAGAGGCAGACCTCGAAGGCGTGGCGGATCCGTTCCTCGCGGTTTGGCGAGTGCTCTCTAACGCGCCGGGCGAGCGCTAGGGCAAACTCGGTCTGCGACGCGTCGTTGAGCAGGGTCAGGGCTTGCAGCGGGGTGTTGGAACGGTTGCGGCGCGTGACGGTCTCTTGGGCGATCGGGGCATCGAAGAGTATCAGGCCCGGGTGCGCTGCCGACCGGATGAAATAGGTGTACATGCCGCGCCGGTAGCGGTCCGGTCCGGTGTCCGCCGTCCAGTTTCGGTCCACCTGCGTGAACTGGCCAGCCCCCTCGGGCTGGGGAGGGTAGACGCTCGGACCACCGATCACGGGTGTCAGGAGGCCAGACGCGCTCAGCGCTGCGTCCCGGATGATCTCCGCTTCTAGCCTGAACCGGTTCTGCCGCGCCAGCAGTCGGTTGCCAGGGTCCACTTCTGCCGCGTCGGCCCTGTAATTCGAGCTCTGCCGGTATGTCGCCGAGTTGACGATCTGCCGGTGCATGTGCTTGAAGTCCCAGCCGCTGGCGACAAACTCGGACGCAAGCCAGTCCAGCAGTTCGGGATGGCTGGGCTGGTTGCCTTGGCTTCCGAAGTCGTTCTCGGTCTCCACCAGGCCCATTCCGAAGTACCGCTGCCAGACGCGGTTCATGGTCACTCTCGGTGTCAGCGGATTGTCAGCTGACACTAGCCATCTCGCTAGGCCCAGCCGGTTCCGGGGCAAGTCGGGCGCCATGCCAGGCAGCACGGTCGGCGTGTCCGGACTGACCGGGTCGCCCCGGCGCGTGAAGTCACCCTGAACATGTAGATACGACTCTCGCGGCTCCGGCAAGTCGCGCATGACCATGGTCCAAGTAATGTCCGGAAGGGCTTTTCTTGCCTCCTTGATCTCGTCCTGCTTGGCCTTGTACGCCGACACATGCTCTGTGAAGAGCCTCTCCAGAACTGCCTGTTGGACCGACGAGCGCTCCTCACGGGCCGTGTGGACGATCACGTCTGCGCGTCGCAGCGCCTCCTTGTCAACACCGGGAAGATTCCCGTCCCAAGAGGCTTCCAGATCCCGGCCCAGTTGGGCCAGCTCTCTCTCGAGCTGCCGGACCTGCTTAGTCACCCTGTCCCGCTCGGCGAGCATCTGCGGCGGCGCGAGCTCCAAGATGGGCTCCATCATCCGGCTGCGCCCCTCTGTCTCGCCCAGATTCCCCCCGAGCTCGTCGACGTTGTTGAAGAACGCGAATATCTGGTAGAAGTCACGCTGCGAAATCGGGTCGAACTTGTGGTCGTGGCACCGGGCGCACTCCAAGGTCAGGCCGAGAAACGCGGCGCCGGTCGTGCGAACTCTGTCCACGACGGCCTCCACGCGGTACTGCTCGAAGTCGATGCCGCCCTCTTGGTTGACCATCGTGTTCCGGTGGAAGCCGGTTGCGACGAGCTGGTCTCGGGTCGGGTTCGGCAGCAAGTCGCCCGCCACTTGTTCGACAACAAAGCGGTCGAAGGGCATGTTTTCGTTCAGAGCCCGGATCACCCAGTCGCGATACGGCCAGATCGAGCGCGGCCCGTCGATCGAGTAGCCGTTGGTGTCGGCGTATCGCGCGATGTCCAGCCAATGGCGCCCCCAGCGCTCCCCGTAGTGAGCAGACTCGAGCAGTCGGTCAACCAGCCGCGAGTAAGCGCTGGGACTGCTATCCTCCACGAACTCCTGCACGTCCTTTGGAGACGGCAGCAAGCCGGTCAGGTCTAGGGTCACCCTTCGGATCAGCGTGCGGCGGTCGGCGTGCGAAGACGGTTCAAGGCCCTCATTCTCCAAGCGCGCAAGGACGAAGTGGTCGACGCCGTTGCGGGCCCAGCCGGACTGCTCGATTCTGGGCAGTTCGGGATGTGTGACGGGCTGCAGGGACCAGAGTTTGGCTGGCTCGGCGGGATCCGCAGGCTGGCCCCACTCGGCGCCAGCAAGCACCCAAGCTCTCAGTGCCTCAATGTCTGCGGGCTCCAGCGGGCCTCCCGGCGGCATCTTGAGGGCGCCTTCCCGCGCAACGGCACGCAGCAGCACGCTGTCCGCGGTGTTGCCGGGAACGACCGCTGGTCCGCGCGATCCTCCTTGGAGGATCGACTCCCGCGAGACGAGCGATAGTCCGCCGCTCCGCACTGAGTCGTTGTGGCACGCTTGGCAGTTGTTTGCCAGCACGGGGCGGACCCGCTCCTCGAAGAATCGGACCTCATCGCCTTGGGCGGCACCCGCGGGGAGTGCCATGAACGCGGCAAGACATGCGCTGCGCAGGATCATTCTCGCCAATATTCTATGCGGTCAGTTCAAGTAGCCGGCGATCAGGCGGGCGGCTTGGTCCGCGTCCTCCAGATCCAGCCCCGTGACTCCGACCACGTACTTGCCCTTCTGAAAGACCATGGTCGGAACTTCTGCATCCATGCCGAAGAAGCCCCCGAAGCTCGGGATGAACTTGGGGTCCGTGAGGACGTCGCGATAGTCCATCGAGAGGAACATAGCTTGGTCCGCGTTGCGGCGTTCCGTGAAGAACACGCTGTATTCCTTTCCGTCCTTGGCGTACTCGGCAAGGTTGCCGCCCGGCATGAAGTCCTTTCCGGCCAGCTGGTCCTCGACCACTCGTGCGCTGACCAGGCCGTCCTTATGGAACTTGTGCGTCTCGTCTCGGATCTGTTCGGCGCGTTTCTTCTCCGGTGCGACTGCGGTCTCGGAAGGGGGCTCGCCCGGCGAGCACGTCAAGAGTCCAAGAACCGCGATCAGGATTGCTGGCAGGGCGTAGCGGCGCATCAGGTACCTCAACGTCAATGTTCGCACGGAAGCGGCCCCGGTCGGGAACGACGCCAGCAGTCTGATGTAATGTTTGGGCGAGGATGTGTCGGCGGTCTCGCCGACTCAGGACCAAGAGTGGCCAGCCAAGCGCAGTTGGACATGCTGCGGACTGACGTGGACGCTTGGAACTTCTGGCGGGCCAAGAATCCGAAGGCTGAGATTGACCTGCGCGACGCTGACTTGAATGGGACGGACTTGCGGCTGGCCCACCTTCAGGGTGCGGATCTCCGAGGCGCGACGCTGGTGTTGGCCCAACTGACCGGTGCCGACCTGCACGGCGCGAATCTGCGCGGCGCCAATCTTGTTGGCGCAAGGCTGATCGGGGCGGACATCGAAGGATGCGATCTTCGGGGTGCCGACTTGCGTACCGCCGAGGACCTCACGCGCGAGCAGCTCCTGTCAACCCGAGGCGATGCGGAGACCGTTCTTCCCGACCTTGTAGAACGGCCTTCGCACTGGAGCGGCGGCTAGCGGCTAGATCTGCGAGACGACTGCATCTGCCATCTCCGAACACGACGTCGTCCCACCGAGATCCGGAGTCCGGCACGAAGGGTCCCGAAGTGCGAGTTGGACCGCCGTCCGGACTGAGTCGCCTTCCGCTTCGCGGCCAAGCCAGTCCATCATCATCGCCGCCGAGAGAATCGTCGCGATCGGGTTGGCGATGCCTCGGCCAGCGATGTCGGGAGCGCTCCCGTGCGCGGGCTGGAAGACGCCGTAATCGTCTCCGATGTCCGCGGAGGGTGCCATCCCCATACCGCCGACGATTCCGGCCGTCAAGTCAGAGAGGATGTCGCCGAACATGTTTTCGGTGACGATCACATCGAATCTCTGCGGTTCCAGAACGAGGTACAGGGCCGCTGCGTCGACGTAGACTCGGCTGGTCTCGATTTCGGGATACTCTTCCGCCACTGCGTCGAAGACGGTCCTGAAGAAGGCCATGGCAGGGAGAACATTCGCCTTGTCGACCAGCGTCACGTGACCTCTGCGGCGCCCCGCTGCCTCAAAGGCTGCCCGCATGATGCGCTCGGCTCCTCGGCGTGAAATGCGCATCGCGTTGTCAACGTAGGCGGCCTGCGGATCGTACCGGCCCTTCCGATCCCAGAAGAGCCCTTCGGTGTTCTCGCGGTAAATGACCAAGTCGACCGACGCTCGCTCGGCGCCACGCAGCGGCGTCAGGTCCGGGTGCTGCAGCCGCACCGGACGGATTCCTTGGTACAGGTCGAGCCGCTCCCGGATGTCCAACTGGGGTGTCATCTCCGTACCGTCGGGCCAGCGCACATCCGGCAGTCCCATGGCGCCGAGCAAGACTGCGTCGTACTCCTTTGCCCGTTCCAAGGTCGCGTCTGACAGCGGATCGCCCGACTCCAGGAATTCCCCCGCTCCGACCGAGAGCGTCTCGAAGGCGAGCACGAGGTCGTCGGAGTGTGCCTCAACCGCCCGCAACACGTGCACAGCGGCGGCGGTGACCTCCGGCCCGATGCCGTCGCCAGGCATTAGGGCGATTCGCAGTTCGCTCAACTCGCAGCCCCTCCCACTCGCTATCCTAGACCGCATGGCAGTTGGCGTCCCAGACGTGGAGTCGGCAGTGTCGGAGCTCTGCGATGGTCGCGGCTATCTGCTACTGGAGGACTGCTTCCCGCGAGCCTCGGTGTTGGAGGCACGGGACCGCATTTACGCCCTACTGCAGGAAGAGCCTGGCCGCACCTCGCACTTCTACGGGGACGAGATCAACACTACGCAGGCCCGTGTCTGGAACTTGCCCGCCAAGGGGAAGGTGTTCCGGGACCTGTGCGCGGATCCGGACATCCTCTCGCTGATGCGACCGATCCTCGGCCAGGACCTGATGCTGAGTTCCTTTGCGGCCAACGTGCTGCACCCCGGAGCGCAGGCCCAAGAACCGCATGTGGATTACCCGTACTGGGACCTTCACGCCAGGCATCGCTGGCCGAGGACGCTTAACGCGAGCTTCTTCCTAGCTGTCGAGACCGTCATTCCGCTGGATGAATTCACCGTCGAGAACGGCGCTACGGCAATCGTTCCCGAGAGCCAGAGTCTGGCGCGGTGGCCTGACGCGGCCGAATTCGCCGAGAGGTCCGTCCGGGTTTGCATGCGGCCCGGAAGCCTGCTGGTTTTCCCGGCGCTCCTGTGGCACGCTGGCCAAGAAAACCGATCCTCGGAGTCTAGGGCTGCACTGCTCGGCTCGTACACGGTGAAGTCTGTCAAACCGATCGAGGACTGGAGCCGCTGCATCGAGCGGCAGGCGGCCGAAGCGTATTCCGACGAAATGCAGGGATTGCTCGGCTTGCACTACCCCTATCCGGCTGTGATGGACCGGCTCCCCGCCCGGAGCTCGGAAGGGGCCCGCAGCAAGCAGTCGATCCTGAAACGGGGCGATGACGAGGAGGAGGCGACACATTGATGTCCATGACAAGGAGAGAGTGGCTCGCCGCTTCGGTGGGCATCGGGGTCTCCGCCTGCGCCCCCGGAGAGGGGCCGCACCGACCGAACATCCTGCTGGCCTACACAGACGACCAGTCCTATCCGCACACCTCCATCCTCGGAGACCCGGTCGTCAAGACGCCGGCTTTCGACAGGGTGGCCCGCGAGGGCGTGATCCTGACCCACTCATTCACGGCCTGTCCCTCCTGCACGCCGTCACGCTCGGCGCTATTGACAGGGAGGAACATATGGAGGCTCGGGGAAGCGGGCGTGCTGTTCGGCACTCTGCCGGCCGAGTATCCGCTCTTCACCCACCTGCTGGAGGATGCCGGCTACCACGTCGGATTCTGTGGCAAGCCGTGGGCACCCGGCGACTGGAGGGCGGGCGACTTGCAGCGCCACCCGTTTGGGGCGGAATTCGCGGAGAGGCTCGAGCCAGATCCCCCCGCTGGCGTCGATATCCGCGACTATGCCGCCAACTTCGAAGACTTCTTGGCGGATCGTCCGGCCGCGGCGCCGTTCTTTTTCTTCTTCGGGGCGACGGAGCCGCACAGGGACTACGACCCAGGCATTGGGGAGCGGAGCGGTCTGGACCCGTCGGCCGTGCGTGTCCCCCCCTACCTTCCCGACGCCCCGGAGGTCCGTTCCGAACTTCTCGACTATTACTTCGAGATCGAGCACTTCGACCGGCACCTCGGTAGGATGCTCGATCGGCTGGAGGCCATCGGCGAGCTCGAAAACACGCTGGTGGTGGTGACATCGGATAACGGCATGCCGTTCACCCGATCCAAGGCCACGCTCTACGACAGCGGCACGCGCATGCCGACCGCCGTTCGCTGGGGCAGCCAGATCTCGCCAGGGCGTCGGGTTGACGACCTCGTAAGCCACACAGACTTGGCGCCAACGTTTCTCGATGTGGCCGGTCTGGCTCCGGTGACCGGCCACGACGGGTCCAGCTTGATCCCTCTGCTGCTGTCCGAGGCGAGTGGCAGGGTCGATCCCAGCCGTGACAGCGTCCTGACAGGGATGGAGCGGCACACATGGTGCCGGCCGGCGGGGGCCACCTATCCCATGCGGTCGATCCGCACAGTTGAGTACCTGTATATCCGCAACTACGAGCCGGACCGCTGGCCGACGGGAGGGCCAGAGTTCATCTCGTCCAACAAGGCGCCTCACGGTGATGTGGACGACGGGCCGTTCAAGGACTTCATGCTCCGCCCCGAGACTCGAGAGCAGTTCCCGGTCGAGTATGAACTTGCTTTCGGCAAGCGGCCTGCCGAGGAGTTGTACGACTGCCTTGCTGACCCTCACCAGATGGTGAATCTCGCAAATGACCCGGCCCACCAGCCGGCGCGCGAAGAGCTGGCCGCGCGGCTTGAGCAAGAACTCAGGGCCGGTGGGGATCCTCGCATGGAGGGCTTGGACCCGTGGCAAGGATACGCCTACCGCCAGGTGGACGGTTTTGGCGCAACGTTCAACCGTCTGTTGCCGGCCGAGGAGCGTGAGGCGGCCAAGAGCAGGGGCAAGCACGCTGTGGGCTATTCCCGTCCAGACCCCTAGACCGCGCCGCGGCGGCACCGTCGGGAGCAACACTGGGGCGTGCCGGCAGATGTCGGCCTGACGCGGCGGGACGCGATGCGGCGTCCGGGCGTATGATTCTAGGCACTGCGATGAGAGCCTCAACGACCAGGCGCACGTTCCTTAAGGCTGCGGCCGCCCTTTCCGGCGGTCTGGGCACTTCGCTTAAGGCGGCCCAGACTGGAGCCTCCGCGGACTGGCGGCACTATGGCGGGACGCTGGGGGCGACGCGCTACTCCAGTCTGGACCAGATCAACCGTTCCAATGCCGGAGACTTGCGAGTTGCGTGGATCCATGCCACGGGCGACAGCCAAGCCCGCCCCGCCACGAAGATAGAGTGCACGCCGCTGGTGGTGGACGGCCGGATGTACATCACCACGGCTCAGGTTCAGGTCCGGGCACTGAACGCCGCGACCGGTGAGCTCCTTTGGAAGTTCGACCCATTCGAAGGTATTCGGATGCGACGCTCCAAGGGCATCAATCGGGGGGTTGCCTATTGGCAGGACGGCGCGGATCGGCGGATCTTCATGTCGGGCTCGGGCCAGGACGTGATGTACTGCTTGGACGCAGACACCGGCAAGCTCGTTCCTGGCTTTGCAGACGGTGGAATCTTGGATTTGAAGCAAGGGCTGGACCGAGAACTGGGCGAGTCCACGCGCTGTTTCTACGCGACCCCGGGCGTGGTGTTTGAAGACCTGCTGATCGTGGGCGGCGGGTCCGGCAGCGAAGGGCCCGCTCCGGCAGCGCCCGGGCACATCCGCGCCTACGATGTGCGCACCGGCAAGCGCCGTTGGATCTTCCACACGATTCCGCACCCCGGGGAATTCGGATACGACACTTGGGGCAAAGACAGCTGGAAGCTCGCCGGCGGCGCCAATAACTGGGGTGGCATGAGCGTCGACAGCGACAGCGGCCTACTATTCGTTCCGACTGGCTCACCGACCTACGACTTCTACGGTGCCGACCGCCCCGGCAGCAATCTGTTCGGGAACTCCTTGGTCGCCCTAGACGTGCGGACGGGAGAGCGCAAGTGGCACTTTCAGACGGTCCATCACGACCTTTGGGACTACGACCTGCCCGCCCAGCCAGTGCTTGCGCGCCGGCGCCGCGGCGACGGCTGGCAGGATATCGTCGTCCAGATCTCGAAGCAGGCGTTCTGGTACATCTTTGACCGGCAGACCGGCGAACCTGTGTGGGAGATCCAGGAGCGTCCGGTGCCGGGCTCGGAGATGGAAGGCGAGCACGTGTACTCGACCCAGCCCTTCCCCACCAAGCCGCAGCCCTTCGCCCGCCAAGGCTTTGACGACGACGCCTTCGTGACCGACATCTCCGAGGAAGCCCGGGAGTCCGTCATGCGGCGCCTCAGGGATCTCAAGAGGGGAGGGCTGTACACTCCGCCGAGCCGGACTGGCACGGTCTATAACCCGGGAACGGTTGGCGGGACGATTTGGGGGGGAGCGAGCCACGATCCGGAGGCGGGTGTGATGTTCATCAACACCAACAACTGGCCCAAGTACTTCACGCTGATCGATGCTCCTGAGGGTGTCGGGTACCCATACATGCATGGTGGCTACCCGTTCCTTGTAGACCACGAGAAGTATTCCGCGGCGAAGCCACCATGGGGCGAGCTGCTGTGCTTGGACCTGGGCAGCGGCGAGTACCGCTGGCGGCGACCCATCGGAGAGTACGCCGAGCTCACTGCCAGGGGAATCACGGGCACTGGCACGTTCAACGTAGGCGGTTCAGTTGCCACAAAGGGCGGCCTTCTGTTCTTGGGCGCAACGCAGGACGAGAAGTTCCGGGCCTTTGACACGGATTCCGGCGAGATCCTCTTCGAGCACAAGCTCTCGGCGGGAGGATACGCCACCCCTTGTACCTATGAAGTGGATGGCAAGCAGTACGTCGTGATCGCGGCCGGCGGCGGCGGACGGGACATCGGTACCGGGGGGCATCGCTCTGGCGACGAGTTTGTGGCGTTCAGCCTTGGCTAACGCCGGGCACGCGGTCTTCCGTGCCCTCTGACCTGACTTCATGTTCCTTGGCTTCGACCGGAGGGGGGCAACGGGGTCTGGCATCCGGGAATTGTCGCCGACTACCCCCGCACACGATTTGGCTTCCCGGACTTCGGGGTAGGGAAGGCTCCCACGGTCTACGCCGACTCGCTGAGGCCGCTGGCTGAAATGGATAACACAGGGTTGGCCCATCGCTTGGCCAAGTGTGCCCTGCCCATTCCCCAAATGGCTACTCAACAGATGGAATTGGATCTGAATCCATCAATTCATGCGGGCGCAGCACCGCGTCCTGGAGACGCTTTCGACACCCGGCCGGCTACTTCTTCTCCCGCAGGGCGCCGGCTGCCGGAGGAAACTGCTAGCCCCGTGCGTCGTCATTCAGCGGATTGGTGGTTTCGATTCCAGTAAAGCGACGGAAATCGCGGTCTGCCGTCGCGATAACGGCACCGTGTTCCCGGGCCAGCGCAGCCAGATGTGCGTCCATGACCAAGGGGCCTCTGGCGCTTGCGTCGGTGCATATCTCGCCAAGGTGCCTCCAGCTTCGTGGTCCGGGTGCAAGCATCTGTACATTGGCTGCATCGAGCAATGACGCTACCACCGTGCAGGCTTCGGCCGGGGACATGGGCCGGACGAATATTCGGGAATCGGAGGCAATACGGACAAAGGCCAGCAAGGTCACGAGTGCGAATCGAACCGGGTGGCCGGACGAAATCCTGTCTTTCAGCCACTGACGCACAATCGCGTGGTGGGGGCTATCCGCGTCGTAGGCGTACAACAATAAGTTGGCGTCGACCAGCACCGTCATGGCCGCGCGGGACCATCCAGCAGGTCAAGCAGTCCGCCTATGTCATCCAGATCGATGCCCGGACGAAGCCCCATGGATCGCCCCTCCACCGTGAATGGAGCCGCCAGTTCTTTGTCGGCAGTAGCTTCCAGACCCCGGCGCAAGCAGGTGTTGAGTGCTTCCCGGAAAGTAACGCCAGTGCGGCGCATGCGATCCTGGAGTTTATCCGAAACGTCGTCGTCGAGTGTGACGGTCGTTCTCATGCTGCACCACAATCTGCTGATTCGCATATCGATGCTAACAGATTGATGCTGAGAGCATCTACGTCTGCTAGCACCCAAGAGCACTTGCCTCATTAGGAGCTGGCGTAGCGACTGAAGATGGGGTGATTTGTCGGTATACGCATCTGTGCTGGTGACAGGGTGACCGGCAACAGGATGGGCAGCCCCCCAAGCCAGTCTACGGGTTCAGGCGCTCATCAGGGCGCGGCCCCAGTGCTCCCCAATGCCCAAACCGCGAGGCCAACTTGCGCGTGCCTGGCTAATTCGCAGCTATGGGCTGGCGCTGGCGCGTCCCCAAGCCAAGCTGGATTCGGCTGCCGACGGCCCAGCCCGTGTCCTCTTGCCCACACCACGCGACGGCAACACCCACACGCGAGGACCGTCCGCTTGTCGGCAGCCCGCACCCCCGAGCTCCCGTCGCTGGGCGGGCCGCGCTGCCAGCACCGGCAAGCCCGTGCTGGCCGAGCAGCTCGGTTGCGCCTCAAGCGCCAGCCCGACAGTGTTGCGCGTCACACTATTTGGACGTGAACCGGACCGTTCTCGTCGAATTGCTAGGACGCAGAATTGGGCTGATGGTCGAAGAATCCGGGAATTTCAGACGGGCACTCACTTTACCGCCCTATCTTGGCGAGATCCTCAGCATCATCTCTTCTCTGGGTAGGCTACTGCCGAAGGGGAGGGTTGGAGGGCCGATGGGAAGAATGTGGCGAGCCGAAGTCGGGCAGCCAACACTCACTACCCCGCCACCCGCCCGGTAGCACCGCTACTGCTACCCCATCGATGCTCACATAATCCGACGGAATCGGCGCCTGCCGTCCGGCATCCGCGATCACAGAATGCGACGCGTCCTCGATCATTCTTCGTGAAGTTCAACACCGACAGCTGCACCCGCAGATTGACGTACGCCCGCCACATGATCTGGTGCCGAAGCAGCGGTCGACGCTTCGATGGCAGAGACCCGACCGTCAGCACCATCCGCACCGCACCGCTCAGGTGCGGATGTCCTTGGTCAGGGGGCGGCCGCGCTCCGCCGGCGATGGGCGTCTTGAGCACCCCAGCCAAGATCAAGTCCCGCTCATCCTGCGTCAGCACCTGTTCTGTCGTACGCGGCATCTACGCACACTGGGCGAATCTTCCATCAGCGGAGCCGAGTGCGGCAACCCGCACGCTCGGGACGTACGGGAAGGGCCGCAGTAATGCCCCCTTCTACCCGGCGGCCCCGACCGCCTCATTCTCCAAATTCGTTTTAGATACTTAATAAATACCTATTTTCTTGTTATAACATCTCCTATGCTTCTAAGCCGATAGCCGGATAGTATGGATATGAATGGTAGGGAGTTCATGAGACGCGCCAAGCGGTACGCGGCGAGGAACGGGCTAGACTTCCGGTTCGAGCGCGCCAAGGGCAAGGGAAGCCATGGCCAGTTGTACATCAGGGGCGGGAGAACCATGGTCAAGCGCTCCGAACTCAGCAAGGGCCTGTTGCGGAACATGCTATGGGACCGTGGGATCAAGAAGGAAGACCTGTGACATGCGGTACGCATACCCGTGCAAGATTGAGCGGGACGAGGACGGTGCGTTCGTTGTTTCGTTCCCGGACGTGACCGGGGCCAATACCGGTGCTGACGACCGCGCCGAGGCGCTGGAACTGGCCGAGGAAGCGCTCGCAGGGGCGCTCGGGATGTACGTCGAATTGCGGGAACCCATCCCTGTTCCGAGCCCCATCATGGACGGTCAGGAGGTCGTCGCGGTGAACTCGGTAGCGGCGGCCAAGCTGGAGCTCTACAGCGCAATGCGGACGCAAGGTATCAGCAGGCGTGCCCTCGCCCGGCGGCTGGACGTGTCCGACACCACCGTGGGCCGTCTGACCAGTCCGGGCAGCAACTCGCGGATCGGGCATGTGGTCCGGGCCCTTCGAGCGGTCGGCCGGGGGCTCGTGATCGAGGGTCGTGCGGGATCGGCTCGCTAGCGGACCAGCTCGACGGTCTCGGGTTCCGGCTTGGTTACGCAGCCTCCGTGTGAAAACGGCTGGAGCACCGGGCCGTCCTGCTGCTGCTGGCACGTCTCGCGCTGCGCGCCGGCGATGGCACCAACCTGCAGCTTGGGGACATCGACTGGGAACAGGCCGCGGTCAGGGTCAGCGGCAAGTCGCGCCGGGGCGCGACCCTGCCGCTGGCGCAGGAGATCGGCGACGCCGTCAGGGCCTATGTCCTCGAAGCCCGGCCGCGCACTGCGGGGACGATCGTGTTCCTGCGCGTAGGTGCCCCGCACTGTGGACTGACCAGCAGCGGCGTGGGTTGCATCGTGCGGCGGGCGATGGAGCGGGCGGGCATCGATCACGAAGGCCTCCCGGCTGCCCATCTCTCTAGGCATTCGAGGGCAACGAACTTGCTGCGCGGCGGAGCCTCACTGGAAGCCATCGGAGCGCTCCTGCGCCACAAGACGCCCCGATCGACGGCGCTCTACGCCCGCGTAGATGTGCCCATGCTGCTCGAGATCGTCGGACACGCGGCGCACCAGGAGCGCTGTTGCCTCCAGGTACCAGTACGTGCCCTCTGCATTCTTGTGGCCCAGACAGGTGGAAGGGGCGAGTGGCTTCTTCTGCGTGCCGTGTTCAAGCTGCACGACCTTGCCGCCGCGCAGGCGCAGTCCGACGTTCACCTCTCATACCTCGCGGAGCACCGTGACGTCCTCCACTAGCTGGCCCAGCAGCCGCTGGCGGTCCACGCTCCGGGTGGTCGGCGCGTTCCAGACCTGCGCGAAGTCCTCCGCCAGTGCCTGCATGCGCCGAAGCTGTTCCGCAGACATCTCCTAGTCCCTCTCCTCGTGGCGCTGCTCGCGCTCCCTAACGCCTCCTCCAGTTCTCGCAGGCGCTCGTTCCAGGCCGCTCCAAGCGTGCCGCGAACAACCGGTTCTGAGGGCCGTGGGCGCAGTATCGCCTCTGGGCCAGCGTAGCCTCGTACGTGAGGCGCTCAATGCGGCGGGCCCGCTGTGCGTCGGCCTCCTCGAACTCCGCCCGAACCTGTTCCTGCACGGCCAGCGGCAGTGAGACGCTCTGCTCGTTCATCGCTTCCACCACAACGCGCCCCACGGTGGCGTCGACGCTTTCCGCCTGCGCGCTCTGGCAGGCTCCCCGACCGTCGTGGACCGTCCTGCCATCGCAGCGGTAGTGTACCCGCGCCGGCTGGCCGTGGGCCGGTCGCGCGCTGCTCTAGATCGTGTGCATGCGCTGCCCGGAACGACCGCACAGCGCGATGCCAGAACTCACTGCAGGGGGATCACGGGCACCGGAACGTTCAGCGGCGGCGGTTCAGTCGCGACAAGGGGCGCCATTCTGTTCTTGGGCGCAACGCAGGACGAGGAGTTCCGGGCCTTCGACACTGGCTCCGGCGAGATCCTCTTCGAGCACAAGCTCTCGGCGGGACGATACGCCACCCCTTGCACCTACGAAGTGGACGGCAAGCAGTACGTTGTGATCGCGGCCGGCGGCGGACGGGACATTGGTACCGGGGGCCTTCGCTCTGGCGACGAGTTTGTGGCGCTCAGCCTTGGCTAGTACTTGGCGTCCGGCCTGAACTGACCTCCGCCTGGACGCAATGGCTCTTGTCTCCGGTCGGGTCGGTCATCGGCGTCTGGCAATTGTCACGTATCGCCGGGCGCTGCTCGGCTTCACGCATCAAGGGGCAGGGAAGGTCCCCGCGCGCCTCCCACCCCTGCGCGGAGCCCTCGCAGGGTAGATCTCCGAGCGGCTGAAGCCGGACCCGTCCGTGAAGACGAATTCGGCGCCGCCGTCTGGCGGCAGCGTGTAGTGCACTGAGTGGTCTTCGCCCCGAAGAGCGTATTCCAATCGATAGGTGCCTGTTGCCAATCGGTCGAATCCGGTGATCGTCGCACCCCGGATCGGTCGCGTGAACGGCCTTACGGCCCGCGTTCTCGGTTGTACCGCGACTTGGCCGTTCCGCAGTGCAATCCGACCCCGGAACCCTCCGTTCACTCGCGGATACTCCTTGGTCGCATGGTAGTGGTACGAACCGTCAGGCCCTGCATGACCGTTCAGCCAATCCAGATCCCGAGCCTCCGATCCGTCGGCCTCGACGTAACCGAATATCGGAAACCCGTCCAGAGCCCAAGCTAGCGGCAAGCCCGTTCCGATACGGTCTGAGAGATGAATGGGGGCCACGTGATAGTGGTAGTCGTCGGCTCTGCCAGCGTGGCCTCCGAAGGTGTCGAGTTCCCCGGCGAGAAACGTGTCTGTGCGCCCGTCCTGCTTAATGGGATTGAAGATCGGTATTCCGTTCGTCGCTATGGCGATCGCGCCGCGGAACAGTGTTTCTCTCGCTGACACTGGACTGGCGGAGAAGCCCGGGCGCAGGGTGAACCGGAAGGCGTTGTCGGCGGTGTAGGGCTGTGGAATCGGGACCTGCCCGTTCCAAGCCCGGATCCCGACCATCATCCGGTGGCGCGGTAGGCCGTTGGACTCCACGTAGAAGTAGTCGTCGTCCCAGCGCACCCTCACGTCATCTTGGAACGGCCGGAACGAGCGGGCCACATAATCCGGATCGAATGCGAATTCGGTTGAGGATCGTTCCGCCGCTGCCGCGGTCAGCAGGGCCAACACCAAGACTGCCGCAAGCCTGGGCCTGGTCATTGAGTCTCGACCTGCCCGGGACGCCGTCGGCGCTCCGGTCGCCCGCCTTCACGAGTCCGCGGACGGGCTCTCGTCCTTGGGCCTGCAACAAAACCCTCGGACTGGAGTCTTGCAAGCGCCTCCTCACCGAGCCCTTCCCGGAGGTGGGCCAGCAGCTCGATCTGCAGCCCCGCCGCAAGATCCCGATGTTCGGAAGAAATATCGCGCGCCTCGCGGGGATCTGCACGGACGTCGAACAGGGCGGCCCTTCCTTCCGCCCAAGAATAGAGCAACTTGAAGTTGTCTCGAACGATTGCGGCCTGCGGGCCGGGCTCTCTACCGCGGGCTTCGGCGAAGAAGAAGACCATCCGGTCGACGGGGCGATCGATTCCTGACCCGCAGCCATTCAGGAGCGTCGGCCTCCAGCTGCCCCCCTCCATTCTGGGTGGATGCGACGATTCCGGGTCTGCGAAATCGAGGACTGTCGGCAGCAAGTCGTACCCAACGACCGGGGTGTCGCAATAGGAGTCCTCCTCGATCCCGGGCCCTCGCACGAGTAAGGGCACGCGCAAACCCCCCTCCGTGACATTCGTCTTGCCTCCGCGGAGGTAGCGCGTCGGGCCACCGTTGTCCGACATGTAGATCACATAGGTGTTGTCCCGAATCCCTAGCTCGTCAATCTTCGCCAAGGTCATGCCGACAGCCCGGTCGAAGTCTTCGGCCATGGCGGCGCGAGTCGGGTCTCGATGGAGCCTCCCTTGCGGCCGGGCTTGCCACCGCTCGAGGGTCTCAGGCAGAGACTGGTTGCTGCCGTGCACGGCGTAATGCCATAGCTGCAGATAGAACGGACGACCTTCGTCGACGCTGTCTTGCATGAATCGGTTGCCTTTCTGCGTCAGATCGAACATGCGTTTCGGATCTCGGGGGTCGGGGGACTCACCGTCCCGGTTCTGAGTGATCCGGCCGTCGTCCCGGTCGAATCCCAGCTCTCTCTGCGATCTGCTGAGCTGCCACTTGCCGTATGTCGCGGTCGCATAGGAGGAGTTCGCCTCCTTGAGGGCATTGGCCAGCGAATGGCGCGAATCCGCCCGCAGGCGGGTGGCAGTGCGCTTGTCGGGAGCGTTGAGGCTCGTGGTGGTCATCCCGAAGGTGATGGCGTACCGCGACGGCTCGCACTTCGGCGCCGCTGCATAGGCGCGCGAGAACGTCATCCCTTCCCGGGCAAGGCGATCGATGTTCGGCGTCCGATGGAAGTCGCTGCCGGATTCGGGCACAGTTTGGATCATCCGCCTCGAAAGGCCGTTCCATGCCTGGTCGTCGGCGAGAATGAAGACGAAATTGGGAGGAGCGGCACCCGCAGTAAGGGCCGCAACCAGCGGCAACCAGATTCGCATCTTCACTCGCACTCTCCATTGCATTTTGGCTGAACACGGAACGAGTAGGCAGTGCGTCCGTTCCCGTCCTCTACCCCTTCCAGGCGAGACTGAACGAGCTCGACCATCGCCGCCTCTGGCGACACGGTGACACGCAGATGCCCCGGCCCACCGACCACGTTGGCACGCTCGTACACGCCGAAGATGTCACGTGGCGCACCGTATCGGTCAAGCCCCGGCTGCGGAACCAGCAGGTACACGATGCCGTCGAGCTCTTCCCTCGCAAAGACGTGGTCATGGCCGTGGAAAACGATATCCACGCCAGTCTCGACGAGCATCTGATGAATCGGTTTGCCCCAGCCCGGCCGGCGTCCTTCGAACTCGCGTGCGCCGCTCAGGGAGCGGCCTCCCCACTCGAACAACCCGGCGGCGGCGGCTCCGCCCCGAGCCGCTTGATTGATGCCGCCTACGAGATGGTGCACGAAGACAAACTTGAACCGCGCCTTGCTTGAATGCAAGGTTCGCGCAAGCCAGCGAAACTGATTCTCGCCCAGCGTGCGAGCCCAGAAGTCGCCGCCTTGCCGAATACGAGGCGTTTCCCAGAATGGATCCAGGACTACGAAGAGGGCGTCGCCCCATGCCCACGAATAGTAGTTCCCCCGGCCCGGGAAGCCGTCTGAAGGCGTCGCGAAGTACAAGTCGCGCTGCTCGCGTGCCCATTCGCCCATGGCACCCCGCCTCAGCCCCTCGCCGTCATGGTTGCCCGATACGAGAAAGACGGGCGCATCAGTCCCGATCAAGCCCAAGTAGTACCGCTGAGCGAGGTATTGCGGCAAGGCGTTCCGGTAGTCGGTGCGTCTCTTGTCCGTCATGAAGGTGTCGCCCAGATCGATATGGAAGTCCGGGTCGGCGGCTTTGGCATTCCGCAATGAGGCCTCGTAGAGACGCGTATCGGTCCGACCGTCCAGGTGAGAGTCGGCTTGCACTGTGAACACGAAAGTCGCGCCCTCCGCCCGGCCAGTCCTGAACCTGAACTCGTCCGATGCCTCGAAGTCATCCGATGCCGTAGCCCTGCCTCTCCATCGATAGAAATACTGGGCGTTGGGAGCCAACTTTCCGAGGATCACCTCAGTCGGCAGGCCCGGCACAAGGCTGACAAGATCCGAACGGTCGCTGTATTCGCCTGACGTGTCGCCGAACTCGAAGTATCCCTGAAGCGGTGAATAAGCGACGATGCTCGCTGTAACCGAAGAAGCGGTCGGGTTTCCGAGGACAATGTCGAATTGTCTGTGGGGCACTTCGGTCCGGAACGTATCCGGTGGTCCTCGTCGAGCCCTCCTGTCGGCTTGCTCGGTGCGCTGATTGGATTGCGCGCGCAGATAGTTCGGCGACACGGAGTGGTGAGACTGTGTTGGGATTGGCGAATTGGCGATGGACCAGCCCACAAGAACCAGGCCGCAACGGGCCGCGATTGACCGGAAGGCACTGCTCGTGCGCGAGATTCGAAGGAAGAGCGTCTGTACGCCCGGCGACGGCGATCGGGTTGGGGCGCGGTGGCTCTCGAGCGAAGTCGCGGAACACGCCGCTTCGTTGCGGCCGGCCGGCACCCCGATCTCGGCCGCAGGGCGACCGGGTCCGTCCTGCCCTCGGGGCAGGAGGTTTGGCTCTTCGCTCCGCATGCTCTTCATCTTTGGGCCTGTGACGGGCCATAGTCAATGGGCGGGTGCATGTGCCTCAACGGCTTGCACGAATCTTTACAAGTCGAGCCGGACCTAGCCGTGTCGGCTCGTTCTGAGTTCCCAGTCCGTTGGTGAGCCTTTCAAGGCCGTCACTAGCTTGATGCTGGAGTACGTCCCGATGGCAGCCGTGGCCGATCGGTTTAGCGAACTGGAGGAAGGAGGGCCCATGCTGTCTTGTTGACCGTCCTCTGGCGCCAGGCTAGGGCGAACAAACGGTCGAGGCGGTGACGTTCTTGGGGAGATGGATGGGCAGGTGTGCCCCACAGCAGAATACAGTCCGAAGCCCTGTCTGCATTGAGGCCCCATGTCTGGGGCAGACGGCCACTGAGCGTCTGGGACTGCGCCTGGAGCCAGCGCAATCACGGAGGGGACGCTACAAGAGCGTTCAGTAAGCCAAGGATTCCGGTCGATTCACACTTGTCGAGCCATTCCGTCGTCCTCGCCAGGGGCGATCGGAAGGGGCTGCTTGCCTAGAACTTCTTCTGCGAATCGATCAGGATCGTCACGGGCCCCTGGTTCGTCGAATCGACCTGCATCATCGCCCGAAAAACCCCGGTGGAGACCTCTAGGCCCAGGTCCTGAAGCTCGGAGACGTAGGCTTCGTAGAGTTCTTCGGCAGGTCCCGGAGGCGCCGCACCGTCAAAACTCGGTCGCAGACCTCTCCGGACATCTCCGAACAGTGTGAACTGAGATACCGCCAGCACGGCCCCGCCGACATCCCTCACGGACCGAGTCATGCGATGGTCCTCACCCTCGAAGACTCGCAGGCCCGCGGTCTTTCCGGCCAGGTACACCGCGTCCCGTCGAGTGTCGCCCTTGGCTACGGCCAAGAGGACCAGCAGACCTCGGCCGATGCGGCCCCTGACGCTCCCGCCCACAGAGACGCTTGCCGAACTGACACGCTGGACCACGGCCCGCACGGAGCGACCATTCTAGCTCCCGGGCCTGCGCGGGCCCTACCTAGGGCGGTCGGATATCCTAGTGCCGTGCGAGTGCCGATCGTCGCGATCCTCGCTGTCGGTGGGCTGTTGGGCCAAGTGGACCAGCAGCGGCTTGAGATGGCAGGTTCCGAGCCCCAGAACTGGCTGACCTACAACGGGACCTACTACAGCCAACACTACAGCCGGCTGGATGGCATTGACCTGTCCAACGTGGCCGATCTGGAACTGCGGTGGGTATATCAGGCAGAGTCGACCGACAAGTTCCAAGCGACGCCGCTAGTTGTAGACGGAGTCATGTACGTCACCGAGCCCCCGGACAAGCTGGTGGCGCTTGATCCCGCATCCGGGCGGGAATTCTGGGTCTACCACCATGAACTCCCCGAGCGAATCTACCCGTGCTGCGGGCGTGTCAACCGGGGTGCCGCAATCCTCGGGGACACTCTGTACTGGGGCACGCTGGACGCCAAGCTCGTCGCGGTGGATGCCGCGACCGGCCGGAAGGTTTGGGAGACCACGGTCGTCGAGGACTATGAGAGGGGCTATGCCCTGACGGTGGCCCCGCTGGTCGTAAACGGCAAGGTCATCGTGGGCACGGCGGGCGGTGAGTTCGGCATCCGCGGCTACCTGGCGGCCTACGACGCGGCCACTGGAGAAGAGGCGTGGCGGTTCTATACGATTCCAGGCCCCGGCGAGCCCGGGCACGAGACGTGGGAGAACGATGCGTGGAAGACAGGCGGCGGCTCGATCTGGCTGACCGGTTCTTACGATCCAGAGCTGAACCTGACGTACTGGGGAGTGGGGAATCCCGCGCCGGACTGGAATCCTGACGTCCGCCCTGGAGACAATCTCTACACGGATTCGGTTGTAGCACTGGATGCAGACACGGGAAAGTTAAAGTGGCACTTTCAGTTTACGCCGCACGACGAGTGGGACTGGGACGCCGTTCAGATACCGGTCTTGGCCGATTTGGAATGGGACGGAGAACCCCGCAAGCTCATGCTGTGGGGCAATAGGAACGGGTTTTACTACGTGCTGGACCGGGAGACCGGCGAATTCCTGCTCGGCAGGCCATTCGTCAAGCAGACCTGGGCGGCCGGGCTGGACGAGAATGGTCGGCCCGTCAAGATCCCTGGGCGGGGTCCTAGCCGAGAGGGCACGAAGACATGGCCTGGGGTCCAAGGCGGAACGAACTGGTACGCGCCGTCCTTCAGCCCGAGCACGGGGCACTTCTACCTGTCCGTCTGGGAGGACTACTACTCCATCTACTACAAGTGGGACCAGCCCTACGAGCCCGGCAAGCGCTATCTGGGCGGCACGCCCCGCGGGCCCGTCTCGTCGACCCGCCGCACTAGGTTCATGACGTACACCGAGGAGGACGGGTATGGGGCCGTCAGGGCTCTCAACCCGCTCACAGGCGAAGTGGTCTGGGAGTTCGCCATGACCGATGTCACCGACTCAGGTCTCTTGTCGACCGCGAGCGACATCCTCTTCTCGGGCAGCAGGGAAGGGCACTTCTATGCCTTGGACGCGACATCGGGAGAGATGCTCTGGCAGCGATATTTGGGAGGCCAGATAGCCGCCTCCCCGATCACCTACAAAGATGGAGAGACACAATATGTCACCGTTGCATCTGGCCACGCGCTGTTCACCTTCGCCCTGCCCGAGTGATCCGGCGGGTCCCCCGGCGCTCGCGCTCGGCACGCCGCGAAGTAGGGTACTTGTGACCTTGGTTGCCGTGGGAATCGGAGCCTCCTGCACCGCCGTGGAGCAGGACACAACGACCGAGCAGTTCGTGTACTTCGGCACCGGAGCAAGTCACGTTTATGTCGCAACGTTCGACGACACAACCGGCGAACTCGGGGAGCCCAGCGAGGCGGCAGCGATTGGGAGGCCGGGCTTCTTGGAATTCCATCCGTCCAAGGATGTGCTCTACGCTGTCGGTCGGGAGCGGGAGGGTGATTCCGGCTGGCGCGGCGAGGCCGCAGCATTTCAGGTCGACCCGGCTACGGGCAGCCTGAACGAGATGAACCGCTCGGCTACGAATGGGGCTGGTGCCGCTCACGTCGCCGTGCACCCGGCGGGTACTGCGATCGCCGCCTGCAACTATGGCGACGGCAACACAGTAACGCTTGGACTCGAACCGGATGGCTCACTCGGCAGTGTTGTGTCCGACGTGGCGCACGAGGGTTCAAGCATCCATCCCACTAGGCAAGGCGAGCCGCATCCACATTCGGTCAACTTCAGCCCGGACGGCGAGCACCTGATCGTCCCCGATCTAGGGACGGACGAGCTTGTGACGTACAAGTTCCGCGCCGAGTCGGCGGCGATTGAGCGCGTCCCCGACCCCCAGGTCCGCGTGGCCCCCGGATCCGGTCCGCGGCACATGACATTCCACCCCAACGGCCGCTGGGCGTATGTCATCAACGAGCTTGCCTCCACCGTCGCGGTGTTCCAGTACGACGCCTCGTCGGGGGGAATCAACGAGCTGCAAGTCATCAGTACACTACCCGAAGACTACGACGGTCCGGCAAACACGACGGCTGAGGTCCTGGTGCACCCGAATGGCCAGTTTCTCTACGGATCGAACCGCGGCAGCAACACCATCGCGGTCTTCTCAATCGACCAGTCCGACGGGAAGCTCGCAGCGGTGGAGCGCGTCCCCACCGGGGGCGATTGGCCTCGCAATTTCCGGCTCAGCCCCTCCGGAAGCTTCCTGCTGGCCGCCAACCAGCGCTCGGACAGCGTGCACGTACTGCGGGTGGATCCGGACAGCGGCCGGCTCGCGCCTACGGGCGGGGGCGTGTCCGTGCCGTCTCCCATGTGCGTGCGCTTCGGACCCGCGAGGTAGCCTCTCGCTGTGTGCCGCGTTCCGCGGACAGCGCGCTCAAGTCCTTACCCGAAGCATCAAATAGCTGCCGCCGATCGCGAAGAGCAGGCATGGGGCCCAGGCGGCAATTGAGGGCTGGAGCTGCCCTGAGTGACCAAGCTGCTCGGCCAGCGCAGTTGACGCGTAGAAGGCCAGAACGAGCGCCAGCGCGATGCACACTGAGCGCAGGCTGCGACCGCCGCCGTAACGTAAGGCAAATGGCACGGTGGTCAGTGCCATGGCGAAACAGAACAGGGGAAACGCCAGCTTCTTGTGCATGCTGACCCTAAGGCGGACGGTGTCGAACCCGCTCTGCGTAAGGTCGCCGATATAGGCCTGAAGCTGGGCAAGGTTCATCTGCTGGTGGCGCCGGTCGCGCTTTAGAAAGTACGAGGGCGGTTCCGCGATGTCTCGGAACGATCGCGCATCGAACGACTCGAAGTGCTCGGTCTGTATGCCGGCGAGTTTGCGGGACCAGCCGTTCTCGAACACCCATTCGTCTTGGGCCGGATCCCAGCGGGCTCGCTCCGCTTGGATGTGTCTCTTGAGCTCGAAGGGCTCGCGCCGAAGGTCAAAGACGCTAATGCCGGAGAACGTGTTGGTTCCGGGATCGAACGCGCGGTGGTAGAAGATCCGGTCGTGGAGGCCGAAAGTCCACTGGCGGTCGGGGCGCAGGTAGGTCCGGGGCGGTCTGCCCTTGATTTCGTCACGCAGGGCGTCCTGTCGCTGGTTGGCGGCCGGCAGGTATGTCTCCTCCAGAGTGAAGAGTGCGCCGCTGAGGATTCCGGCGACCGCCAGCACGGGGACTGCTAGCCGATAGAGGCTTACGCCGCAGCTGCGGAAGGCTGTCAGTTCTTGGCGGACGGCCATGATGCCGAAGCAGATCAAGGCTGCCACCATTACCGCCAGCGGTGCTGTGTTGTAGAACAAGAATGGCGTCAGGTAGTAGATGTACGGGACAAAGCGGTCAACCTTGTCCCGCTCCAGCATGTCGCCGAGCAATTCGAAGAAGCTGAAGATGTACCAGATCGCGATGAATACGACCAGGAACACCGCCAGGTAGTAGAGAAAGCTCCGCAACACGTAGCGGTCGACGACGGGGAGAGGAGCTCGGATCGGGCCGCGCTTCTTGTAGGCCGCTCCGCTCGGTCTACGGACGGCGTCAACTCGAAACCCACGGATGCCCGCGAGGGCCCGGGCGAGGGCAGTGTGTGCTGCTCCTGTCCTAGGCCGACCGTCGGAGTTCCACAGCAGCACCAGCCCGGCCGCGGCGAAGACAAGCGTGGCCGACCATGCGGCGAGCTCCGCGGGCAGCGTCCCCCGCTCGGCTAGCGCCGTGGCCCCGAGCGACACCATCCAGTACCCGAAGCACAGGCCCATCGCTGCGAGAACGCCCGTGGCACGGCTCGCGCCTTGGACGGAGATCGCCAGGGGCAGTCCGAGCAGGGGGAGCAGCCAGCAGGCGAAGGGCAGTGAGAACCGGTCGTGGAGCAGTACGGTCGCCGCGGGGTCGCCCGCCTCCCGCACTGTCGCGGCCAGATCCGCCGTGCGCATTGATTCGTAGCGCTGCACCAACGGATCGAACCTGCTTGGCGGAGCTTCCAGGACTTGGTCGGCCGCCAGCGAACGGAAGGCCAAGTACTTCTCACGGTCCCTGGACATCTCGTAGGTGGTCGTGAGAGGGAATCTTACCTGCACGCGGCCCTGCTGGGGTCTGGGGAGCACGAACGCCTCCGTGCCCAGAGTGATGCGCGGCCCGTCGACGGCCGTATTGAATCCCGCGATCGATCCCCGTACGGCGGGCGGTCGCATGTCGGCCATAAAGATGCCCTTCCAGTGGATGCCCTCGCCGGGGAGGACGTCCTGCACCCAGATCACGCGGTCGGGATAGTCTTCCAGGAACACCCGGGGAACGACTTCCGTGCCTGCTAGCTGGATGCGCAGTTCCGCCGCCGTCCGGTCCTGTTCGCGAAACGACCACGGGGAAAGCCAGAGTGTGGTGACCGCACAGGCCACGGCACCGAGCGTGGCCACCATCGAGACGGGCACCCCCAAAGCCCTCGAACGGATCCCGGACGCGACCATAGCCAACACCTCGTGGTCGCTCGACAGGCGTCCCACGGCCACCAGCGTGCCCGTCAGCACGCCCATTGGGATCGTGAACGGAAATGCCTGTGGGACAGCCAGCAGAAGAAGCTTCAGCATGTCCCCGGGCGGCACTTGGCGACCGACCAAGAGCTCCATGACGGGCTCCACCCGGTTCAGGAACAGGACCAGCGTGAACAGGCCTACCGCAACCCCTGAAGACAGGGCCACCTCGCGGAACACGTATCGGTGCAGGATTCCCACGCTTCGATTCTGGCCCCGCCCGAACCGTCATTATCGCCGCTTGGAGACCGGGGGGCCGTGGTAAAATGAGCAGGTACTGGGGCGCTATCGTCTAAGGGTTAGGACAGGGCCCTCTCAAGGCTCAGATCGGGGTTCGAATCCCCGTAGCGCTACCACCGATACCGCGGTCCGTCCTCGGTGCGTCGAGGGTCTGCGATATTCGCTAGCCGCGCCGAAGGCATTTTAGGCGGGGCATCCGCATGCTCGGGCTCTCCAGGCAGTCACTGGGTTTGTGGGCGGGCCTTGCGTGCTTTGTTCTGATCCTGCTGCTCCCGGCGCCTGCTGGCATGGGGGATGCTGCAAACAAGACCGCCGCGGTGGCGGCGTTGATGATCTGCTGGTGGGTAACCGAGGCCGTCCACATCGGCGTGACCGGCTTGGTACCGCTAGCGGCGCTTCCGCTGCTAGGAGTGGAGTCCAGCCAGGCGGTTTCGGCGAGGTACGCGAACCACCTGATCTTCCTATTCATCGGCGGCTTCATCATTGCTCAGGCCATGGAGCGCTGGAACTTGCACCGCCGGATCGCCCTGAACATCATCGTGCGATTCGGATCGCGCCCTCGGCCAATCGTGCTCGGATTCATGGTCGCTACGGCCGTTCTGTCCATGTGGATCTCGAACACGGCAACGACGATGATGCTGCTTCCGATGGCAATGGCCGTCGTCAATCAGCTCGTCCCCTCGGCGAAGGTGCGCGGGGTGGCGGACGGACAGCCTGCGGAGCAAGTCGCACGTGACACGTTCGGTTCGGTCTTGCTACTTGGAATCGCCTATGCGGCGAGCATCGGAGGCATCGGAACGGTCGTGGGCTCTCCGACCACGGTGGCATTCTTGGGATTTGCGAACGAGGCACTTCCCGATCTTCCCCAGATCACCTTCGCGCAATGGTCGATGGTCGCCTTACCGATCGTAGCCGTGTTCCTGCCGGTCACTTGGGTTTACCTGTGCCGATTCGGGGCACGCGCCCCTTTGTCCGCAGTTCGTTTCGAGAGCAGTCAGGACGTTGTCCGCTCCGAGCTGGCTTCGATGGGTCCCATGTCAGTGCCGCAGAAGCGTGTACTCGCCGTCGCGTCTGCTACGGGAATGCTGTGGATCCTCCGGGCTCCGCTGCAGATCGGCGCGGTCCTTATTCCAGGATGGTCCAGCCTCTTTCCGCAGCCGGGCGCGATCCACGACTCTACCGTTGCCATGGCGATGGCGCTCCTTCTATTCGGGGTTCGCTCTGGCGCTTCCCGTAAGGAAGGCACACATAGGCTGCTCGCTTGGCGCCAAGTAGCCCGCGGCACGCCTTGGGGAATCGTCTTCCTCATCGGCGGCGGCTTTGCCCTCGCCGGTGCGATCACTGGCAGCGGGCTCGCCGGGTGGGTGGGCCAGTCCTTGGGAGCGCTGGCTGGCTTGCCGGAGTGGATGCTAGTGGTCTGTGTTTGCGTCTTGGTGACCACAATGACGGAGACGACCTCGAACGTTGCCACGGTCCTGATGCTCTCGCCGGTGGTGACGGCAATGTGTGCCGAGCTTGGAGTGCATCCCTACCTGTTGCTGCTCCCGATGGCGGTCACGGCCTCGTTTGCATTCGCCCTTCCGGTGGCAACACCGCCGAACGCAATCATCTTCTCGAGTCGATGGATCACAATTCCGCAGATGGCCCGGGCGGGAGTGGCGCTCGACGTGATCGGGCTACTCATCGTCCCGCTGGCTGTGTATGCGCTTGGAACAGCTGCGCTGGGCATCTAGCATCGGCTCCCTTGGATTGGTGGGTCGTTCTGCCGTGCGCTAGACTGAGGTTTCGGCCAGGTAGCTCAGTCGGTAGAGCGCGGCCCTGAAAAGGCCGGCGTCGGCGGTTCGATTCCGTCCCTGGCCACCACCTTAAGTCCCCTAGAACGTGATAAACGGCATGGGCGGCGGTTGGCCGGCCCGAGTCGAGCGAGGATTTCCGCCCGCGCACTTTCCCGACTTGGCGGGCGGCCACTAGACTTGCCGCGATCGTTCGGCTAGGCTGTCAGCCAGTCTTGGGGCGTGCCGCGGACGCCTATCCGGCCACTGCTCAGAGGTGGATTGCCCTGCCTTCAACTGCTAGTGAGGCCTCCTTCAGCACCTCCGCAAGCGTGGGGTGCGCATGGCTGGACCGGGCGACATCCTCGCTGGTGGCACCAAACTCAATCGCTACGGCTGCCTCCGCGATCAGGTCACCGGCACGCGGCCCGATCACGTGCAGGCCGAGTATTCGGTCGGTTTCCGCATGGGCTAGGACCTTTGCGAAGCCCTCTGTGCCGCCGATCACCCGCGCCCGACCGTTCGCCGCAAATGGGAAGCGGCCCTTCCGGAATGGGATGCCCGCCTGGTTTAGCTGTTCCTCCGTCTTGCCGACTGAGGCAATCTCTGGGTGTGTGTAGACCACCCCTGGAATGGCGTCATAGTTGACGTGGCCATAGCCCGTGGCGATGCGCTCGACGCAGGCTATCCCCTCCTCTTCGGCCTTGTGGGCCAACATCGGACCGCGAATGACATCGCCGATCGCGTACACGCCGTGCGCGGATGTCTGGAAGGATTCGTAGACCGCGATCCTGCCGCGATCGTCCAGCCTAACTCCCGCAGCCGCCAAGTTGAGCCCTTGCGTGTTCGCTTGCCGCCCTACCGACACCAGCACACGGTCGCACTCGAACGGTTGGTTCCCCTCTGTCTCAACGGTGCACACCCGACCGCTTCTCTTGGCGGCGGTCACCCGGCTCCCCAGCCGGAAACGCAAGCCCTGCTTCGCGAAGATGGTCCGGGCTGCCCTGGCGACTTCTGCGTCCATCCCGGGCAGGATTCGGTCGAGGTACTCGAAGACTGTCACTTGGGAACCCAGTCTCCGCCACACAGAACCGAGCTCGAGCCCGATGTAGCCGGCGCCGATGACCGCGAGGCGCGCCGGGACTTCGGGGTACGAGAGGGCCTCCGTGCTCGTTCCGATTCGATCTCCGTCCAGCGCGATTCCCGGCAGGCTTGCAGGCCGACTTCCCGTCGCGATGATGATGTGGGCGGCCGCGATCTCGAGCCTCTCGCCGCGCCCGCTCACTTCCAAGCGGCCCGGCGACCTGAACCGTGCCGTTCCTGTGTACCGGGTGACGCGGTTCTTCTTGAGCAGGCCTGCCACTCCCGCGCCTAGTTGGGCCACGACGACATCCTTCCGGCGCAGCATACGACGCAGGTCGAGCTGGACGCCCTCGGCCAGGACCCCATGGTGATCCAGTCCGGACAAGGTCCGCTCGTAGATCTCAGATGACTCCAGCAACGCCTTGCTGGGAATGCATCCGATCCGCAGACACGTGCCCCCGAGCATCGGCTCGCGCTCGATGCAGGCCGCGTCAAGGCCCAG
Source organism: Bryobacterales bacterium (assembly GCA_028819235.1). Lineage (GTDB taxonomy): Bacteria > Acidobacteriota > Terriglobia > Bryobacterales > UBA6623 > VXMF01. The sequence continues at coordinate 29,210 of JAPPMC010000122.1, forward strand.
CTGGGCGGCACGGACGGCTGCACAGTACCCGCCTGGCCCGGCGCCGATTACGACCAAGTCGTGGCTGTTCATGTGATTCTGCGCCTTGGAGCTACTCTGCGACGGCTGCCGATGTCGGTAAGGCTCCGGCCGATCACACTTGCAACCAGATCCTTTCGGGCTCTTCCACCAGTTCCTTCACCCGCTTAAGGAACGTCACCGCTTCCCGCCCGTCGACGATTCTGTGGTCATACGTCAGGGCGATGTACATCATGGGCCGGACTGCGACTTGGCCGTCGACCGCCACTGCTCGATCTTGGATGGCGTGCATGCCGAGGATGCCGCTCTGGGGTGGGTTGATGATCGGCGTCGAGAGCATGGAGCCATAGATGCCCCCGTTGGAGATTGTGAAGGTGCCTCCGCGGAGTTCCGACAGTTCGAGCTTGTTGCGCCGAGCCCGGTCGGCGAAGTCCGCTATCGTCTTCTCGATTTGCGCAAAGGTCATGCTCTCGGCGTTCCGCATCACCGGAACGACCAGTCCGCGCCCGCCTCCGACCGCGATGCCAATGTCCTGATAGTTCCGATAGACGATGTCTTCGCCATTGATCCGCGCGTTGATTGCCGGAACCGTTTGAAGAGCATCCACTACGGCCCTGACGAAGAATGACATGAACCCGAGCTTGATGTCGTGCCGCTTCTGGAATGCTGCGGCATAGGTGCGTCGGAGGCGGATCACCTCGCTCATGTCGACCTCGTTGAAGGTTGTGAGCAGCGCCGCCTCCTGCTGAGCGCGGACCAGGTTCCGGGCGACTACTTTCCGCAGCGGCGTCATGGGGACGACGCTCTCACCGCGCGTGCCATCCTTGGGCGGCCCCACGACCGGTGGCACCGCTCCCGGCCCTGATTGCTCAGGGGGAGGTTCCTGCGTCGGTTCGGACGGTTGAGATCGGTCCCCGGCCCTCTGTTGTGAGGCCGGTTGCGGTGGTGTATTCGCGGGCGAAAGGTGTCCGACGGACCGGAGGGCATCCTCCTTGAGCACTCGGCCTCCGGGACCGGTCGCCTCAGAGGCCGATGGAGACATTCCCCCTTGGGCCAAGATGCGGCGGGCCGAGGGCATGACCCGCGGTTCCGGGCCTTGTGAAGGCGCTTCGCTGTCCGACCGTACCTGACCTGCCGGCGCTCGCTCCGGTCGCCGTTCCGCCTCGCCAGGTGGCGCTCCCGCCTCCAATAGGGCTATGACATCTCCGGGGGATGCATCCTCGCCTTCCTTCCTGAGGATCTTGGCCAGAGTGCCTTCGATCGGCGCGGGCAGCTCCATCGCCGCCTTGTCAGTCTCAATTTCCACCAAGACTTCGTCCAGCGCGACCCAGGAGCCCTCAGGCTTGCGCCAAGCTCCCACACGGACCTCCGTGATGGACTCGCCAGCTTCGGGTATCACCAGTTCTACTGCCATCACCGATGCTCCAACCCTAGCCGACGGCCAATGCGCGCTCGACGAGTCGTTTCTGCTCCCGCTTGTGGGCACGAGGCGAACCTGTGGCCGGACTAGCGGACTCGGGTCGGCACACCACGTCGGTGAACGCTCCGCCGAAACTCATCTGCAGGTGGCGCCAAGCGCCCATGTTGCGCGGCTCCTCTTGGATCCAGTAGAGGCGAGCACGCATGAACGGCGCCACAGCGGCCTGCAAGGCCTCGCTGCTCAGCGGATAGAGTTGCTCCAAGCGGACGATCGCCAGATCCACCGCGCCGGACTTCTCTCGCGCTGCCTCGAGTTCGTAGTAAATCTTTCCGCTGCACGCCAGGACACGCTTGACGCGGCTGCTGTTCTCTACCGGGTCCACGAGGATTCGCTGGAACGTGCCTGTTGCAAGCTCCTCCATTTCAGAGACGACTTGCGGGTGGCGCAATAGGCTCTTTGGCGCCATCACGATCAGCGGCTTCCTCCATGGCCGCAGGATCTGCCGGCGCACCAGGTGAAAGTACTGGGCCGCCGTGGTCGGGCAGGCCACCTGAATGTTGTCCTCCGCCGCGAGCTGCAGGAACCGCTCCAGCCTCGCGCTGGAGTGTTCGGGTCCCTGTCCCTCAAATCCATGTGGGAGCAGCATCACCAGCCCGCTCCACAGGTGCCACTTGTCCTCCCCGCTGGAGATGAACTGGTCGATGATCACTTGGGCCGAATTCGCGAAGTCGCCGAACTGCGCCTCCCAGACGGTCAGGCCGTCCGGCCACTCCATGCTGTAGCCGTACTCGAATCCTAGGGGGCCTCCTTCCGAGAGTGGGCTGTTGTGGATCTCAAATTCTGCCTGGCGTGGAGTGAGATGCTGCAGCGGGATGTGGCGCTTCCCGGTCTTGAAGTCGCGCAGCACGGCGTGACGGTGCGAGAACGTTCCCCGCTCGCAATCCTGCCCCGTGAGGCGGATGCGGTGTCCCGCGACCAGCAGCGTGCCGAACGCCACCGCTTCGGCGGCGGCCCAGTCGACTGGCCGCTGCCCCCTGGCCATCTCCGTGCGTGCCTTCAGCATGCGCTCCAGGCGCGGATGCGGGTTGAAGCTGTCGGGTGTCCGTCCAATGCGGTCGAGGATGGCCGCCAGAAGCCGCCTCGTCCGCACACCAGTCTGGATTTCGGCGACCTGCTCATCCGTGCCGGTGTTGAATCCGGTCCAGTCTCCCGCGACCTGCTCGCCGACATCGATGTAGTGGTCGTGCTTCGCCGATGCCAGTTCGTTCTCCAAGTGCTGGCGCCGCTCCGTGGCAATCCGCTGGGCGGCTTTTCGGCTGACGCCCCCTTGGTTCAGGAGATGTTCGAGGTACGCCTCTCGGACGGGCTTGTGCGCCGCAATCTGCTCATACATCAACGGCTGCGTGTACCTAGGATCGTCGGTCTCGTTGTGGCCCCGCCTGCGGTAGCCGTACATGTCGATCACCACGTCCCGCCGGAACTCCTTGCGGAAGTCCACCGCCAAGCGCACCGCTTGCGCCACAGCCTCCGGGTCTTCGCCGTTTACGTGGAGGATCGGAATCTGGAGCATCTTTGCCACGCCCGCGGCATAGATGCTGGAGCGCCCTTGGGCAGGCTGGGTTGTGAATCCGATCTGGTTGTTGACGATGATGTGGATCGTGCCGCCGACCGTGTAGCCGGGGAGCTGGCTCATGTTCAGCGTCTCTTGGACGATGCCTTCGCCTGCGAACGCCGCGTCTCCGTGGAGCAGGATGCAGAGACCTCGGGTTCGATTGCGATCTCCCCGCCGGTCCTGCCGCGCACGCGTGCGTCCAACCGCGACGGGATTGACGTATTCCAGATGGCTCGGGTTGAAGCATAGGGACAATCGCACGTGCTCGCCTTGGGAGCTGCGCCACCAGCTTCGGTAACCCAAGTGGTACTTCACGTCGCCGCCGCTGCTGCTGTACTTCTCTTGGTCTACGTCCGCAAACTCGCGGAAGATCTCTCTAGCGCTCTTCCCGAGAATATTCGCCAGCACGTTTAGCCTGCCTCGGTGAGCCATTCCGATGATGAGGTCATTGACACCGTGATGGCTGGCCCGCTCGATTAGCAAGTCGAGCAGCGGGATCAGCGTTTCGCAGCCCTCGAGGGAAAAGCTCTTGGCGCCGACGAACTTCTTCTGGATGAAGTCCTCGAAGATCGTGGCGTCTGTCAGGCGCGTCAGAATGCGAAACTGCCGTGCCTCGCTCAGCTGCACGCGGTTGGCGACGGATTCCATCCGCTCTTGGATCCACTCGCGAACGCCCGAGTCGTCGATGTGCATGAACTGTGCGCCGACGGACCGGGTATAGGTTTCCTTAAGTCGCTCGATCACGGCCCTGGGTGTGTCGAGCGAGCAGCCTGACAGGGTTGCCGGGGAGATCTTCCGGTCGAGGTCCTCATCTCCCAGCCCAACGAACGACGGATCGAGCTCGGGGGACGTGTGCACTTGACGCATGCCCAGCGGATCGATGCGCGCCTCCATGTGGCCGCGGGCGCGGTATGCGCTGACAATCTTGTCAACGCAGTGTTGCAAGGCCGCTGCACCGACTCTGTCGCTGCTGCTGTGAGTGGCTGCCGGGGCCGCTCCCGCGGCGGTGCGATGCGGTGTCTTGGCGCGTCCTGAGCCGGCTCTGCGAGGTGTGGGGGGTTGGCCGTGAGGCCTCCGTTGCAGGCTTGGGGCAGGGCGGGCCGCGCCTTGTCCGTCGTCTCGTGCCTGGCGGCGTTTCGGCACTGCGAGGGAGTCGAAGTACCTGCGCCATTCGTCCGAGACCCTTGAAGGGTCACGAAGGTAGTCTGCGTAGAGAGCCTCCGCGAAGGCTAGGTTGATTTCCGCGGGCCAGCTCGAGTCGCCGGACATGGCATTGCGGCCTGGGGAACTAGGCACTGGATATGAGCATATCCGACTTGCGAATTAATTCAGCCGCGATCCGGCAATCGGAGGAGGAACATCTGCCTCGTTCCATGCTCTGTCATCCCTGGGATCAGCAGCGCGTCGCCCTTACGATTCCATCGCGGTGCAGGGTCGCACCGTAGATCCCCCGAGACCCGGCCGTGCAGGTCGAAACCTCCGGCACGGTAGGTCGTGCCGTTGCGGCGGTTGTGGACCACGTAGTGCAGTTCTCCATCTTGCTTGTAGCCGTTCGCAAGCCAATCCAAATCGGGCGACAGTGCGATGTCTCCCTCGGGGTCCGGAAACAAGTCCGCCTCGCCGATCAGCCCGACCATCTGCTGCGAATCCACGTCAAAGACGGCTTGGCGCTTGGCGATGGACCCGATCATCAGCGATCCGGCATCCCATTCAGGATGGCCTCCGATGTGTGTTTCCAGCCGGCGAAGGCCGGTTCCGTCGGAAGCAACCGTGAATGCTGCGTTGAGACGCCCGGGACGGCGGAAGTTCGCTCGGGCAAAGAAGAACAGGGTATGCCCGCTCCTGTTCCAGAGAGTGTGGTTGATGAACAAGGGCATGGAGTCGATCTCAGGGCGTTCCCGCCGCAGGGCATCGGCCAGCTGGTGGAACGAGACGACCAAGCGCTTCGTTCCGGTTTCCGAATCCACGACGAACACTCCGTCGTCTTCCGGCGCGCTGACGCCCTCGGTCCAGTCCCACGCCAGCGGATAGCCCGTCACGGGCCGCAATCGCGCCATCCGCGCGTAGTTGATCGCCGCGAACCGCCGACCGTCTAGAGACACGCCGCCGTTTGCAACCGGAGTGTCCTGATACCGGAACTCTCGGATCCGACGTCCCTCCGCCACGTCGTAGAGGACTGTGAACACCTTGCCGGTTTGCGGATCGCGGTCGTTGAAGTAGAACTGGGTCTCGGGGCTGGTGGGGTTCCAGAACAGCATCGTCCCCTGTTGCACGTTCCAGGCCCTGGTCGTGTCGACGGCACGGACGGCATATCCGTCGGTAGTGTCGAGCAGGATGACGTCGGCGGCGTCGTCCGGGCTAGGCATTCGGTCGACAAAGTCTGTTCGGAGGGCCACGATGTACCTGCCGCTCTCGTTCCAGGGAATCGTGCCCACGTGGCCGATGTACCCGAAGAAGTGGTTCTTCGGACCAAATGTGATCTGCTCGCGCACGAGGGTGTCACCAGCAGGCGGCAGTTCCGGCTGGAGCGGTCCGCTGCAGCTGAGGGCGGATGCGGCCAATCCGCACCCAAGGACTCCTAAAGGAAGAGCGGATCCCCGAATCGGAGTGCGATCTTGGCTTCGGTGCATCGGGCTAGGCATCAGCATACTGCGGGCGAGTAGAGCCGCTCAAAGTGCTGCCCGCGCCCAGCTCCGCACTGCGGTGCTCGCGGTCCCACCCGGACCGGCGTGGAGTATTGTACGGAGGGATGACGCGTCATTCGACTGGCACGACACCGTCCTGGGCATTGGCCGCGGTGCTCTTCCCATTGATTGCATGCGACAGCGCCTGAGGGTCAGGCCTTGCGGCCAACGCCTGCACAGCGCAAGAAGCGATCCTGTCCCACCCTGAGGCTGAGGCGCGCCGAACCACGCAGCGGACTCTTGCGGTGACGCCTTCGCGAGAATCATGGGACGCCGTTCGGGATCGGCGATTGGCGAATTTCAGGGAAATACCGGGCTTGGTTCCCAATTCCTTCCGGTCGTCCCGGCTCAGCAGGTTAGAGGCCAAATTGATCGGGTCCGCTAGGTGGTCGAGAGGACCGTGTACGACAGCCTGCCAAAGGTGTACGTCTCGGCCAACCCCAAGCCGCCACTTGGATGGGAGGGCCCCGTCCTCGGCGTCATCTACGTTCCTCGCCATGCTTACCCTACCCGTGGCGCATAGATGTGCTACCAGCGCCGAGGGCACGCCGTGGGAAGGCCAAGATGGGCTGGTTCTCGGTCGCCGTCGAGCCGCGGACCAAGGCGGCGATCCTGATCAGTTGCGTCGCCACATCCTGTGCCGCCGGAGAGAGCGACACGCAGCTGCTTCGCTGCGGCAGCAAGTTTGGTTGATTGCGGGATAGGAGGATCTGTGAGAGGGCGACCTATGGCATCCAGAAACAGACGTCAGCAGTCGCATTCCCACGCGACGTGCCGATTCGCCCCAGTCCAATGTGAAGGAATCACCGGGAGGCGAGTCGCCGAGGGGAGGAGCCCGAAGTGAGGCACACCTACTCGGATCAGGAACTCGCGGCCTTGATGGCCGACATCGAGTCTGAACTCGTTGAGCGGCAGCAGTCGCTTCTAGAGACTCCCGGGAAGAAGGAAAGGCCCATCGAGAGGATCCGGCGAGCCGTCTGCGCGTTCGCCAGCGACCTCCCAGGCCACCGCCTTCCCGGAGTGGTGTTCGTAGGCGTGCGTGACAATGGCATCCCCTCGGGGATTGAAGTTACGGACCGCCTGCTCCAGCGGCTGGCGGACATCAAGACCGATGGCCATACACTGCCTCCTCCCGCAATGTCCGTCACTAAGCGGACTCTTACCGGATGCGACGTGGCAGTAGTCAAGGTCCAACCAGCGGACGTGCCTCCGGTTCGCTCGCGCGGCAAGATCTGGATCCGAGTCGGTCCCCGCAGGGCGATTGCTAACGCGCAAGATGAGCGGATCTTGAACGAGAGGAGGCACCACCGGAATGCCCCATTCGACGTGCAGTCTGTCCCCAGCGCAACGCTGTCGGATCTCGACCTCCGCCGATTCGAGGACGAGTATCTGCCGCGAGCCGTCGATCGGGAACTGCTCGCCGCGAACGACAGGACTACTGAGGAACGCCTAGCGGCAGCCAAGATGATCACATCTGTAGATCAGCCAACTCCAACGATTGTTGGGCTGCTGATCCTTGGCGTTGGGCCACAGGACTTCCTCCCTGGTGCGTACATTCAGTTCCTTCGCATCTTGGGCACCGAGCTCTCAGGTGAAGTCGTGGATGAAGCACGATGCGGAGGTCCGATCACCAGACAGTTGGCGCGTCTAAACGACAAACTCGACGCCCACAACCGGACCGCGATCGACTTCACGGCCGCCCGCTGCGAACAGCGGCGCTCTACCTATCCGGCAGCGTCGCTACGCCAGATAACCTACAACGCAGTCATGCACCGAACTTATGAGGCGACGAACGCACCGGTCCGCGTCATCTGGTTCGACGACCGTGTAGAGATCGTGAGCCCGGGTGGCCCTTACGGAGCTGTCACTGCGGAGAACTTCGGCCAGCCACTGGTCACCGACTACCGGAACCCGAGCCTGGCCGAATCAATGCGGGTGCTCGGCCTCGTACAGCGATTCGGTTTGGGAATCGCCGTCGCGCGAAGAGAATTGCTGGACAACGGACAGGCAGAGCCTAGTTTCCGTACTGAGTCCAATTGGATTCACTGCACCCTGCGTGCTCGGCGATTAGCGGATCCACCCTGACGGACTTCAGGAACAAGGGAGGCGTAGGAAAGACTCCGTTCATACTCCACGTTGCACGGATGCTCGCCGAATTGGACCATATGGTTCTGGCTGTCGATCCTGACCCCTAGGCCAACCTCACAGCCAAATCCTTGGACGAAGGCAAGCTAATCGAACCTTGGGAAGGATCTCGACAGGAAGCAACAATCCATCGATGCGTCCAGCTGCCATCGAAGTTCGGCGATATCCGAAGGCCCGTGTTCTGCAGGGGGTTCTCTGGGCTGTACCTCCTTCCGGGAGACCTTGCCCGTTCAGACTCTGAAGATTTGCTCTCCAGAGAATGGCCCGACTGTCTAGAATCTTGTTGCGACCAACAAGCATTTCCGCAGCAGCCTGAGCGAACTCGCGGATGAGGCTCGCAATCCGATCTTCTCTCTAGCGCCCGCGGATGGCGTTATGCGTGCCCATTCCATCGTCGCGAATGTCGCACACGCGGACTTCAATTAGATCGCGGAAGAGCTGTTGCGTCGGATGCGAACGAAGGGACTGCGGGCATGCCAGTACTCCCGGCCCGCCAACTCGCAGCGCACCAGCTGTGGCCCCGCACGCCTTGCCTCCGGCCGCAACTGGAACTGCACCCGGATCACATCCGCGCGTACAGCTTCCTTGCCGCCTTCCGGTTGCGCAGCTCGCTGTATGGCGAGATAACATCCAGAGCGAAGTCCGGCAGCTTGACCGCCTCCAACAACTTGTACGTCCCCCGCCACCGCAAATCGTGGTCCAGCAGCACGATCACGTACGGGGCCACGCACTTGTCCACGCGCCGTCCCCGCCCACCGCTCGTTGGCCCACCCATCCGCGTAGGACAGGCACATATCGCCTTCCACCACCAGACTTGGCCGGCGCTGAAAGTGCTTCTTTAGGTTTGCCGCGCAACTCCATGGTGGTGTTGGCCTGCAAGGGGCTCTCGGGCAAGGATTACCCCTCCGAATCGGGCACTGCAGACGTACGGGCACGATGCGTGACCGTGCCAGCTTGACCGCCATCGCCGGTGGGGCGTAGTGCTTCATGATGCCCTTGTCCACCATGCGAGGAAGGCGTGGCCCACGGCCCGGCACGGGGTCAAGATGTCACAGGCGCGAGAGTGTCCCCAAGCCGCGGGAGAGTCCTCGATCCGGCCGGTGCGGGGTACTCGAGCGGCGGCTGGCCTAGGCCAGTCACGGGCCAGCCCTCCCCATCTCTCACGCCTCGCTGAACGCTTGCTTCGGCTGCGGTGGCCGCTCCCTCGCTTGCACCGGCGTGGGGTATTGTACGGAGGGATGACGGGTCACTCGACGGGCACGAAATGGTCTTGGGCATTGGCCGCGGGCCTGTTCGCACTGACTGCATGCAACAGCACCCGTGGCTCAGGATCTGCGGACGCCGCCTCCACAGCACAGGAGGCGATGATGTCCCACTTCATGGCGGAAGCGCGCCGAATCACGGACCGGGCCGTTGCTGAGACTTCGACGGAGGAAGCCTGGGACGCCGTTCGGGATCGGCGATTGGCGGAGCTTCGGGAAATGCTGGGCTTGGGCTCCCACCTCTCCCGGACGCCCCTGAATCCGCAGGTGAGGGGTCGAATAGAGCGGGCCGGCTACGCAGTGGAGAGGATTTCGTTCGAGAGCCTGCCAAAGGTCTACGTAACGGCAAACCTTTACCTGCCCTCTGCTGGGGAGGGCCCTGTCCCTGCCGTCATCTACGTCTGCGGCCACGCTTACTCTCCGCATGGCGCCAAGACGTCCTACCAGCGCCACGGGCACACCTTGGCCAAGCACGGCTACGCGGCTCTAGTCATCGACCCGCTGCAGATTGCCGAGACCGCCGCTCTGCACCATGGCGTGTACAACCAGGAGATGTACGAGTGGTACACCCGCGCGTACAGCCCGGCAGGGTTGGAGGTCTGGAACGTGATTCGGGCGCTGGACTACCTCGAGACGCGCCCTGAGGTCGACAGCCAGCGCTTTGCGATCACGGGCAGGTCTGGCGGGGCCGCGATGAGCTGGTTCTCGGCCGCTGTCGAGCCCCGGATCAAGGCGGCGATCCCGATCATGGGCATCGCCACCTACGCCGCTGCTGTAGCGAACGACACGCAGCGGCTGCACTGCGATTGCATGTTCCCAGTCAACTTCCGCATGCAGGACCTGATCCATCTCGGGGCGCTCATCTCGCCAAGGCCGCTATTCACGGCACATGGCCGAACGGACCGGTTATTCCCGGTCGAGGGGTACGAGGAGTTCTCGTCGGCCATGGGTGCGCTCTACACATCGCAAGGGATGCCCGACCGGTTTCGGAATCTGGAGGTTGACAGCGGCCACGAAGACTCGGACCTGTTGCGGGCCGAGGCGGTGAAGTGGCTGGACCGCTGGATCCTGCGGCGTGAGCCCCGCGAGATCGACACGGCATTCGACCCGATCGACGCGGCAGAACTCTCCGTGTTCGAGGGCAGTCCACCCGCCGACGCCCGAAACCACTTCGCGCACGAGTTCTTCATACCGGACCCCGCGCCGACCCGGTGGGCAGGGCCCGAAGATTGGGAGGCTAGGCGCGCGGAAGTACTCACGGCACTGCGCGGCCAAGTCTTCCCGACGATTCCTGAGAGCATCCCGGCCCCCGAGACGTTCCCCGGCTCGCTCGAGCCGCCGCAAGGGTTCGAGGCGCTGGCCTTCCGTTATCCGGGTGATGTGCCGGTCGAGGCAGTGTTGAGGGTCCCCGAGTCGCCGGATGGGCCGGCTCTGTTGCACATCGCGGCTCCCGGGGAGGGGCCCGTGGCAGCTGCACAGCTATTGCGAAACATGCGAAGGTTCGGCTCGAACCCGGTCATGATCGTGTTCCCGCCGGGGACGGGTCTGGCGACTTGGCCCAAGTCGGTCTGGAAGTCCCTGCTGCGCAATGCGATGCACGCTGGGCGCACGGTGGACACTGTTCGCATTGCCGCCGTGCTTGCCGCGGCTCAGGTCTTGCGAGAGCGGGCCGGGCACCGGCCCGTCGCTGTCAGCGGGGTCGGCCCGGCCGCCGGATGGGCGCTCTACGCGGCCGTGCTCGACTCCGAAATATCCCACGCCATCTTGGCCCGCGCGCCGGCCGCGCACTTTGACGGGCCGGTCGTCTTGGGTGCCATGCGCCACGCGGACTTTCCGGGGATCGCCGCGTTGCTGGCCCCCCGCCGCCTCACCTTCTACGGGCGGATGCCAGAGGCATTCGAGGCGACGAGAGACGTGTACGAAGGCTTGGGAGTCGGCGACAGTCTGGCCGTTTCGATGAGCATCGGCGCTGCTCTCAATGGCCGGCTTGGTCACGGTTTCTCGCTGGGCTTGTGACGGCTCCGTCGGGCGGTCCGACTCTGCCGCCCACTCGCGCGTCGTGTCGGAGGGGCTGGGCTAGCGGCTGCCGTCAGCTGAGCGGATTCGGCGCAACAGGCGGGTCATCGACGCCACCCGGTCCGGTTCCGATGTGAATCGATTGCGGCGTTCCCCGAGGTCGTCACGGAGGTTGTACAGCTGGCCGTAAGGAATGCTCCGGTCGGTCTCGAAGGGGTGCCAGACACCGTCGACGACACTGCGGCCGCCGCCGCCTTGGAACAGCAACAGCTTCCAGTCTCCCTGACGGATGCCGTAGCCGCCGAAGTAACCGTTGTGCACTAGGGACTCCCGCATCGGGCCTGTCGACTCTTGGTCGAGCAACGGCCCGAGGAAACTGAAGCTGTCGGGCCCGGCGCCGGGCGGCAGTTCGCGGCCCAGAAGGTCCGCCAGCGTTGCCAGCGTGTCCGTTAGGGCTATCAGCGCGTCGGACTGCGACCCGGCCATGATCCGGCCCGGCCAGCGCGCCAAGAGCGGGACCCTTTGGCCTCCCTCGTAGGCTTCGGTCTTCTGCCCGCGTAGCGGGCCGTTCACCAGATGGCCGGACAGATCGCGCCGGACCGCGCCGTTGTCGCTCGAGAAGAGGACGAGCGTGTCGTCCGAGAGGCCAAGCTCATCGAGCGTGTCCAGAATGCGGCCGACCGACCAGTCCAGTTCGAGCACGAAGTCACCGTACGGGCCGATGCCGCTTGAGCCGAGGAAGCGCTCGTTGGGAGCAATCGGACCGTGGGTATCGCGATGGGCGAAGTAGAGGAAGAATGGCCGGTCCGCTTGCTCCCGGATCCAGCGTTCGGCCTCTTCCGTCAGCTTGACGGCCAGCTGCCGATGGTCATAGAGGGCCCCCAGACCCCCGGAGAAGAAGTGCCGCGGCGGAAAACCGAAGCGTTGGAGGTACGACACGCGCCCGATCCAGCGCTGGTCCCTGTGCAGCCGCAGCGGGGAATCCGGCGAGAGGCCTACGACTCGATGGTTCTCGATCAGGACATGCGGCTGCTGGCCCACGTGGGGTATGCCGAAGTAATAGTCGAATCCCACCTCAAGCGGCCCGGGCGAGATCTCGCCGTTGTAGTCCACGCCCGCATCCGACCAGTTGGCGGAGCCTGGGCGACCGTAGCCCAAGTGCCACTTGCCCACGATTCCGGTCCGGTAGCCCTCGTCCTTGAGGAGCATCGGCAGAGTGTACCGACCCTCCTCGATCAGCAGCGGGTCGTCCGACCATACGTTGGATGTTCCTGCCCAGGTGCGCCAGCTGTAGCGGCCCGTCATCAGGCCGTACCGAGTCGGAGTGCACACGGGATGCGGGGAGTGGGCGTCGGTGAACAGCTTGCCCTCCCACGCCAAGCGGTCGATGTTGGGGGTCTCGTAGCGATCGGCGCCGTAGGCGCTCAAGTCCCCGTAGCCCAGATCGTCAGCAAGGATCAGGACGATGTTGGCGGGTCGCTGACCAGACAGCACAGCTGGTGCACTCAAGCCCACCAACAGCGCTGCCAACGACCAGCGCGCACGTCGCGCGGTTCGCATCAGGCGGTCCCCTTAGAGTCATGGGAACTGGGCGGAACAGCTCCCGCTTTGGCCCAGCGCCGCGCTTCGCCCGTCCTCGTACGCCGGCGGGCGCGCTTCAGATGGTGGGCACGCCCAGACTCGAACTGGGGACCTCCTGCGTGTGAAGCAGGCGCTCTAACCGACTGAGCTACGTGCCCGCCTGGAGCTCCAACTTGCCCGGCCGCCACGGGCGCGAATCTTGGAACTGGCCCCGGCCACCCCACGATTGTACAGTCACGCGACCGTCCCGACCGGCCATGTGCCGTGCCGCGCAATGGCCGCTGCTAGTAGCCGAGATAAACGGTCTTGAAGTCAGTGTAGAAGTCCAGGGCGACCGGCCCCTGCTCCTTGGGCCCGAAGCTGGACTCCTTCGATCCTCCGAAGGGGAGCTGGTACTCCACACCTGCGCTCGGAAGGTTGACCGTGATCAGCCCCGCCTCGATGCCGTTGATGTACTCGAAGATGCGCGAGACATCGCGGGTCTGGATCGAAGCCGACAGGCCGAATTCAGTCTTGTTGGCGATGCGCATGCAGTCGTCGAAGTCTGACGCGCGCATCACCCCTAGCACCGGCCCGAACACCTCTTCTTGTGCAATCCGCATGTCCTCGGTCACGCCGCTGAACACCGTGGGCTCGAAGAAGTAGCCTTTGGCCAGCGATCCCTCGGTCAACACGCGTCCACCGCATTCCAGTCTGGCCCCCTCACGCTCGGCCAACCGGCAGTATCGGTCGTTGGTGTCCAGCTGCGGTTGGTCGATGGCCGGGCCGACGTCCACTCCGGGTTCCAGCCCGTTTCCGACGCGCAGGGCCTTCGTTGCGGCGACGACCCGCTCTAGGAACTCGTCGTGGACGGGGTCTTCGACGATGACCCTGCTGGTTGCGGTGCACTTCTGCCCAGTCGAGAACATCGCCGCGTTGACCGTGTTCGCTACTGCCTTGTCCAGATCGGCGTCCGCCAGCACGATTGTGGGGTTCTTACCCCCCATTTCGAGCTGGATGCGCATGCGCCTTGCGGACGCCTTTGCGTGAATTGTCTTTCCCACGGGGACCGAACCGGTGAACGAGATGGCCTTGACGGGATCGGCTTCCACCATCGCGTCGCCGACCTCTGAGCCGGCGCCGCAGATGAGGTTGACTACCCCTCGTGGGATCCCGGCGTTGTGGCAGGCTTCGGCGAGCCTCCAGCCACACAGCGGTGCTGCCGTCGCGGGCTTTACCAGGACAGTGTTGCCCGCTACCAGTGCCGGCGCCAGCTTCCAGGCGGGGATAGCACTGGGAAAGTTCCAAGGGTTGATCTGGGCCACCACGCCGAGCGGACGGCGTACGGCGTACATGAAGACCCGGTCGCGCTCCGAGGGAACCTGAATTCCCGGGATCCGGGATGCCTCCCCTGCGAAGTAACGGAAGATGTTGACGGAGCGCATCGTCTCGCCCTTCGCCTCCGGCAGGGTCTTGCCCTCCTCGCGGGTCATTTCCCGTGCGAGCTCGTCCAAATTGCGTTCCAAGATGTCGGCGACCTTGTAGAGGTAGGCGCCGCGGGCAGGGGAGGCCAGCGCTGCCCACGCTGGGAACGCCCTTCGGGCCGCCTCGGCGGCGGAATCGACATCCGCCCTGCTGGCCTTATGGAAGACTCCTACGCAGTCGTCCGAATCGGCTGGATTGATGTTCCGGAACTGGCGGTCGGTGGAGATCCACTCACCGTCGATGTAGTTCGGGTAGGAATTGGACTTGCTCATGTGGGGGTCAGCCTGTCGGATTGCCGGAACTCTCGGGCCGTCAGGAATCGCGAAGCTCCATCATCGCACGCGATGCGCTCGCCGCCTCCTGGATGGCGGCGAGGACCGAAGGTGCAGACCGGTTGTCGCCGACCTATCGACGGTCGCGGTCGGCGATTCTTCGCCACCGCATTGCGGGAGCCCCAATGCAGATGGAAAGCCGGGACTGGCATTGAGGGCGTGCGCGTCTGTGGAGCGGCCGCTTAGGCCCGTCGTCGCCGATCAGCGAGGAATGCATCGCGGCTCGACTCCGACTCGAAGAAGAAGGTCGTTCCCGCAATGTTGGCCCTGACGGCATCGTTTGGATCGACGTAAGTGCCGGTGTGCGGATCCCGTTCTAGGCGGCCCGGGGGCGCCTTCTTCGACGAGTTGCCACCCTCCGAACCACTATTGGGCTTGGCGGCCGGCCCGGCCATCTTCCGCGCCATCAGCCGCGTGATCTCCCGGATCAGGTTGCGGACAAGCGCAAGGCCAATCACGCCAAGGACCAAGAACAGGAGGTTTCGCACAGGATCCCCTTGCCATAGCGGCACGGCACCTACCCCGGCACCGTGCCGCTATTATTCTTCGAATCTCTTGCCGGGCTCCAAGACCCGGCTGGCACGCCTACTTCCTGCTGCTCCTGCGCCTCTTGGGCTGCTCGAACGTCGTCTCAAGCGTGCCGCTCAAGCTCTGAACCATCGCTTGGGCACTGGCAGCGTACGGACCCTGAGGGTCGAGATCGAGGTACTTCTGGTATGCCTCGACTGTCCCGGGTGCCGGAACGACTGTGCCGTCCTCCTTCATCTGGGCGGTACCGACCAGCACGGTCGCAAGCTGGTAGTACGCGTTGGCGAAGTCGGGCTGGACCTCGGTCGCCTTCGTGAAGGCGCTGATGGCGCCTTCCGTGTTGCCCGTGTTGACCATCGTGGCGCCTAGGTTGAAGTAGTACGTGCCGGCGTTCTCGGGAGCCAGCTGCGCAGCGGTTTCCAGCTCCGCGGCCCCCTCTTCGACTCTCTGGAGCCGGATCAAGAGCAGGCCCAAGTTGTTGTGGTACGCCGGGTCGGGCTCGATCGAGATCGCCCTGCGGTACGCGGCGATGGCTTCCTCGCCGACCGCCTCACGCGCGTCGCCAACCTTCGTGGTGACCATACCGCTGAGGGCCTCCGCCAGATTCCCCCAAATGACGTGCTGCTCCGGATCGATCTCCGCCGCCATCTTGAACTGCTGGACGGCGACGTCAAAGTCCTTCAGCCGCTTGGCCTCCATGGCCGCGTTGAAGGCCTCATTCAGCTTCTTGTTCTTGCTGATCTGCTGCTCTCGGGCCTTAAGCTGCCTCTCGTACTCCTTGCGCTGGGCGTCGGACATTCCGGCCAGCTGCTCCTTAGTCGGGCCTCCAGCCGCTTGGTTCGCCGCCGCCTCGCGCTGGATTTCCCGGAGGTCGAAGTCCAAAGGCTTGTCGTCGCCGAGCTTGAGGGGATATCCATTGACGTTGTATACCTGCTTGCCGTCGATCTCAAGCCTGACGTTGTAGTTTCCCAAGGGCAGTCCGGCGTGGAAGTAGTTCCCACGCTTGTTGGTCTTGACCTTGTAGTTGCCGCGTACGCCGATACGCTCGATGTACACCATCGCATCGCGTAGTCCTTCGCCACTATGGTCGATGACCTTGCCCCGAAGGGAGCCGGTCTGAGCCATGGCGCTGGTTGCGAGCAGCGTCAGGACGAGGGCTGCGTAGATGCAGGTGCGCAGTCTGGTGCTTGTCATGGTATGTCGCTCCTGTGCTGGGTGGCTGCTAAGCCGAGATCTATGATTAGCCTACAGCATTGCGCGGTATGGAGGGGTCAGATTGCAGCAGCGGAAGGAACCGCATCCCCGGAATCCGGTCCCATGGAGCCTGATGGCCGTACTCCGCCGGTGCCTTTGGCGAGCCCAGAGCTGGATCCCGAGAGCTTCCGCCAAGCGGGCCGTGCGCTGATCGACTGGATCGCCGACTATTTCGGTCACCCCGAGGCCGTGTCGGTCCTCCCGAAGGCCGGCCCGGGAGAGCTTGCCGACAAGCTTCCTAAACGCCCTCCCGCCTTGCCCAGCCGGCAGAGCGAAATACTGGCCGATTTCGAGCGCGTCGTATTCCCCCACCTCGTCCACTGGAATCATCCGGGCTTCATGGCCTACTTCGCGGCAGGCGGGTCTGCTCCGGGCGTCTTGGCGGACGCGCTGGCGGCTGCGGTCAACAATGTCGGGCTGTTGTGGAAGTCCTCGCCGGCCCTGGCCGAACTGGAAGGGCGCACATTGGAGTGGCTATCGGAAGCCGCGGGACTCCCGGGAGACTGGTTCGGGATGATCCACGACACAGCCAGCACGGCAACCCTTCACGCGATGATCGCCGCCCGAGAGAGGGCGGCAGTGGCGGCAGCAGATGCCGGCTCATCCCTTGACCTCAACCGTCTCGTTACCTACACGTCGGAGCAGGCGCATTCCTCGGTGGAGAAGGCCATGGCAGCCCTTGGGCACGGTAGGCGGCGGTGCCGCAAGATTCCCTGTGACGGTCGCTACGCTATGCGGCCGGACAGTCTCGACCGCGCCATCAATTCCGACCGGAACGCCGGGCTGATTCCGATCGCGGTCACGGCCACGATCGGGACGACAGCCTCGACTGCTGTCGACCCAGTCCCTGAAATTGCCAATGTTGCGGACTCGCACGGTCTCTGGCTGCACGTCGACGCTGCGTACGCCGGAGCGTCCGCCATCCTCCCCGAGATGCGCCACCATTTCGTGGGCTGCGAACGGGCCGACTCGTTCGTGGTCAACCCCCACAAGTGGCTGTTCGTCCAAATGGACTGCAGCGTGCTCTACACCGCTGACCCGCGTTGGTTGCGTCGCGCGTTCTCGCTGGTCCCGGAGTACCTCACGAGCCAAGAGCACTCACGAGCAATCAACTACATGGAGTGCGCTGTCCCGCTCGGCCGACGATTCCGCGCCCTAAAGCTGTGGTACGTCCTGCGATCTTTTGGCATCGAAGGCATCAGTTCCGTTCTGCGGGAGCACATACGGCTCGCGCGCCTGCTGGCGGGCTGGATCGAAGACTCCAAGGAGTTCGAGCTGGCGGCGCCTGTCGAGTTCGCGCTTGTGTGCCTGCGCTACCGTCCGGGCGGCTGCGACGGCGTCCGCGCAGATGCGGCTAGCCGTGCCTTGCTGGAGGCCGTCAACGCCACCGGCAAGTTCTTCCTTTCCCACGCGGAGCTTCGCGGACGATACGCGATCCGCGTATCGATCGGGAACATCCGAACGGGTGAGGCGCACGTGCGCCGCTTGTGGGAATTGTTGAACTCGTTGGCGGGTCATGCGGCCACTGACCGCCTCTCTGGCCGTGCGTAGTTGTACAATTTGTGGCGGTCTGAGCAATATGGGCTGGCGTAACGCTTTACTAATTTCGTTTGCAGTGATCTTGGTCGGTCACGTCCCGAATGCCCTCCGGGCGTCGACCGCGGAAGCAGATTCCCTTGAGCGGGACGGGAAGCCAGCAGACGCGCGCCAAGTCCTTCGGGACTGGCTCCAGGATAGTCCGGACCAAGCCGCAGCCCAGACGGCTTGGGCCGAGTTCTTGGACCGTTATGGCGACCCATTGGCCGTGGAGGCCTACGCACGGGCGACAGAGGCTGCGAGTTCCGCAGGGTCCGACATGGCCTCTGAGCTCCGTAGGCGGGCCGCCGTTACCGCGCTCGTACACGGTGACGCCGAGTCTGCGCGTTCCGCATTGGAGGCCCTTGAGGCCGCCGGTGAGGGGGGTGCTGGCGTGCGTGCACTGTTGGCGCCCGCTCCCGAGTCCGAATCCGCGGACTACCTCGACGTACCCGGCACCCGTGATTCGTTCAGCCGGATGGCCGCTCTCTCGACAGACCTGTCCATCGAGGAGATCCTGCCGTTCCTCGGACGGACCATCTTCACGGGCGGGTACCATGCCAGCCGCGGAGGCGGCACGTTCGAGCCGACTGAGTACCTGCGGCTCCTCAAGCAGTACCTGACCCAAGCCCGCGAGTTGGAAGAGTACGCCGGCCCTGACCGCGTCATCGACATCAGCTTGTGCGAGTCAGAGGAAACGGCCAAGCTTCTGCGAATCATCGGCTACCGACTGCGGGGCGAGTGCGGGCCGGATGTCGTGCTAGAGACTGTGAACCCGTCCAGAGCCTTCCTGGCCATCGACTCGGCGTTCCCCCTGACGGACTTGGAACTCGCGTTCCGCCGAGCAGAACGGTTCCGCTACCAATTCGGCCCGACGCGCCTTCCGGTGATGTTCGGGCGCGAGTACTGGGAGGGTGCTGCGCGCAGGGAGCGGGGCGACTTCCTGGACACATTCATCGATGAGCCCGTCCTCGCGCGCCTTTACGTTGCGATGTACAACCTTCACCAGCCGACCGCGGAGGCGCTGCGAGCCACCGTGACCGTAGACAGGCTCTCGGACTACGCGCCGGTCCTGGACTTCTTTGGCGCCATGTTCGAGGTGAGCGATGGCGTCGCGGTGACGCCTGGCGGTGAACGTTCGCGGTCGGCTTGGGAGCGTCTCACGGGCGTTCGCGTGCAACAGGGCGGACGGTTCTTCCAGCAGCTGATCGAGAAAGACGATGGCTGGATGGCTGCCTACTACGATTCGGTCGCGCGGGTGCAAGGCTCGGCGGCACGCGCGTACTTCCACGAGCCGGGCCGCATTGAGCGCTTCTACCAAGCCGTTCGGGGCCGCGTCACGAGCCCGGGCCCGGCGAGGCCCATTTTCCGGGCGAGTGCCGACTTGCTGCTCGTGACGGCCAGACTGGCCTTCCTGCCGTCCGGTGCCCCACACATCCCTGGAGGCATAGAGCCTTGGAAAGACCTCTTCGTCACACACCCTCACGGGAAGTACGACGGAAAGCTGACTGAGTCCGCTACGCGCTGGACGAACGCCGATGACGTGGTTGAGGCGATGTTCGCGCTGTCCCGGAAGGCGATCGAGAACGAGCCACTGCGCATGTTCCTCGCCATCTCCGACCTCGATCGCAAGCGGCGTACTCCTCTGTCGAGCTCCACGGTGGAGCGGCTGATCCGGGCGTTCCCCGACCACGGAGAGCAGTTCGCAATCTACGGCGATTCTCCTGACATCGCCGAGGAGACGATCACGGCGCACCTTGACACGATGGCGCGGCTTGACCGCATCGGCAATGACCTGCGCCGCGCTAATGCGGTGGGCACGCTCCAGGCTCAGCTGGCAATCTGGCAGGTCCTCCGCCGCAACGGCTCAATCCCTCCGGAACGGGCGGACGCATCGATGCTGGCTCTGCTGTCCGCAACGAATTCCGCAACCGACGCTCAGGGGGTTTTTGAGGCGGGGCGCGACGGCGTGCTTACGCTGTTGGAGGCCGCCGGCGGCGACGCGTCCACGCCACAGGAATCCCTCTTGGACCTGCTCGTCGGCGACGCTCCGACGCAAGGCCAAGAAGAGCGCGAACAGGTACTGGCCCGTGTCAACCAGCTACTGGCCCTACAGCGCTTGGTGCCGCTCGAGACCCTGTTTGACCTGGCCGACCACTTGGAGAGGGTCTCCCGCGGCGAGGCCTTCAACGTCGCGATGGCGAACCGGCTAGCCGAGAGCATCTCGGACATCCGGCTCCCGCGATCCCTGCTGTCCGTCGAGGAGTCCAATGCGATGGCGCGTGGCCACTGGGTGGAGCGCCACATCCAGGCCCAGCAGAGGCTCAACCTGCGGCGGGCTGTGGACCGAGCCCAGGGCAACCCGAGAAGGCTGCTGTCAATCCGCGGCGAGCTTGCCCCGATGCTGCGGGACTCGCTGGTGGGGATCGTTTACGCGCTCTACGCCCCGCCCGGGGCGGAACTCATCCGCGCAAATCCGCTGTTCGTTCGGAGCCACGACTTTCTGGGCCCGGAGGGCCGGTTTGCGTGGGCGCGTACGCGCCTGCAGTCCACCGGTTGGCCCAGCAGCGGCGGCGGCAGGCTGGTGGGCTCGCTCGTCTCCCTGCCGTACGAACTGGCATCCGCCGAGCAGAACTTCATGATTCCCACGGAGCGGCAGGCCCTAATCTGGCAGGACCTGGCGCCGCAGATGCTGCTCGGTGCCACCCTGCCTCGGTGGTGGAGCGTCACACACGCCGACCTGCACTACGTCGGGCTGCACCTCCGCATGGCAGAGTCCTTGCTGGGACAGGCCGCATTGGACGGGCAGGTGGCCGATACACTGCTCGCCCGGCTCGGCGACAGGCTCGAGCCGTCGCGTGTCTGGAAGATCCGCGACCGCTTCCGACAGGGAAGGGTCAGGCAGGCGATCGAAATCGTCACACCCGCCGAACTGTTCGCGCTGGCGCACGGACTTAGGGGAGCCGAGACCGATCTGGTCGATCGCTTCGGCCAGCCATTCGTGGGCAGGATCCTCGAACTGGAGCGCTCAGATCCGCAACGCTTCACCGAGGAGAATTCGAGCCGACTGTTCGGGATGCCCCACCCGCGCTTGGCGCATTCCTACCAGCTTGAGCTGCTCAACTTGCCCTTGTTTCCGACCCTGATGGGCTATTCGAGCCGAATCTTGGCCGAGACTTGGGAGTCGAACAACCTATTCTGGGCGTCTCTCGCAGACGAGCTGCACATCGCCCCTGCGGAGATGAGCTTGCTGATCCCCGACTGGACCAAGCGCACACTGGAGCGCATCTTCGCCACGCACCTCGATGACTGGCCGGCCCTGTGGCGGTCATTGCGCATCGTTGCGGACCAGGTTCGCGACGCCAATCGCCAGACTGCCAGCGCTAGTGCGCCGTCCGGGCCGCGTGTGGCTAGCGTGCGAGAAGGGCCGTGATGTAGGAGGCTGTGAACATGTTGCGAACCACCGAAGGGGGATCGGGCCGAGCGGTCGCCGGGCGTGTAGCCTTCTGCGCCGCAGCCGCGTGGGTTCTGTTCGTGCCCGCCACGGCGCTGTGCCAAGCAACGGCGGACCTCCCTAGATCTCAGGCGATCTTCGAGGTCGAGGTCGACCTCGTGATGCTCAACGTCGCTGTCACGGACCAGCGTGGCCGGTACGTGCAAGGACTGGGCCCGCAGGACTTCAGGATCACCGAGGATGGCTTACCCCAATCAATTGCCTCGTTCGGTGCCGGCAATGTAGCTCCCAGGAGAGTAGCTCGAACTGCAGTGCGGCCGGGCACAACGCCGGGCGACATCGAGTTCATGATTCCCGAGGCTATCTCGGACCAGCTGGTCGGCACCAACGTGTTCGTGCTGTTCGACACCAGCAACTTCATGTACCGCAGCTTGGTGTACGCCGAGGATGCCATTGCGGACTTCATACGCGGGTTAGACGGCGCGGACTCCGTAGCGGTCTACTCATTCAGCCGCAATCTTACGCGTCATGCGTCTCTGTCGGACGATCACGACGACGCCTTGCGGGGTTTGCGGCGCTCGGTGGCCGGAGACGAGACGGCGCTCTACAACTGCCTCTTGCTGACCTTGCGCGACGCGGCCGAAGTCAGCGGCCGGAAAGTGATCATCGTATTCTCCAACGGCCCAGACAACGCTTCCGCCGTCTCCCCGGACGACGTCGGCGCGATCGCTGAGGACGAGGGCGTGCCGATCTACGTCATCAGCACGCGTGCACTCAACCGCGATCCGATATCCAGCAATGCATTCCGCAGGATTACGCAACGCACAGGAGGGAAGGCCTACTTCGCCAAGACTTGGCAGCGGCAGTCTGAGGCGTTTGTGGAGATCCGGGATGAACTTGCGAGTTCCTATACCGTGACGTATTACCCTCAAGCGAACCCCAACCGCGGTTGGCGAAGTATTCAGGTCGAGCTGATCAGCCCCGAGCACCGCCGGTACCGCGTGCGCACCCGCGCTGGATACCGGCCCAAGCTCTAAGACCGTTAGACCGGATGTCCATCCGGGTCATCCGCCGGCTGCAGACCCAAGGCCACAAGGCGTACTGGGTAGGGGGCTGCGTCCGCGACGAGCTGCTCGGCAGGCCCGTCAAGGACCGTGACGTCGCGACGGACGCCGTCCCATCGGAGGTGCGCAAGGCCTTCCCTCGTTCCCGGTCTCTGGGCGAGCGATTCGGTGTCGTCATCGTGCGGGACCACGGTGCCCTCACCGAGGTGGCCACTTTCCGCCGGGAGAGCGGCTACCGCGACGGCCGCAGGCCGGACAAGGTGATCTTCACGACCGATCCGAACGAGGACGTGCTGCGGCGGGACTTCACGGTCAACGCAGTCCTGCACGATCCCATTGCGGATGTTCACATCGACCTCGTGGAGGGAATGGCGGATCTTCGACGAGGTTTGATTCGTACAGTGGGCTCGCCTCGCGAGCGATTCGGCGAGGACCGGCTGCGAATGCTGCGAGCTGTTCGGCTAGCGGCCAAGCTCGGATTTCGGATCGAAGAAGGCACGATGCAAGGAATCCGGGCTTGGGCCCACAAGATCACGAGCGTCGCGGCCGAGCGAGTGAGGGACGAGCTGAGCCGGATTCTGACGGAGGGAAGCCCTCGGCAGGGGTTCGAGCTGCTTGAGCAGAGTGGGCTGCTCGAGCGGCTGTTGCCGGAGGTCCGGGCAATGCGAGGTGTCGAGCAGCCGCCTCAGTTCCACCCTGAAGGTGACGTCTGGACGCACACGATGCTTATGTTGGACGGCCTGCGCGAACCGTCCGTGCCGCTGGCCTGGGGGATCTTGCTTCATGACATCGGCAAGCCCGCGACGTTCAGCAAGACCGACCGCATACGCTTCCATGGGCATGCTCGCGTGGGCGTGGGAATCGCCCGCCGAATCTGCAGGCGGCTCCGATTCTCCAACGCTTGGTCAGACCGGGTCTTGGCGCTGGTCGCCAACCACATGCGATTCCTTGACGTGCGGCGTATGAAGCGTTCCACTCTCCGCAGATTTGCCGGGCTGCCGCATTTCGACGAGCACTTGGAACTGCACCGGCAGGACTGCCTTTCGAGCGGCGCCAGCCTAGATGGGTACGACCACGCATCCGAGCACTTCCGGAGCCTCCAGGATGAGGGCCCGGGCGAGCGTCTGCTGACTGGTCACGACCTGAAGAAGGCAGGGTACGTTCCCGGTCCGATCTTCGGCCAGATCCTCTCCAAAGTGGAGACCCTACGTCTGGACGGGTCGCTGACCACTAGGGATGACGCGCTGCGGTTCGTGAGCGATCAGTATCCGCTGCCGGTTGGCGACCGTTCGAAGGGCTGATTTGAAACGTCCGGCCCGGCGATATGTGGATGGTTTCCTAGACGGCTCGCGAGCCATCCGAGAGTAGCGGGCGGGCAGTATCGCGGCCGACGCGCAGGCCTGCGCCCCCGCCAGGGCGTGCGGTATGGCAGCGACCAAGAGGAGGCCCCTGTTTCGATTCGGCGAGACCCGCAGCCGCCCGCAACAGCCTGTGGCGGAAGCCCGGGTCAGGTCACGTTCGCTCGCTGGTTGCGGGCGACCCGCACCGGTCGGACCGCCCTCAGGCGTGACAAACTAGTTTCCGAGAAAGTGGTTCCGAGCCGGTTCTAGCCGTTTGGGAGTCTCATCACGGGCGGATAAGGTCTGCTTGTGTGGCACGGGCAGCCTGCGCCCTAGCGCCCAAGAGCGCCCCAATGCTCCACCTAGCGTCAGGCACGCCTGCGGTGGGACCGCCGTTTTCACCAGTCTACCGCAGCGCCGGGCGCGGTTTCGATCCGGCGGGGCGAGACGCGCACGCGCCCTCATGCCCGTTACTGTGGAGCAGGCCGTGGGCAGGGCACACCTATCCCCACGCGCGAGCTTCGGCACCCCACAGGGATTCAGCCAGCGACGCCTTCCTCAAGCGTGACGAATCGCACCGCGTTCAAAGGCATCCCCGACATATAGCCCATGGCTGCGGGTCTGGAACTCCTCAGCGCTTGGGACATGCAGGCGTCGACGCCCTCTCGGGCGACGCTCCGACTATAGGCTGTTTCACGCGTGCGGGGTGTGCGGCTGGCCGCTCATGAGCCTTCTTGCCGCGCTGGTGCCTTTCGTGAGCCGCGACTGGCACAGCTCGTCACTGACCTCGATCAATTCGGCAACCAAGCGCCGCAGGCGCTGGCACTCTGAGACTTGTGCCTGAGTCGCAGCGACTTGCGAGGCAGGGATGGAGCGGGTACGAGTCTTGCCGGCTACTTTGCGGGTCAGTAGCGAATAGGGCCCGTGACCGCGATGCTGCTTGTCGGTGCAGAAGCAGTTGGCCTTTCCGCAACGACGGTAGCTCTGCACTAGGGACCCGGGTCGCAGGTCGCCCAGTGCGGATAGCCTGGCGAGCAGTTCCTCGCGGCGTTCCTGGAGGGCAGAGGTGTCGGATTGTGCAGCCACGGCGGCCTCTCTTGATGTAAGTCAAATCACTTACAGACTCACTGCGCAACGCGTGGGCCAGCAGCAGGCGTCGCAGTCCAGTCCGCGCCGAGGCAGTCCCCATCTGACACCAGCGCTGCCTGCTGGGAAGCGGTAGCCAACCAACCTCCGGACGGCCACCATACTGTCACGAGCAAGCCTTGGCCCGCAGTGGTCCCCAACAGCGCTCACGCGATCCGGACAGGCAGCTCGGACTGCGAGCACGCAAACTCTCCGTGGCCCCGCGCCGACACCGAGCAGGCACTTGGCGGGCAACCTTGTTGCCGGGGCTCTCTCGGATGCCTCCGCAGTCGTGCTAGGTGGCCGTTCAGCGGCCTCCTGTCCAACAAGATCCCCGAGCACCCGGCGGCTGGCCTGTCTGTCGTCTCATATTGGGCTCACCGCTGGGTCTGCCAACCGTACCTCTTACGGCACAGCCATCCGCACCGGGAAGGCTGACAGAACACCCCTTTGAACCCGCCGCGGACTCCCGCTCCAGACGCCAGTCAACTCACACGACAACTACGTTCTTGTATCCGCACCCAAACCCTGCCCGCCCCGGCCGAAGGGCCATTTCGCACCCAAGGATCAGAATGATGTCGTGCACGCTTGGTTTGGGTGGGGATTCTGGTCAGATAGGCTAGACTAAAAAGGAGAGGGTTATTTGCTAGCCTGTCAACGCTGCGGGAGTTCCAATGCAAAATCTAGCAACATACAAGAAGGATCTTGAGCATCTTGTCGCTGTTGGAGAACGTTTACACCTCGCTATGAGGGTAGAGTATGATCGCGCAGAAATCGACCAAATTATGGAGACCATTGCTCCCGAGAAAAAAAAGACGTTCGAGAAGTCCCTGCAAGAACTGTCCCCGTTTCGTAAGGGGTATCAAGCTTGGTATTCAGAAGCAAGAGCACTTGTGCGTCAATTGCTTCCTGATCGCTTAGATGATTTCTCAGACTACTATGAGAAGCCAAAGACACGCAAGACTGTCGACTACGAGACTTACAGAATTTCTGACTACCTCTTGGGTCTTTCCGTGACTATAGGTTTCGGAACAGAAGTCGGACCTGAAGCAGCTATTCCTAAGTTCCGCCAGCAATTGGAGATCGTTAAAGCTATCAGACAACGCTTAAAGAGCGCACTCTTCGATATTCAAAAAACTGTACAAGCCGATCTATTCGACTCTGAATTAGAGGGTGCAAAGGCCCTCATAAAGCACGGTTTCCTTCGTGCTGGAGGAATCATAGCAGGAGTTGTCCTCGAAAGGCACTTGGCACATGTATGCGATTATCATGGTCTCAAAATACGTAAAAAAGCACCGACTATCGGAGACTTCAACGACATGCTCAAGAACAACGGAGTGATTGATATCCCTCAGTGGAGATTCAATCAATATCTTGGTGACATACGCAATTTATGCGGTCACAATAAAGCTCGCGATCCTACTAAGAACGAAGCAATCGACCTAGTGGATGGCGCGAAGAAAGTCACCAAGACGTTATTCTAATCTTCGGCTTGAATTCCGGATCGAGTTCAGCGAAAAATTTCGACTACTATGGAAGGTGAACTGCCAGTGCTTCCGCGCCCAGATTTCTCGTGTTTGCGGTCTTGTATTCACCCCTAGACTCAGATCCGTTCGAAGATGCCCTCTGTGAACCACTCCTCGCGCTGATCGATTTTCTGAATGTTGCGACAAGGAGAGTGCTGGGCAAGGATGGGACATTCTTCATCAGTCCCGATATACGCTAAAATAGTCCGAGAAATTCCGCCCTTTACACCCCGCATCGGTGATCACAGAATCCGACAAATCCCGGTCCGTCCTATCTGGCTTTCAACCACCTCCGCAAGTACGTTCCGACGGGATAGTTGTCCATTCGATGCCATGCTGGTTCTCCTCTCGGATCGTACGCGGCGGCCACCGATAGCCGCTCGTGCCCGCGTTGTCGAACTGGCCGACGCTGCTGGATGGGAGCGAACCGACCCATAACCGTCGCTCCAGCCGGTAGCAACCGGAGCGGTCTGAAGAGCAAACGAGACGGACTGAAACACTTTGGCTAGAGGGACCGCCTTGCGCGGTTGAGCCAGTGTGCAGGCTGCAACGCGCAGCAATCGTTGAGCAGGCCTCGAAACGTTCAATGCGGAAGCCGACCCACCCACTGCTCGGGGAAGGCTGCCAGCGATCGGGAAGCGAGCGAAGCGAGCACGGATCGGTTGCGCCGGGGAAATGATGGCAGCATGTACACGAGGGGCAATCAGCAACACGGGCAACCTTGCCGGTGGCGTGGCACGCGCCAACCGGGATCCCGAGAGAGACAGGCCGGGCCGTGCGAGGTGGCGGAGAGGCCCGTATTGTGTGCTGGGCAGCGCCCAGATCAGGTGGATTGGAGTCCCATCGGCGCTCGGGGAAGGAGCGCCATATCGGAAAGTGGGGGTAATGCCTCACTGGCCGTGGTGTGCTGGTAGGCGAAACCCTAAACGGGCACGAAGCCGGAAACGGCGGACACAGCCAAGGAAGGAGCTAGGTTGACGCACTGCTGGAAAGCAACCGGAGGGCAGGGTGTCCACCGCGAGGTGGAATCTGAAGGGCTTCAGGAGAAGTTCCGGGCCGTAGTCGAGGGGCAACCCGTGATGAATCGGTCGGCCAAAGACGGGGCAAGGTCGAGTCGGCAGTGACGAAGGCGTTCTTACTCAGCCGTCGTACCAAGGTGTGTGCGAACGGCACAATATGGAAGATCTGGACGTGACCCCAGAAGGGCTGCTCGCGTTCCTGGGTGGCGCCGGGATAACAGACCCTATGAGTCGAAAGACGAAGTGGCGACGAATGCGCGGCGAGCAGTCGGACAGCCGAATAGTGCTTCAAACGTGGCGAAAGCCGCGCGACCGCTTGAGCGGCGGCTGGGTGGGCCGGGGAAGTCGGCTGGCGAGGGTGGTTGGAGCGAGACGGAGAGCGAGTGAGTACAGGCCGTGAGGCGGATAAGTTCCTTAAGCGAAAGATTTAGGCCTCTCGGACTCAGGAGACTGGTTCGAAGGATGAAACCGACGAGTGAGGGGAAGGTCCACTCACTGGTGAACAGACAGCTGGCAGCAGCCGCCCACGCTCGGAGGCCGTGGCCGACACGGTCTCGGGCGATCAACGGCACCGGTGCCTTCCTTAAGTTCTTGCTCAGACGCCCTCGCGAAAGCGGCTTACGGCAAACTGTACGAGCCGTTTGAGCGGCGGACGGAGGCTAGCCCTGGGGGCGCCTCCTCCGACCCAACACCGAGGAAACCGGGTAATGCCGACGGGGGGAATGGGCCTCAGGCGAGGAGAGATGAGTGGAAGCGCGAAGGATGTCGGGAGTGGCAGAAAGCCCCGTACCCTAGCCAAGTGTCCGGGAGCGGCGGAGCCACGCCATGCGGAAGCGAAGGGAACGGCCAGCGACCGAGGCGCAAGCCGGTCGATGGGCGTCGGCCGCAAGGCGTGAACAGGCTCACAGCCGGGTCCGGCCGCGGACGGGGATCAGAGTCAGCTAGCATTCCGCGCGGGCGCAAGACCGAGGTCGGAGACCCGTTACATTGGAGGCATGAACCGCGATGATGGGACGATCTACTGCATCGCCGAGGCTGGCGACAGCGCGGTCGAGGTGCGCCCGGGAGTTGCGCTACGGGCGGTCCGACCGCTAGACGATCTGAGGGAATCGCTTCCCCCGACGCCCATCCTCCTCCGCGCCGTCTGACCATGCCCCTTCGCAAATCCCACCTCTACGCGTCGCTCTGGCAGAGTTGCGACCAGCTACGGGGCGGCATGGATGCCTCGCAGTACAAGGACTACGTCCTAACGCTGCTGTTCATGAAGTACGTCTCGGACAAGTACGGACACACCGAAGAACTCTACCCTGACATCTTCGTTCCGCCGGGCGGCGGTTTCGCCGACATGGCCGCACTCAAGGGTACGAAAGAGATTGGCGACGGCATTAACAAGGCCATCGGCAGGCTGGCCGACGCCAACGGCTCCCTGCTCAGGGGTGTGATCGACCAAGCCGATTTTAACGATGAGAGTAGGCTGGGCAGAGGCCGGGAGATGACAGATCGGCTCACGAAGCTGGTCGGGATCTTCGAGCAGCTCGATTTTCGCGCCAACCACGCCCAAGGCGACGACCTCTTGGGCGACGCCTACGAGTACCTCATGCGCCACTTTGCCACCCAGTCCGGCAAGAGCAAGGGACAGTTCTACACTCCGGCGGAGGTCTCGCGCATCATGGCCCAAGTGATCGAGATCGGGCCGAACACCGCCCGCGACCGCTCCGTTTACGATCCGACCTGCGGCTCCGGCTCGCTGCTCATCAAGGCTGCCGACGAGGCGCCGGACGGGCTGACCATCTTCGGACAGGAGATGGACGTGGCGACGTGGACGATGGCCAGGATGAACATGATCCTGCACGGCCACACCACGGCCGAGATCGAGCGGCACAACACGCTCGCCACGCCGTGTTTCACCGACAGGCGCGGGCTCCTCCAGCGCTTCGACTTCGCCGTGGCCAATCCGCCCTTCTCGACGAAGGCATGGTCGAACGGCCTCGATCCGGAAAACGACGAGTTCCGCCGCTTCGAGTACGGGATTCCGCCTGCGAAGAACGGCGACTACGCCTTCCTCTTACACCTCGTCGCATCGCTCAAGAGCACGGGCAAGGGCGCCATCATACTCCCGCACGGGGTACTATTCCGCGGCAACCGCGAGGCCCGCATCCGCCGCAACGTCGTCAAGCGCGGGCTGATCCGCGGCGTCATCGGGTTGCCCGCCAACCTGTTCTACGGTACCGGAATCCCTGCGTGTATCGTCGTCATCGACAAGGAGGACGCGGCCACCCGCAAGGCCATCTTCATGGTGGACGCGAGCGGGGGCTTCCGAAAGGACGGGGCCAAGAATCGCCTTCGCGAGCGCGATATTCACCGCATAGTCGATGTCTTCAATGGCCAGCGCGACACGCCCGGCTACGCGCGGATGGTGCCGCTCGACGAGATCGCCAGCCAGGCCAACGATTACAACCTGAACATCCCCCGCTACATCGACTCCGGCGAGCCGCAAGACCTCCACGACTTGGACGCGCACCTCCATGGAGGCATCCCGAACCGAGACATCGACGCCGTCGACCGCTACTGGAAAGTGTTCCCCGGCTTGCGGAGGGCGCTTTTTGCGCCGGGTCCCCGCCCGGGATACAGCGAAGCGCGCACGTCGGCGGATGAGACGAGAGCTGTGGTCCTTGGACATGAGGAATTCATGGCGTACTGGGAGCGAGTGCGCAGCGCCTTCGGAGATTGGCGGGGCGAGCATGAGTCCCATCTATATGGACTCGGTGAGAGCGATTCCCCTAAGGCGCTGATTCGAGAGCTATCCGAGGATCTGCTAGGACGCTTCGCCGATCTCCCTCTCATCGACGGTTACGACGTTTACCAGTGCCTCATGGACTACTGGGATGCGGTTATGCAGGACGACGTGTACGTGGTGGTGACCGTCGGATGGTCGGAGGCGGCGCGGCCGCAAGTGCTGGTCGGGAAACGGCAGGCTGGTGAATCCTCCGACCTGACCGTCAGGCGGATGAAGTACAAGATGGACTTGCTTCCGCCAGATCTTGTGGCAGCGCGCTACTGCGCGGCAGAGCAGCGCGAGGTGGCGCTGTTGCTTGCCGAGCGGGAGAGGATCGGGCGAGAGGTGGAGGGGTTTGTCGAAGAGCACACAGGCGAGGATGGGCTGCTGGACGGTGCGACGACGAACACCGGGAAGGTGACACAGGCAGCCGTGAGGGCTCGATTAAAGGAGGTTCGCGGCGGCTCTGGAGATCCCGACGAGCGCGGTGCATTGGAATTGTGTCTTGACCTGATGAAGACGCATGCCAAAGCGAAGAGGGTCGTGAAGACCGCTCAGGCGAAGTTAGATGCGGGGGTGCTGGCGCGGTATGCGGAGCTTGGTGCGGCCGAGGTCTCCGACATGGTGGTCGGTGACAAGTGGATGGCGAGCATCGAAGAGGCAATTCAGGCGGTAGTCGAGCGCCTGACGGACGAACTTGTGGACCGCGTGAGAGTGGCGCAGGAACGGTACGCGGAGTCGCTGTGTGAGCTATCGCGTCGAGTCGAGCAGCGGGCCGCGAATGTCGATCGCCACCTGAAGCGTATGGGACTTTCCGTATGAGACCGCAAGTCCAGTTGCTTGAACGAGGCGTTCAAGCCGAACGCATCGGACACGGGGGTGTGGTAGCACTGGAGCGAATGAGATTCGGAGCAGAGTGGACGAGCAGGCAGATTGACTCGCTAGCAGAAGTGGACCCCGAGAATCTGCCAACCAGCACCGATCCATTGTTTGTGTTCAACTACATTTCTCTCAACAATGTTGATGGTGGTCGTCTTCTCGGCTACACAAGCGAGTCGTTCGGGACGGCCCCGTCCCGCGCGCGGCGCGTACTGCGCACCGATGATGTGCTCATGTCAACGGTTCGTCCGGCTTTGCAGGGACACTTGCTCTTTTCGGGCCAAATCCCCAACGCCGTTTGCTCGACGGGGTTCGCGGTGCTTAGGACGAACCGGCATCGCTGCGACCCTCGGTTCCTGTTTGCCCACTTGTTTGGCGATGTCGTCGCTGCCCAAGTCCAAGGACTCCTTGCTGGCTCGAACTACCCAGCGATCAACAGCGGTGACGTTGGAAGGTTGTGGGTCACCTGTCCACCCACTGTTGCGGAACAGCGCGCTATCGCGGCCGTGCTTTCCGACGTGGACGGCCTGATCGGGTCGTTGGAGACGTTGATCGCCAAGAAGCGGGCGATCAAGCGGGCCGCGATGCAGCAACTACTGACCGGTAGGACGCGGCTGCCGGGATTCGAGGGAGAGTGGGGAACGAGGCGGATCGATGCGCTGGCGACTGTGGATCCAGAGAATCTGCCAAGTCGCACTGATCCGGGATTTGCATTCAACTACATTTCGCTGGATCACGTTGATGCCGGTCGTCTTCTTGGCTCCTCAAGAGAGTCGTTCGCGACAGCGCCGTCGCGCGCACGACGCGTACTGCGCATCGACGATGTACTCATGTCAACGGTTCGCCCGGCCTTGCAGGGACACTTGTTTTATTCCGGCCAAGTACCGAATGCCATTTGCTCGACGGGATTCGCCGTTCTTCGGGCCAGGGGAAACGAGGGCGATCCTCGCTTCCTGTTTGCTCACCTGTTTGGGGATTTCGTCGCTGCCCAACTCCAGAGGCTTCTTGCTGGTTCGAATTACCCCGCGATCAACAGTGGTGATGTCGCAAGGATGGGAGTTACCTGTCCTCCCACCCTCGCCGAACAGAGCGCCATCGCGACCGTCCTCTCCGACATGGACGCGGAGATCGCCGCGCTGGAGTGTCGCTTGGACAAGACCCGTTCGATTAAGCAGGGCATGATGCAACAGCTTCTTACCGGAGCCGTCCGTCTGCCCATCCCCGACGGACCGGAGGAGAAGACTGGTGGCGGCTGAGACGCAGCACGTCGAGTGGAAGCGGTCCTGGCGGGACGAGCACTTGAAGTGGATCTGTGGTTTCGCCAACGCACAGGGCGGCGTCCTGGAGATCGGTAAGAACGACGCAGGTAACGTCGTCGGGGTGACAGGGGTTCTCCGGCTGCTCGAAGAGATCCCCAGCAAGGTGCAGTCGCTGCTCGGCATTGTGGCAGACGTGAATCTGAAGTCTCAGTCCGACCTCGAGTATCTAGAAATCGTAGTCAAGCCGCATCCGCACCCGATCAGCTACAAGGGGGAGTACCACTACCGTAGCGGCAGCACGAAGCAGGTGCTCCGGGGTGCCGCACTGAGCCGCTTCCTGCTCGCAAGGTACGGAAGGACCTGGGATGACGTGCCGCTCCCCGGCGTTGGGCTGAAAGATCTTGACGACCGCGTGGTCGATGCGTTCCGTCGCAGGGCCGTTGGGAGCGGTCGGCTTCCGAAGGAAGTGCTCAGCGAGCCTATCGAGAGCATCGTCGAGAACCTGAGCTTGCGGGAAGGGGCGCACTTGAAGAGGGCCGCAGTCCTTCTCTTCCATCCGTCGCCCAGGCGCCTCATGCCAGATGCGTATGTCAAGATCGGCTACTTCCGAGGGGCAGAACTGCAGTTTCAGGACGAGATCGAGGGTGACCTGTTCGCACAAGTGGAGCGGGCCATGGATCTGCTGTACACGAAGTACACTCGCGGCCTCGTCTCCTACGACGGCGTCTACCGGGTCGAGACCTTCCCCGTGCCACGCGGGGCGATGCGGGAGGCTCTGATCAACGCGGTCATCCACCGCGACTACGCAAGACCCACGACGATCCAGGTTCGGGTCCGCGACGACCGGATCGCGATCTGGAACGCGGCCCACCTGAAGCCCGAATGGACGGCCGAACTGCAAGCGTCCGTAATGTCGTCGCAGCCGCACAACCCGCGCATTGCCTACACCTTCTTCCGGGCGGGCATGATCGAGGCGTGGGGACGCGGTATACGTCAGATCGTGAACATCTGCCGTGAGGCGGGGAACCCGGCACCGACCTGGCGGCTCGACGTGGGCGGGGACGGCCTGCGGATTCGGTTCCCGTTCTCGAGTGCCTATCAGGCTGCCGACTCCGCAGCGCGCGGGATCGCTGTGCCGAACACTCCCCCAGTTACTACCCAGAAGGGCAGCGCCATCTACCAGAAGACTACCCGGAAACCCACGCGCGACCGGATCGTGGATTGCCTCCGGGCCGAACCCGGCCTGACTCGGACGGCGCTCGCCGTGCGGGTCGGGCTCTCGCCGGACGGCGTGAAGTATCACTTGCGGAACCTGAAGGCAGCCGGTGTTATCCGCCGAGTCGGCTCAGACCGGGCGGGACATTGGGAGGTGATGCGGTGAGATCGGCCGGGCAGGACGAGGCAGTGGAATGACCGCTTTCGGCGAACGTGAGGTCAATGCCCAGCGGCGCGTCATCGCGCTATTCCAAGACCGGCTCGGCTACGAGTATCTTGGCGACTGGCGGGCCCGGGAGAACAACCAGAACATCGAGACCCACTGGCTTGAGAGGTTCCTTGCCCGCCAAGGCCATGCTGAGGTCTTGATAACCAAGGCGATCCACGAGTTCGAGAGGGCCGCCGCACTGGGCAGTGACAGAAACCTATACGAGGCCAACCGCGAGGCTTATCGTCTACTCCGCTACGGCGCGAGGGTTAAGCCCAGGGTGCAAGAGAACGCCCAGACCGTCCACCTGATCGACTGGGAGGATCCGGCCGCCAACCACTTCGCCATCGCCGAGGAGGTGACCGTGGCGGGTAGGCATACCAAGCGGCCAGACCTAGTGCTATACATCAACGGGATCGCCATCGGCGTGATCGAACTCAAGCGCTCGACGGTCTCAGTTGGCGAGGGAATCCGCCAGAACATCTCGAATCAGGAACCGCACTTCATTCGGCCTTTCTTCACCACCGTACAACTCGTAATGGCGGGCAACGACAGCCAGGGACTTCGCTACGGCGTGATCGGCACTCCCGAGAAGTACTGGCTCCGCTGGAAGGAGCCAGAGGGCAGCGGCGAGGCAAGCTTGCTGCTTCGCGAACTCGCCCACCTCTGCCAGCGCGAGCGCCTGCTTGAACTAATCCACGATTTCGTGGCGTACGACGCAGGCGTCAAGAAGATCTGCCGTCATAACCAGTACTTTGGCGTGAAGGCGGGCCAGGCGCACGTGAAGAGGCGCGAGGGCGGGGTCATCTGGCACACACAGGGGAGCGGCAAGAGCCTCACGATGGTGTGGCTTGCGAGGTGGATTCGGGAGAACGTCCCGGGTGGCCGGGTCCTTGTGATCACCGATCGCACCGAACTCGACGAGCAGATCGAGAGAGTCTTCAAGGGGGTGGGGGAGGACATCCATAGGACCGCGAGCGGGGCGGATCTCGCCAAGGCGCTGGCCGATCCCGGAAAGTCGCTGGTCTGTTCGCTGGTGCAAAAGTTCGGCGCGTCCGGTGAAGGCGACATCGACCGATACGTGCGCGATCTCCGCTCCCAAGTGGCGGCCGACTTCCGCCCCAACGGCAACATCTACGTTTTCGTGGACGAGTGCCACCGAACGCAGTCCGGCAAGTTGCACCGTGCGATGAAGAAGCTCCTGCCCGAAGCCACTCTGATCGGATTCACGGGCACGCCGCTCCTAAAGTCCAACAAGGCCCGGAGCATCGAGACGTTCGGCCCCTACATCCACACCTACAAGTACGACGAGGCGATACACGACAAGGTAGTGCTGGACCTGCGCTACGAGGCGCGCGACATCGACCAGCACCTGACGTCCGAGGCCAAGGTCGACCAGTGGTTTGATCTCAAGACCAAAGGACTCAGCGATCTCGCGCGGGCGCAACTCCGTCAACGCTGGGGCACGATGCGGAAGCTCACGAGCTCGCGGGACCGGATCAGCAAGATCGTGGATGACATCCTCATCGACATGGAGACGAAGGACCGGCTCAAAAGCGGACGGGGAAACGCCATGCTCGTCTCCGACAGCGTGTACGCAGCGTGCCGCTTCTTCCAAGCCTTCAGCGAGACGGACCTGAAGGGGAAGTGCGCCATCGTCACCTCGTACCGTCCGGCCCCCGGCGACATCTCGGGGGAAGAGACGGGGGCGGGCGTGACCGAGGCGGTGCTCAAGCACAGCGTCTACCGGCGGATGCTCGCAGACCACTTCGGCGAGTCCGAAGATGAGGCCATGCACCGGGTCGAGGAGTTCGAGGAAAAGGTCAAGTGGCGGTTCGTGAACGATCCGGGGCAGATGAAGCTCTTGATCGTTGTGGACAAGTTGCTGACGGGCTTCGACGCGCCCCCGGCGACTTACCTGTACATCGACAAGAAAATGCGGGATCACGGTCTCTTCCAAGCGATCTGCCGCGTGAACCGCCTCGACGGTGAGGACAAGGAGTACGGCTGCGTTATTGACTACAAGGACCTGTTTCGCTCTTTGAAGGGCGCGATTAGCGACTACACCGGCGAAGCCTTCGACGGCTTCGACGAGGAGGATGTCAGGGGGCTCCTGAGCGACCGGCTCGAACGGGGTAGGGCGCGTCTGGAAGAGACCCGGGAGGCGGTCAAGGCGTTATGCGAACCCGTCGAGCCTGCCCGAGACCTTGCCGCATACCGCCATTACTTCTGCCATGACGACCAGAGCGACAGCGCCGAGGCCGTCCGGCAGCTTGCCGCCAACGAACGCAAACGCCTCGACCTCTACCGCATGGTCGCGGCGTACGTGCGGGCCTACTCCAATCTGGCCAACGAGATGTTGGAAGCCGGATACACGGAGGCGGAGCGGCTCGTCATCCGGGACGAAGTCGCCGAATTCGAGAACATCCGGCGGGTGATCAAGCTGGCCAGCGGTGATGCCGTCGATCTCAAGGCCTTGGAGCCGGCGATGAGGCACCTGCTCGACAGCTACATCCGGGCCGACGAAAGCAGGGTCCTATCAAGTTTCGAGGACATGACGCTCATCGACCTGATCGTCGGGCGCGGCGAAGATGCGGTCGAGGCATTGCCCGACGGAATCAAGGGTGATCGCCGCGCCGTCGCCGAGACGATCGAGAACAACGTCCGCCGCCTGATCGTGGAAGAGATGGCGGTGAATCCGAAGTACTACGAGCGGATGTCGAAGCTCTTGGACGAGTTGATCCGCCAGCGGCGCGAAGAGGTCATCGCTTACGGGGAATACCTGAAGCAGGTGAGCGAACTGGCCAGAACTGTGAAGCAAGGCGACGGCGGCTCTTCGCGACCGCCGAGCATCGACACTGCGGCACTCAAGGCGTTATACGACAACCTGAACTTCGAGATCCTTGATGGGGCGGAGGGCGAACTTCAGTCCGATTTCCCCGAATCTCTCGCGCTGGCCGTCGACCGGGCAGTCCGGCGCGCGAGGATGGCGGGGTGGCGCGACCACCCGATCAAAGAGCGACACATCAAGAGAGCGATCTCTCAAGCGCTCGACCGGTACAAGGGCCACACTGAGGAGGTCTTTGCCATTGTGAAGGCACAGCGTGAGTACTAACGCGGGCTTGGCTTCGCGGTCGACCAATGCGTCCTCCAAACGCGAAGCGACGAGCCGCCGCGTGACAGTAGGGGGCATCTCCGTCGAGGTCATCCGCAAGCGGATAAAGCATCTTCACTTAGGTGTTTATCCTCCCGAGGGGCGGGTCCGCGTGGCCGCGCCCATGCGTCTCGACGACGATGCGGTTCGGGCGGCGGTGATCTCGCGCTTGGCATGGATTCGGCGCAAGCGCGCCGAGTTCGCCGCGCAGCCCCGACAGTCGCGGCGCGAATTCGTCTCTGGCGAGAGCCACTACTTCGAGGGCCGACGTTACCGGATGGACGTCGTCGAGTCAACCGGCCCGACCGGCGTTCGCCTGCGCAACAACGCTTGGATGGAGATGCGCGTGCGCCCCACGGCCGGGCGGGACGCCCGCGAGGCCATTCTGTACCGTTGGTACCGGGCTCGTCTCCGCGATCGCGTCCCCAAAATCCTCTCGGAGTGGGAACCCCGGATCGGCGTGCGGGTTGCCGACTGGCGCATCCGCCGAATGAAGACGCGCTGGGGCACGTGCAACGTGGCGGCCCGCCGCATTTGGCTCAACGCCGAGCTAGCGAAGAAGCCCCTGCGGTGCCTCGAGTACATTGTTGTCCACGAGATGGTCCACCTCGTCGAGCCGAGTCACAACGAGCGCTTCCGGGAGATCATGGACCGGGCGATGCCCGGCTGGCCGCTGCGCGCCGATGAGTTGAACAGCACGCACCTACCCGACGATGGCTGGGAGAAATCGCTGAACGGCGATTGAGAGCTGCAGCTTTGTGGGCCAACCAGCGCCCTAGCTGGCTTGCGGCACAATTAGGCGTTTCTGGGTATGGGGACACAAATATCCCCGTAACCCAGCGGCCCGCTACGGACTGCGGTTCTCCGACGGGGCTGCCGAGCAGCGCTGACGGCGGCGATTCCGGCCCGGGTTCGTGGCTGGCCCTTTATGTGGAGTCTGGCTTGGACGAGTGCTTCCGAGGCAACCTCGCTAGTGAACGATCGCCGGCCCGGCCCCAAGCTGGAATTGCGGTAATGAAACTACCTAAGTCAATGCCGGGTATTACTCCCGGCACAATGATCCGGCCAGCGCCTAGGGGGCACCCCTGATGTGAAACTCCTATCCCAGCGAGGTGCGGGGGGCTTGCGGAGTTGCGCGGATGACAGCCTTAGGGAGGACAGACGTAGCCGAACTGCGATGAACAGGCGGCGGCGAGGAAATGGAGTGCTAAACCAAGTCCGCACAGAGCGCTGTCGGTAGGTGGCGACTGCGTTGGCCACCGGCCCCTCTTGAGGTCCCGCATGAAGGCGATCGGATGGCCGAACAGCACCACGGTGGCCTCGGTGGAAGGGCACAGTTCGGTTTCACTCTCAGAGCGGATTCGCACAGCATGCAACATCCGGCCGCGCCAACTGCAGATGCATTGGAACAATCCGCACCTGCCTCTGTCACTGTCAGCGTCGAGGTGCGGGAATTAGCCATGCTGCATGGCAGTGCAAATACCCGGGGCGTGCTGGATGTGCAGCTGGCCCAGCAAGTGCAGGAAGCGGTCCCAGAGTGAGGAGAGCGAGGCGGCGGAGAGCGTGATCCTGCGCCGGGTGAAGTCCACACGGATCTCGGACCGCTGGGGCATGTGGAGGTGGCGCTGCAGGCGAACCCACACGATCAGGTTACAGCCAAAGCGCTGGCCAGGAGGGGCTAGGCTGCCAACTGCCAAGACACGCGCGTTCCGAGTTCGCGGACGGGGACGGCGCCCGGGGCCAAGGTGATCAGCGCGCGGGCCTTGGCCCTTGTGAAAGCGTGGGGCGGACCTGCAATCGTAGCGGCGACGGGCGCTGGGACGGAAGTGTACTAGGGCCAATCCTGCTGGTGGGCCTTGCTGTGCTTGGAGATCTCGCCCGGAACAGGACTGGAAAAGGCTGAAACCGGGCGAGGTCCACGTCTTGCCGGTGGAAGAATAGGTGAGTAATGGGCGTTCACGCCCCAACACCTTGCACTTCCGGGCGAACGCCCATCGTCAGCCAGAGTATCTAGTGGACTCGTAGAGTGATCTGAGGATCAGCTGAAGTCGATCACCCTGCGTTGGAATTCGACGCCAGCCTAGACCAGTCAGTGCCGGAAGAGGCCGTTCCTGCAGTGAACGACAGAGATTCGATAAGGAATGAAAGGAACAGTTCTGACCTAGCTCGTCCCTCCGGCCAACCGACATCGAAATCCCAACGTGTGCCGAAAAATACGACCTATTATCTAGCCATACATGTAAACGAAATCAACCGCTCAATCAGCTCGACATTCAAGGGGAACTCTTGGTTCCGTATGCTGTTGCCTTGACCTAAGACACAGCCTAACCTACTTGTTTCTCCGTGGTCTAACCTTCTCCTGTCGCTCCCGATTCTTCACCATTTTCTCTTTCGACTCCCTCTCTCTCACTCTCTTTTGTGCTCTCAGAGACTGCTGAACCAATTCGTTTATCGGTCGGTCATAGAGGTTCCTAAAGAACACTTTACGGTCACTGCTCCCCGCCAAGATACGACGCACATACCTATCCTGTTTTCGCATGAGTTTAGTACGTTCTTTGATCTTCTTGCCCTCGTGCCGAATTGCCAATTGGAGGTCAATAGGCAAACTGCTCCCAACTCGTTTTAGCATAAAGTCAAACGTCTCCTCGTTGTCTTTGCCGCCAATATCGATATATGCCACGTTAAGAAAGAACAACGCATACGCTTTCGTTTCGTCATCCAGTGAAGAATAGTGGATTCGCAAGGCAGCATCTTCAATGGCTCTCGTGAAAAACGAATATGAGTAGCCCTGCCTTATGAACAATTGAAGGAGATAGAGGAGACGCATCTTCGATAGGTTGCCAAATGACAACTCTGATCCTTGTGTGACAATCTTTCGATAGAGCTCTGCCGCAGTCACGGCTACATTCAACACGCCTTCCTCAATCACTCGGTATGGCGTGGTATATGCCGCCAACAAGTAGTCGGATACGTTAATAATTTTCATCCAATCTTCCACTTCTGACCGGGTTGGAATCTGGAATATTGTTTGCAAATCGTTGGGACAGTCCTTGCGAAGGCCGAGATAAAAGAAGAACGTACTCGCCCAATAGACACTGAATACGCGAGAATCAACGACCAATTGTTTGTCTGCAATGAAGGACTTAGCATAGAGGAATTCTGTAAAGCTTCTGTGCTTGAAGCCCAGCATCCCGGAATCGCTAGCCACAAACACGATTTCACACCGATTGACCATCTTTTCAATTAGTGAGGCCACTTCGATTTCAAGGTTACGCTGATTAAGGTATTCGGTAAACACATCCTTCACCTCAGTCATCGGCATGAACAGCCGTCCACTGTCAATCATCTGTCGAGCCAGCCTCATCAGGATATTGTCAAGTGCTTGATATTCCTTTTGTGATTGTAGACCCTTCTTTTCATCCCACCTGCCGAGCATAAGTTCCGAATACTTCGAATATAGTTCCGTCATATTGGACGGTATATCTTGCTGATTTTCGTTCAGGAGGCGTGCCAGCAGGATCGCCGACATCGGACTCTTGGGCATATTGCGAAAAAGTGCAGACTTCTTGAGATCTTCTAAGATGCGATCTCTGATGTTGATTTTCGTGCACAACTTAGCGATAAAGTCGAATGTGCGTCGCAGTGAGAGAGGTGGCAGTTCGCATCGGGCTACGTTTGGTCGCAAGACACCGCCTTGATCTACTCCCTTAAGGTACCGACTTGTCACCACGACGCGAATTCCGTGCTCCTTTGATGCTTGCATGAACATAGAATTGAGTTCTTCTGGTTGACTGTCGACATCCATTGGCAACTCATCAAACGCGTCGATTAGAACTAGGTATTCGCTATCTGGGCATGCCGTTCTGACTTCTCGAGACACTCGAGATTCGATGAGATTTCTCACCTTTCCAGAGTGTTGTTTCATGACTTCCGTGTAAGTCGTGAGTAGCGGAAGTACTTTCGTCTTCCGAAATACTTCGGGAAGGCTGGCTTCGGTAGTGAGCCGTCTGAGCAACTTCGATTTCCCGGAGCCAACACCGCCTTCAATGAGTATGCAGCGGTATGAGTCAGTGATGTGGTCGACATCAACTCTTCGTGGCTGCCGATAGTGCTTCGGCTTATATCGGTATTCGATGTCAGGAATATGATATAGATCTTGCCTAATGTAGAATGCCTCGTCGGACATCTGCAGTAGGCTCACGCTCTTATCCTGCTCTTCCGTTCTGACTCGAAGGTCTTGTAAATACTCTCCGACGACTATCGGCAAGCGCGACCAAGCGAGAGGTGTGTACCGATCGACCAACTGCTCAAGCATGGGTCCAGTGATGAACTCAATCTTCCGATTCCTGTATTTCTCATGGATCTTTTCCTTGGCACCCTGTGTAATGTGTTTCGTAGCGATTACCCAAATTTCTGTAAGTCTGATTTTCTTCTTACCACCCTCAACTAGCCTAGGTAGGCTGCATTCATCTATTTGGCGTTCAATGCCCTTAAAGTTCTGTAAGATCCTGCCTACCTTTGCGATGACACCAATATACTCGACAGTGCCGAAGTCTTCATGAGTTCGGCTGACGACGAAATCAGCCCCTTTCTCGCTAGGACCGTGGCAGTACATCACGTGTCGAACTCTCGGCAGTTTCCCGAGGAGCGAATTCAATAGTGGATGGAGGTGTTCAACCTCCGATTTGATTGAATCCAGTTTTTCGTTTGCAATTCGTGCCATGACTACTTATTCTCAGCGACTGCGCTCGGTCAGCGCTGGGCGATGTACTGCTCTCTGTCGAGAGTCCATTCGATTAGTCCTTCGCTCCTTGCGGTGACGTATGGAGATGGAACCTTAGCAAGAACGTCACTCCAAGTCTGAGGCACCTATGTAAAGAGTCCCGCAAAGCAGGACCGACCATCACTGGTTCCCTCTACAACGTAGCATCGCTTGGATGCCTCAAGTACAGAGAGCGCGTGACAGATGACCCGCGAATCTCACAGATCGGGTCGATATGGGGAATGAGGTTGCGGTAACACCCCTGTATCCAAAGAGTCAAAGCTACCCAAGTACACTCCTCCACGGCCACACACTGTATCAGAATCGATCTCGCCGAGGAGGGCTGGCCCAGAGTGTGCCCTGCATTGCTGCTGATCACCGCTATCGCCGCCGCTGCGAGGACCCCGTTGCGGTAGGCACACCGTTTGCCTAGACGCTGCCGCTTGGAACGTGATTCTCTAGTGGATGAATCCAAGGAGGCGGACAGAACTGACTGAGATCGGCGCGGACCTGTCGGCGTTCCCCAGCGAGAAGCACTTCGTGAGCTGTATGGGGCTGGCGCCACGCCACGCGGTTTCGGGAGGCAAGACGCTCGTGGGCAAGAAGCGTGGCCGCGGTATGGGAGCGAAGCGCATCGCGAGTGTGCTGCGAATGGCGGCCACATCCCTGATCCGCTCCAGCAGTGCGCTCGGGGCGGCATCGCGACGCACGGCACGCCACAAGGGAATGAAGGTGGCAACCTTCGCAACGGCACGCAAGCTCGCGATCCTCGTCTACCGCATGCTGATGTGCGGCCAGGACTGCGTTGACGAGGGCCAGGCGGCCTATGAAGAGCGCCACCTCCAGCGCACCTTGAGCTACGTCAACAGAACCGCCAAGAAGCTCGGCTATGTCGTCCTCCCAAAGGCCGCCTCTGCCGAAGCGATCCCCACATCGCCAGGCTGAGGTGTCTCACATCAGTGCAGCCTGAGATCCTACGTCGGTTTGGAGATCTCTGCCGTTCGGGACGAGTTTGCCGGACTGCGAGAGCGCATTGCTCGCTTCGAACGCCTCTTCTAGGGACACAGCAGTTAGGGGAGAAGCGCAATTGAACCGATGCTTCATCCAAACCTGACTTGGCGGAAGCCTTGCTCTCGGGCCCTGTGACGATCACACTGCCGCCAGATATCCGCCAGTCGGACTGACCTAAGGCTAGAGGTCGACACACCCGTCGCCACTCCGGAGAAGGTTCGGCGGGCGTTCTTCAGCGCCGTCGTGGTGCAGCGCAAGAGGCGTGCTGGATTGCCACCCCCGGCCCTCGCGTCAGCCCTTGCGCTTCTTGAGGAGGGAGTCCACCGAGTACTCGCCAGATCCGTGCGCCCAAAGGTACAGGAAGACAAAGCAATATAGGGCCGCTAGCTCGCCCCTGTTCAGCAGGGGCCAGAAGCCGTCGCCCGCATGGCGCATGAAGTAGGCTGCGGCCATCAAACCTGAGGCCAGGAACGCTGCCCAGCGGGTCTGGAAGCCAACCAGCACGAATGCGCCGCAGACCAGCTCGATCACCCCCGCGGTGGTCGGCAACGCCCCTTCCCTAGGGCCGACTCCTCCGAAGCCGAACAGCTTCTGGTAGCCGTGCGGCATGATCATGAACCCGGTCACGATTCGAAGCAGTGCGTGCGTGCAAGATTGCCAGTTCATAGCGATTCCTCCATAGGTTTGCTGACCCCGTCCGGACGCGCCCTACAGTCCCAGCAGGCGGTCCACTCTTTCGCCCAAGTCTGCGAGGTAGGCCCGATCCCCGCCCCGCAATTCGACGGTTGCCTCCGCAGTGTACCCGACATCGCGCAGAGCGGCTTGGACGGCCGGCCAGTCGACATCGCCCTCGCCGAGGTTCACGAATCCCTGACGGCGCGAGTAGTCCTTCAGGTGGACCTTCACGATCCGGCTGCCCAACTCCCTGACCCAGTGCTCGGGAACGCCGTAGTGAACGATGTTGCCGACATCGAAATAGGCCTGGACCAACGGATGGTTGAAGTCGTCGATGAACTGGCGGAAGTC
Organism: Bryobacterales bacterium; assembly: GCA_028819235.1. Lineage (GTDB taxonomy): Bacteria > Acidobacteriota > Terriglobia > Bryobacterales > UBA6623 > VXMF01. Next base: position 72,919 of record JAPPMC010000122.1, read on the forward strand.
TCGCGCCGTGAGAAGGAACTTATTCCAGACGTTCTCGATGGCCAGCATCACATCGTGTTGCTCGGCGAGCGGAATGAGCTTACGGATCTCTGTTACGGAGCGTTCCCAAGCCTGCTCGTACGTCGTGTCAGAACGCACGACGGCCGGCACCAGCAGCACCGCGTCTGCCCCGTACAGGTCCGCTTGGCTCAGGGCCGCGCGAACGCCCCGCACGCAAGCCTCAACTTCACTGGGATCCGGGGATGAGAGCGGGGTTTGCCAGTGGGTCTGGTTCATCACAGAGTGGATCCGCAACCCGGCGGCTTGGGCCGCGTCGTGGATCAGTTGGGCCTCTGTCTCCGTCTCGACAGCTCGCACTTCCATCGACTCGAAGCCCACTTCGACGGCAAGTTTGAAGCGGTCTATCAGGCTGAGGTCCTTGGGGAGCATACTGTCGAGGACGGCGCGCTCGATCCGCTCCCCCGCTGCCTTCAGGGGAAGCGCAGAGGCCAAGGCTGCCATGAGAAGTTCGCGACGTCGCATTTGTCGTAGGGTCGGGCATCGGGCTCCTGAATGTCAAGCCGTCCTCGTGTGGGCCCGGCCGAAAGCAGGCCTGCCCCGGGGATTGCGACAATGGGGTCCGTCGAGGAACTGCAACCATGCCTGCGCTCTCGAGACGATCCTTGGTTACGGGGGGGCTGGTAACGGCCGCCGCCCTCGCGCAGGAACGGGCCGGTGCGCCGCGTATTGGCCTTGTCGGATTGGGGAATCGCGGCCGTCGGCATCTGGATGCCCTGTCGGAGGTGGGTGGCGCTGAAGTCGCCGCCCTGAGCGACATTCAAGGCGACCGCATGCGGGCGGCGGCACGCGGACCGGCCAGCGAGGCGGAACTCTACACCGATTACCGGGAGCTGATCGCGGATCGCCGCGTACAGGCAGTAGTCGTGGCCGTTCCGAACTATCTGCACGCCGAGGTAGCCATCGCGGCCATGCGGGCGGGCAAGCACGTGCTCGTTGAGAAGCCCATCGGGATCACCTACGAGGAGGCCCGGAGAGTGGCCGAGACTGCCCGCGAGACCGGCATGGTGCTGTCCGTCGGTATGCAGCGTTACTTCAACAACAACTACCGCGCAATCATCGATGCGGTGCGGTCGGGCGTCATTGGGGCACCGCACATGTTCGTGCTTGACGAGTATCGCGGGGACTGGAATCCGCGGACATGGCAATGGACTGACCCCGATTCGGGCCGGTCTGTGCCTTGGCGCCACCGCAGGTCCTTGGCGGGGTCCAGTTTGCTGGAGTTCTCGATTCACTCCTATGCCTTCCTGTACGAGATGATCGATACGCCGCTGACCTACTGCGCTGCCACCGGCGGGGCGGTGCAATGGCCCGAGAGGACGACCGAGGACAATATCGCCGTCATTGCAGAGTTCGGGGACATTCGGCTTCAGCATGCCTTTTCGTGCTCAGCTCCGGGGGCGCGGTGGAATCTAACCATCACCGGTGCCTCCGGTTCGCTGCAGTACGACTTTCGCGGTATGGCAATTGTTCGCGCGCAGGGTGCTGCCGAAACGAACCTCCTCTCGGAGCCGACGCCAGCAGGGCAGGGAAGTCTGGAGGCACAGATGTACCAAGACTTCTTCCGCGCCGTCCGGGAGCGGGACAAGCCCTTGCTGAATGCGGAATTCTCGATAGAGGCCAGCAAGATCGCCTATGGCGCCTGGCTGAGCATCGACGAGCGGCGAATCGTCACCGACCGGGACTTCCTGTGATGGGCCGCCCGGTCACGGGCTAACGACGGCGCTCCACGCCGCCAGTTCCCCCGCCAGTTCCGCCAGCACGTCCGGAAATTCCTCGGCCACATTGCTCGTCTCCCCGAGGTCGGCGCTGAGATCGTACAGTTCTGGCTGTTGCCCGGCGTGTCTCACTAGCTTCCATGGGCCCCGTCGCGCGGCGGACGAGGAGCGCATGCGCCAGAAAAGCGTGCGCGGAGCGAGGGGCTGGCGCAGGAACAGAGCTGGGGACAGGTCCGTCCCATCGAGGTGGGAGCTTGACCCGACTCCCGCCAGTGCGGAGAGTGTCGGGTAGATGTCGAATGTTGCTGCCAACTCATCTGTGACGCCAGGCTCGATTCTGCCCGGCCACCACGCGATTGCCGGCACTCGGTGTCCACCCTCGTACATGTCGGTCTTCTGGCCGCGTAGCGGTCCGTTCTCGGAGATGTTGTGGTAGCCGCCCTGATAGGTCCGATACCCCCCGTTGTCGGACGTGAAGAGCACTAGCGTCTGCCCTGAGAGCCCGTTTGAATCAATGGCTTCAAGGATGCCTCCGACGCTGCCGTCGACAGCTTCGACCATGCTGTTCACGTAGCCCGAGACGTCGAGCCCCGCGACCTGCCCGAGCTTGGACAGATTGTGGTAGTCGCCGCCCTCGACGCGGTACGCGGGATCCTCCGGGCCTTGCCACGGGAAGTGAATTGCCAGATGGGCAACGTAAAGGAAGAACGGCTTTTGCTGATTGGCCTCGATGAAGTCCACGCTGTGCGCTGTGATCAGATCAACGCTATAGCCGGATTCCATCTCAATCTCGGAGTTGTGCCACCAATCCCGGCGCCCCGAACGGTCGATGTGTGAGTGGTGGTCGCCATCTCCGCTGCCAAGCCCCCGGAATTCTGAGAATCCTTGGTCTGGCGGCATGTACGGAGGGTGATATCCGAGGTGCCATTTGCCGAACATGCCCGTGACATAGCCCGCCTCGCCGAGCGCTTCGGCGATGGTGCGGGCCGAGTGGGGCAGGCCAATGTCGTAGTCATCGACACCCGACAGCGCGCTCTCGAATTGCTCGCCGAACCTCTGCGGATAATGCCCCGTCAGCAGCGCCGCACGGGTCGGTGTGCACATGGGGCCGTTTGAGTGGAAGTCGGTGAAGCGCAATCCCTCGGCCGCCATTCGGTCCAGGTGCGGTGTCCGATTCCGCTCGCTGCCGTATGCGGCGATGTCCGCGTATCCGAGGTCATCGGCGAGGATGACGACAAAGTTCGGAAGGCGGTCGTTGTCGGGGGCACACGCCGTCGCGAGGAAGGCCACGGCCAGGGCACAGCAGAGGCGCATGTTGGGCAGTGTATACCGGGCCGCCACGCTCTTGCCTCCGGACTGCAGTGTCGGTAACGGAAACTGAACGCTGGAATCGAGAGGGAACAGGGCTCCCTGCGTTTCTGTATACTCTCGCAGTATTCTCGCTAGCGAGACATCCGGCCGGGATGAAGACCCAAGAACAGCCTGCGAAGGGCCCGCCTGAGGCCTTCGCGGAAGACCGCCTGTACCGCATCGCCCGCACGATCGGGGACTTTATCCCCGACGCCATGACCATGGCCATCCTCCTGATGGTCCTGCTGGCTTGCGCGGCACTGTTGATGGGAAACACCGTCCTCGAGGTGATGGACGCCTACTACGTCGGGCTCTGGATGCTGCTGCCCTTCACGATGCAGATGACCCTGATCCTCGTGCTCGGGTCTGCGCTAGCGTCGACGCGGTTTTTTGGGCGCATGATCCATGTGCTCTCCCGGCTCCCCCGAAGCGAGGGCCAGACCATTGCCCTGTCGATGGCGACAACCTGCTGCCTGGCCTACTGCTTTTGGGGACTGAGCCTCGCCCTGGCCCCGCTGGTTGCAGTCAGCTACGCCCGCCAGTCCGAGCGCAAGGGCTTCCCGGTCGATTTCCCATTCCTGCTGTCGTGCAACGCCGCTGCGGGGGCGATTTGGCAGTTCGGTTTTTCGGCCAGCGCTCCGCTGCTCATGAACACGCCTGGACATTTCCTAGAGGAAGAAACCGGGCTGATGCCGCTGTCCACGACGATCTGGGCACCCGCCACGATCGTCTTCTTGGGAATCTACCTCACGAGTGTCTTCATCCTTGCCAGGCTGTTGATGCCCAAGACCGCTCGTCCGATATCCCTATTTCCCGAGTCTAGGAAGCTCGCAGACGCGACGCTCGACGCGGCTGCCAAGCCGCCGGCCGTCCCGATGCGGTCTGACCGGTTTGCCGAGCGTCTCGAAGCCAGCAAGTGGCCCTGCGCCGTGCTGACCGCCAGCCTCATTGGCTGGCTCGCCTACCACTTCGGGGTAAAGGGTGGGGGATTGCAGCTCAATTCGCTGATCACTATCCTGCTTACCCTCGGATTGCTCCTCCATGGGAGCGTGCTCAGTTTCACGCGGGCGCTTCCCAGAGCGGTGGTCACCGCTTGGCCGGTCATCGTCCTGTACCACCTTTACGCGGGTGTTGCCGGTCTCCTGCAGCACACCTCGATCGGGTCTGACTTCGCCGAGTACTTCGCGTCGATTTCCACTGAACACACGTTCCCGTTGCTTACACTCCTCGCCGCTGCCGTCGTGTCCGTCTTCGTGCCGTCCAGCGGTGGGCAGTGGGTGATTCAGGGCTTCATCACGACCAAGGCCTCCGTGGCTGTGGGAGTTACTGCCCAGCGGGGGCTGCTGGCGCTCAGCGTCGGCGACCATGTCGGCAACTTGGTCTCACCGTTTTGGGCGGTGATCGCTGCCGGCATTGCCCGCATGGACTTCCGGACCTACATCGGATACAACTACGTCTGGGTCCTATTCTGGGTCGGGCTCGGAGCATTGTGCTTCACCTTTCTAGCTGCCTGACCGTTCGCCTCTGCCCGAGCCGCAAGTTGGGCCCGGCTGCCTCCGCCCTCTCGCGCCAGTAGAACGGCGGCCGAATCAGGCCCGGTCCGCCTCGTGACGAGACTCCTGCTAGCCCACCTCCGGGGAGTGGACCTCTGGCAGAGTTGGCCGGTGTCCAGTCCCGAAGTCTGAGCCCTAATCCCATTGGCAGCCCGACTGCCCGTTACGGGGGCCGGCGGGCGACGGAACAGGAAAGGGAAGCGAAGGGCGTCAGCGGGTCCGCACTCCGGGGAGGGGCAGACGTCGGTCCCGCGCCCAATCGGCCGGGCATGTTGACAATTTTCAAGCGGTCGCGGATCGATCCACCCGAAGCCCCCGCGAACCTGGGGCACAGCCTTGGCAGGGCTCGAGTTGGGAGCACGACCGGCAAAGTGGCGGAATTCGCCCCCACTGTCGTACAGTTTTGGTGCAAACGCATAAATATGCCATAATGGTGCTATGAGGACCACTCTTGACTTGCCCCAGGAACTCATGCTTGCCGTCAGGGTCCGCGCGGCCGAGAAGAACCGAAAACTCAAGGACGTGGTCGCCGAACTGCTGTGGCTAGGCCTAGCCTCGGCATCGGCAGCCAGGCCAGCCGTCCGCAACCGGGTTCGGCTGCCGCTAGTGGAATGCGCGCAACCTGTCGTGCCCGATCAGGAACTCACTCCGGATCGCGTCGCGATCGTCTTGGCGGATAGGGAGGCCTCGGACCTTGCTGCTTTGTGATACCAATGTCTGGCTCGCCATGGTTCTCTCAGGCCACCAGAGCCATAGCGTGGCCGCTGATTGGCTCGACACTGTCGACTCGCCAAACGCGGTCTGCTTCTGCAGAGCGACCCAGCGGTCCCTGCTTCGGCTCCTCACCACTGCCACCGTCATGGGGCGATTCGGCAGCCCTCCTCTCACGTGCAGGCAGGCGTGGCGAGTCTACGCGCACCTCCTCACCGATGACCGAATCGCCCTGCAAGCCGAGGAACCGCCCCGGCTGCAGGCTCGCTGGAAGGCGCTCACCGCGAACGACACGGCCTCACCCAAAGCGTTGATGGATGCCTACTTGGCCGCCTTCGCACTTGCGGGAGGCCACACCCTCGTGACGACAGACAAGGCCTTCCGGGCCTTCGCCGGGCTGGACTACATCCTGCTCGGGAGCGAAGGAAAGTGACGGGCATCGGGACGAGAGCGAGCTATGCGGAAGGCAGGCGTCACGATCTGCTTCCGCGACTGTTGCACGACCCCTTGCTTCGATACCCCGTGCGGTCGGCGGCTCGCAGCTGCCCCATCCGAAGTTAAAGTCATGCCTTCGTTTCTGTCGGAGCATACCTGCGCAATGGCGCACAGCCCCGAGCTGGCATGGGAGCTCGGATCGCCGGGGAAACTGTGCCTGGCCACCTCGACCTAGGCGTGCCCAACGACGTGTCGACGAGGCTCTCGTCGCGCGTCGGGCGACGTCCTCGCCCTGTGGTAGCCTTGCCAACGTATGGGAGCTGAGAAAAAGGGCAAGTTCTCCCGGAGAGGCTTTCTCGCCGGGTCGTCGTCGGCCGCAGCGGCGGGCGCGGCGGCTGGTCTGGGGGGCTGCTCGGCGGCGGTTGCACCAGCCGTCTCGGGAGGCATTTGGGAACGCCCACCCAATCAGCGAGGCAAGGGCAACCGGCTCAACCTGATCTTCCTCAACACGGACACCTTCCGAGCCGACAACCTTCAGGCCTACGGCGGCAACGGGCTCGTCCGCTGCCCTCGGCTCGACACGTTCTCGGAAGATTGCGTCATCTTTGAGGATTGCTATCCCGAGGGCATGCCGACCATTCCCATACGCCGTGTCCTCATGACCGGCCGGAGGATCGTTCCCTACCACTACTTCCACCAGCACGAGCCAGTGCAGACCCCGGGCTGGCACGAGCTCTACTACGAGGACCAGACCGTGTCCGAGACCCTCTTGGAGGCCGGCTACCAGACAGCGCTGTTCGCCGACATCCCGCACCTTCAGAGGCCCGGCAAAAACTTTCACCGCGGGTACAACTACTACGAGTGGTCGCGGGGCCACGAGGTCGACTACTACGAGCAGGCCCCCGCAACGATCAGCGACGACGACATAGTGCCCATGCACTATCCCCGGGAGTACTGGGACCGGTGGTGCGAAATGGACCCCGGCCGCCCCGACTTCATGAGGCAGTTCTTGGCCAACCGGTCGCGCTATGAGAACGAGTGCGAGGCAATCATAGAGGTGACCGCCAAGAACGTGATCAACTGGCTGCGCCGCAACCACGACAAGACCCCATTCTTCCTGCACTTGGAGGCGTTCGACCCTCACGAGCCCTGGGATCCGCCGAAGCGATTCCTCGACGAGTACATGCCGAACGCCACCGGCCCGACTTGGTGGGAGCCGCCCTACTCGGATATCGAGGTGCCGCAGTCGGGCATCGACCGGCTCCGCGCAAACTACGCCGGCGAGTCCATGTGCGTGGACTATTGGATCGGCGAAATCCTCGCTGCAATCGAGGAACTCGGGCTCTACGACAACTCCGTGGTTGTGTTCTTCTCCGACCACGGGTCTCTTCTCGGCGAACAGGGAGAGTTCCTCAAGGGAAACCGCCGCATACGCCGCCAGGTGACCCACAACCCCTTCCTCGTGAGGCTGCCAGATAAAGAGAAGGCCGGTACACGAGCATCCGGGTTCATCCACCACCCCGACGTCATGCCTACTCTGTTCAGCCTTCTCGAGCTGGACCCGCCGCCGCGCGCGACCGGAAAGAATCTTTGGGGACTGGCGAGCGGCGAACCGAGCCCGCATGACGGTCTGGTCCAGGCCTACGGCTGGATCGGCGCCATCCGCACCAAAGAGTGGCAGTTCTCGAAGGTCATCGATCGCGGTCGCCTCGGATTCGACTACGCTCCCCAGCTCTACAACCGGGCCGACGATCCGGACGAGCTCGACAACGTAGCGGCGGACCACCCGGATGTGGTGGCGGATCTGGGAAGGCAGATCGATGCTTACCTGGAGTCTGGTGCGGATCTGACAACGGGGCACTTCCACGCCCGCGAGGATTCCAGGCCGGCCCCTGCAGTGTCGTGACAGATAGCGGCGCTGCGTCGCCGAAGGAATGGAGGCCAACAAGTGATACGAAACGATGCTTCGCACTACCATCCGGAGGTTCTGCGCCTCTTCGATGCCTACGTGCACGGTGCCCTGAGCCGACGGGCTTTCATGGACAAGGCCGCGCCGTTCACGGCCGGAGCAAGCACGGCGGTCGTGCTGGCCAGCCTCAGTCCGGACTACGCGCTCGCGGAGCAGGTGTCCCCCGACGATGCGCGGATCCGAACGGAACGGGTCGAATACGAGTCCCCGGATGGACACGGCACAATCAAGGCCTACATGGCGCGTCCGGCGTCCGGCTCGGCGAAGCTGCCTGGCGTGGTAGTGGTCCACGAGAACCGAGGGCTAAACCCGTACATTGAGGATGTCGTCAGAAGGCTTGGCGTGGCTGGATACCTCGCCCTAGGCCCTGACGGGCTAACGCCGAAGGGAGGCTACCCGGGCAACGACGACGATGGGCGACGGCTGCAGGCGGAGCTCGACCGCGACAAGCTGGTCAACGACTTTGCGGCAGCTGTTGCTCACCTTCAGGGCCACTCGGCGTGCACGGGCAAGGTCGGCGTGGTGGGCTTCTGCTTCGGAGGATTCGTCGTGAACGCGCTCGCCGTGCGGATACCAGACTTGGCGGCTGGGGTCGCGTTCTACGGAAGGCAGCCGCCGGGGGACGCAGTGCCCAGCATCCAGGCCCCCCTGCTTTTGCACTATGCCGAGATGGACCGCCGCATTAATGCTGGCTGGCCTCCGTTCGAGGAGGCGCTGCGCGCGAATAGCAAGAGCTATGAGGCGCACATGTATCCGGGCGTGAACCACGGTTTCCACAACGACACCACGCCGCGCTTCGACGAAGCTGCGGCTACGCTAGCTTGGCAGCGGTCTTTGGACTTCTTCGCAGCCAACCTGCGCTGATTCCGGGAGACTTCGCACAGGTCTGCAGAGGACGCATCGCGAGAGTCCCGCGACCCCCTTGTGGACCCCGGCTGGTAGGGCCGCTGGTACACTGGGCCTCGGCTGGGAATGCGAATCCAGAACCGTCCTGCCCGCTGCTGCGCTTCCGCCCTTCTCGGCGCCGGCGCGTTGCTAGGTGCCGACTCCGAGGGGGTCGACTACTTTGAAAGGTACGTGCGCCCGCTGCTGGTCGAGAATTGCTTCGTCTGCCACGGGGCGGGCACTGCCGAGCCCCAAGGCGGGCTGCGACTGGATTCGCGGGAAGCGATCCTTGAGGGCGGGAAGACAGGCCCCGCGGTCGTTCCAGGGCGACCGGGCGAAAGCCGCCTACTGCAGGTCCTGACAGCGGACTCGGGCGTCCGGATGCCTCCCACCGGGAGGCTGCCAGACGAGCGGGTGGCCCGCATTGCAGAGTGGATACGGATGGGGATCCCGTTCCCCGAAGCTCTTGCATCCGAAGAGGCTCCAGCCGCCCTTGATGCTGAGGGGCTTTGGTCGCTCCGTCCCCCTGTGAGCGCAGTGCCACCGTCATCCGAGGGCGGGTGGGCGCGCACGGCCATTGATCGTTTCATCGAAGCCCGCTTAGTTGCGCACGGCCTAGAGCCCTCGCCTGAGGCCTCCCCGGCCACTCTCCTGCGCCGGCTGCATCTCGACCTCACGGGCATCCCGCCCAGCCGGTCGCAGATCGAGGGATTCGCGGCGGATTCGGGCGAATCGGCCTACGAAGCCCGGGTCGACGCGCTCTTGGAGTCGAAGCGGTTCGGGGAACGCTGGGCGCGTCACTGGCTCGACGTGGCCCGCTATTCGGACGACGGGTCTCAGGCGCATCCCTTCCCAATCGCGTGGACGTACCGCGACTGGGTGATCAGCGCCTTCAACGACGACATGCCCTACGACAGGTTCGTGCTGCTGCAACTCGCGGCGGACCTGCTCGGCGCGGACCGCCGGCACCTCGCGGCGCTCGGCTTGCTTGCAGTCGGGCTCAACGGACCGCGGCCCACGGACGTGCCCGAAAACGTAGACGACCGGATCGACGTGATCACTAGAGGCTTTCTTGGGCTGAGCGTGTCTTGCGCCCGCTGCCACGACCACAAGTTCGATCCGATCCCCCAGGTGGACTACTACTCGCTCTACGGTGTCCTGCTCAACGCGCCGGTCTCAGTCGATCCCGTGCCCATCGATGCTGCGGGGGAACGGCCCGACAGCTCCTTCTTCGAGGCCAAGCTCGCCATGAGGCGCGAGTGGCTTGACACGTACCGCCGCGAGCGGCTCGAGGACCACGTGCGCGAGTTCCGCAAGCCTGAAGTGCTCGCCCGGTACCTTGATGCCGCTTGGCAGGGGCACGGCATGTCGAATCCGGAGCTTGAGCAGCTGTCCAAGGAGCGAAGCTTGAACCTCTACCTGCTTGAGCGCTGGCGTGCCTACCTGTCGGGTCTCGTCGGCCCGTCGGTGGCCGCATTCCGCGGGCTGGACGACCCCGGAGGCGCCGGGCGCATCGGCCGCCGCATGGCCGAGGCGGACAGCCCGTACCGCTGGCCGGATCCCGAGCGCGAGGCACTGCGCCTCGCCCTGCGCGGCACTGGCTCGCCGACCGACATTCCGCTGGAGGACTTCTGGTGGGTGCAAAACGAGGGTGACAGCAATGTGATGAAGGCCCTCAGGTGGCAATACCACGAAGTCATGTTCGACTGGAGCCTGCGCGGCGGGCCGAGGCATGCGAGCGTCGTCCGCGAGCCCGCCAACCTGCTGCCGGCACATGTCTTCGTGCGGGGCAACCAGCACAACAAGGGTCCCGAGGTACCTAGGCAGTTCCTGTCGGCGCTTCCGGGCCACGAGCCCTTCCGGTCCGGAAGCGGGAGATTGGAGCTGGCTCAGGCAATCGCCTCGCCCCAGAACCCGCTCACAGCGAGAGTCATGGTCAACCGCGTGTGGGGCCGCTTGTTCGGCGAGGGGATCGTGCGCACGCCCAGCGACTTTGGTCGGCAGGGCGACCGTCCTTCGCATCCGGAGCTGCTGGACTACCTCACCGACGAGTTCATTTCGGGCGGATGGTCGATCAAGGGGCTCGTCAAGCGGATCGTAATGTCGAGGGCCTACCGGCAGGAAAGTCGCGCAAATGCGGCCGGCACGGCGGAGGATCCCGCCAATCGGCTCTTGTGGAGGCAGAACCGGTTCCGTCTGGACTTCGAGGCGCTGCGCGACTCGATGCTGTTCGTCGCGGGAAGGCTTGATTCCACCAGCGGGGGCCCTCCGTTCGACCTCCGCGCCGTTCCGTCCTCGGGCCGCAGGACAGTGTATGCGTACGTCTCCAGAGAGCGGCCGTCGGCGCTGATGCGTACCTTTGACTTCTCCAACCCAGAGGAGCACACGCCGCGCAGGCAAGTCACCACCGTCCCGCAGCAGGCCCTCTTCCTCATGAACGGGGGCTTTGTCGCCGAGCAGGCCAGGGCTGTGGCGGACTCTTGCGACTCCACCCCTAGGTGCGCAGAGCGGATCCACTGGCAGGTCTTGGGGCGACAGCCCACTGCCGCAGAGAGGCGCACTGCCTTGGAGTTTCTCGCGGGTGCCGCAGCGGATCCGACCCCGGACCCGGCGCCGCCGAAGTCGGCGTGGTCGCATGGCACGGCGCGGATCGATCCCGCCACCGGCGCCGCGACCAGCTTTCGCGAATTCCGGTACAAGGTGGGCGATCGCCTCCAAGCGTCCCAGATGCGCGCCATTGCTGGGTTTGGGGGTGCGAGCGTGACGGCCGAAGGCGGCTATCCTGGCGACGGCCTCGATGCTGCCACGGTCCGGCGCTGGACCGCGCCGGCGGCGATGCGCGTGTCCGTGAAGGGCACATTGAGCCACGTGCTCGGCTCTCAGGGGCGGCGGTTCAACTATTCCAACGGAGTTCGCGGCTGGCTGATCTCGAGCCGCCAGGGCCTGCTGGGCAGTTGGACCGTCCGTGGCGTGAAAGCCGAAACATCTTTCGAAGACCTGCACATCGCGGATGGCGAATGGCTCGACTTCGCAGTAGACTCTAGAGGGGACTACGAGTCGGACGCATTCAGTTGGGCTCCCATTGTTGAGGAGCTTGGGGAGTCGGCGCCGGGCGGATCAGGTGCCCAGCTCAGGGTATGGAGTGCGAAGGGCGGCTTTCCCGAGCCTCGGGAGTCGTCCCTCAACGCGCTTCAGCAGTATGCGCAGACTCTGCTGATGACAAATGAATTCGCATTCAGGGAATAGGTGACGGCCGTGGCCGAACCGGTGACGCGAGAACCCCATCGGGCCAGCGTTTGGTTCCGAATCCGGTCACCGTGGTCGCCAGCGATGCTCGCCTGCTTGCTGTGCCTTTCGCCACCGGCGGCGCGGGGCACCGCGCAGGACAGCGACGTCAGGGCCGACTTCAGCAGCGTTGCCGAGCGCTACTGCACAGCCTGCCACGGTCCCGGAGCCGCAACTGCAGGTCTTGACCTGACCGACCTCGCGACATCGCCGATTCCTTCGAACTCCGAACGTTGGGAGCAGGTCGTCAAGAAGCTGCGAGGGCGGCAGATGCCACCCAAGGGGATTCCCCGGCCCGACGATACTACGTACCGCGGACTTGTGGCGGGCCTGTCGGGCGCTTTGGACGAGGCAGCCGCGCAGGATCCGAAACCGGGCCGGACGGATGCCTTCCGGAGGCTGAACCGCACCGAGTACCGGAACGCCATAAGGGACCTGCTGGCCATGGACGTGCGGGTGGAGTCGCTCTTGCCCGCCGACGAAGCAAGTCACGGCTTTGACAACATCACTGTGGCGGACCTGCCCCCGCTCCTGTTGGAACGCTATGTCTCCGCAGCCGAGAGGATTAGCAGGATCGCCGTGGGCCGCGCCGGAGCCGTGCCGGATGCCACGACAGTTCGAGTGCCGCCTGACCTGACGCAGGAAGGGCACATCCCCGGGCTGCCGATCGGCACGCGCGGAGGAACAGTCGTCCGGCATACGTTCGCTGCAACGGGCGAGTACGAGATCAGCGCACGACTGGCACGAGACCGCGATGAGGATGTCGAAGGGCTGACCCGTCCCCACGAGATGGAGTTCTTGATCGATGGTCGACGCGTAGCCCAATTCGATGTCAAGCCCGCGCCGAGAGGGGACGACGAGCGCAATGTTGACAAGCACCTGCGCGCGCGCCTGTCCGTGGCTGCAGGTGAGCGTGACGTTGCAGTGACCTTCCTGAAGGACTCTTCCGCTCTATTGGAGACGCAGCGGCAGCCCTATCTCGCGCGCTTCAACTACTACCGCCATCCGCGCACGCAGCCGGCCGTCTACTCGCTGACGATTGTCGGGCCCTATTCGGCGCAGCGCCCGGGCCGCACCGCCAGCCGCGATCGGATCTTCACCTGCCGACCGGAGTCGCCGTCGCTTGAGGAGCCGTGCGCGCGCGAGATCGTCACCCGCCTTGCGCGGCGGGCCTACCGCAGGCCAGTGAAGCCGGCTGACCTCGCCGGGCCGCTGCGATTCTTCAGTGCGGGGAGGGAAGAGGATGGTTTCGAGGCCGGGATCGAGCGTGCGCTCGCCGCAATCCTGGTTAGCCCGCATTTCCTGTTCCGAGTCGAACGCCAGCCCGAGGGCGCGGCATCTGGCGAAGCCTATCGGTTGGATGCTTTGGAGCTCGCATCAAGACTGTCGTTCTTCATATGGAGCAGTCTCCCCGACGAGGAACTGCTGTCGGCCGCAGAGGCCGGACACCTTTATGAGGACGGGGAGCTCGAGCGGCAGGTTGGCAGGATGCTGCAGGATTCGCGGTCCGAATCTTTGGTCACCAATTTCGCGGCCCAGTGGCTGCACATACGCAATCTGGACTCGATTCGGCCCGACATGCGCCGCTTCCCCGACTTCGACCACAACCTCCGCCTGGCCTTCCGCGAAGAGACGGAGCGGCTGTTGGGGAGCGTCATCCGGGAAGACCGCAGCATTATGGACTTGCTTCGGCCCAGGTACACTTACCTGAACGAGCGGCTCGCCAAGCACTACGGGTTCCGCGACGTTTACGGCAGCCACTTCCGCCGCGTTGCGCTTGCGAGCGACAGCGTCCGAGGCGGACTCCTGCGACACGGGAGCGTGCTGACCGTCACTTCGTACGCGACGCGCACCTCGCCCGTCATCCGCGGGAAGTGGATCTTGGAGAACATCCTTGGGATGCCTCCGCCACCCCCGCCCGAGAATGTGCCGGAGCTCAAGGAGACCACCGCCAGCGGCAAGCTCTCTGTCCGCGAGAGGCTGGCCGAGCACCGCGCGGATCCGGCTTGCGCCGGCTGCCACGCACCGATGGACCCGTTGGGCTTCGCGCTTGAGAACTACGACGCGGTCGGCCGCTGGCGGGACTTCGACGGCGACGGTCCGATCGATCCCAGCGCAGAACTCGTCGACGGCACTACGATCGACGGGGCCGAGGGCTTGGAGCGCGCGCTCCTCGAGCGGCCCGACCTGTTCGCCACGGCGTTGACCGAAAAGCTCCTCACCTTTGCCTTGGGTAGGGGAGTGGAGCCCGACGACGCACCGGCGGTCCGTCGCATCGTTGCGGATGCGGCCGCTGGCGGTTACCGCTTTTCTTCGCTTATCCTAGGCATAGCCCGAAGCGTTCCGTTGCGAATGAGGGAGGCACGATGATCATCCGAAAGCTCGCACTGCCACGACGAACCTTCCTGAAGGGCGGTGGGGCCAGCTTGGCGCTGCCACTTCTTGATGCGATGGTTCCCTCCATGACGGCGCAGGCACGGACGCCCGCCAGCGCTCCGCGCCGCTTGGGGTTCGTTTACATCCCGATGGGGTGCGACCACAGCCGCTGGACGCCGCCAGGCGATGGCGACCTTCGGGAGCTGTCGCCGATCCTGTCTTCCTTGGAGCCCGTCGTCGACTACGTCACCGTGCTCACAAACATGGAGTTGAAGAACTCGTACCCCGGAACGCATGCCACGTCGAACGCAGGATTCCTAAGTGCCGCGAAAGCGAAGTGGACGGAGAGCACGGACTACTATCTGGGGACGACAGCGGATCAGATAGCGGCCAAGGGCATTGGGCAGCAGACACGCCTCCCGTCCCTTGAGCTGGCTATGGACTTGATGTCCATGGTTGGGCAGTGCGACAACGGCTTCGCTTGCGTGTACCAGAACAACCTCTCTTGGTCCTCGCCCAACACGCCGCTCCCTTCTGAGGCCCATCCGCGGATCGTCTTCGAACGGCTCTTCGGAGAGGGGGGCACGCCTGAGCAGCGGGCAGAGGCTCTGCGTCGCAAGGCGAGCCTGCTGGATTTGGTGATGGAGGACGCCAGCCGCTTGGACGCGGGGCTGGGAGCGGTTGACCGCACCCGCCTGTCGCAGTATCTGGACTCGATCCGGGAGGTAGAGCGTCGCATCCAGAAGGCCGAGTCCGAGACGCAAGACCGCGAGTTGCCGGATCTGGACCGGCCGGTGGGCGTTCCAGAGAACTATGCCGACCACGCGCGCCTGATGTTCGACCTGCAAGCGTTGGCCCTGCAGGCTGACATCACCCGCGTCATCACATTCCAGCTGGCTCGCGAGACCAGCACTCGCACGTATCCAGAAGCGGGCGTGTCGGAGCCGCATCATCCGCTGACGCACCACGGCAATAATCCTGAGAAGATCGCCAAGGTAGCGAAGATCAACACGTTCCACGTCTCGCTCTTCGCAGGTTTTCTCCAGAAGCTGGCGGCGACGCCCGACGGCGACGGGTCGCTCTTGGACCACACTACCTGCCTGTACGGCAGCGGAATGGGCAATCCGAATGTCCACGACCACACGAACCTTCCGATCGTCGTGGCCGGCGGCCCCGGGTCTCGCAGGTCCCACGGCCGGCACATCCGATACACCGAGCCCACGCCGCTGGCGAACCTGCATCTCACGCTGCTGGACCGGGTCGGCGTGCACTTGGACCAGTTCGGGGACAGCAGCGGGCGCATCGGGGAGTTGGCGGAGCCACTGACACTCTAGGAGGCCGAAGACGTGCTGCGCAGGATTGTTTTCGCCCTGTGCCTTTCGGCGGTGGGCTGGCCCTGTGTGGCCGCCGCCTCCCTTCCGGAAATGGCAATGCAGGGCAGCGGCGTTGCTGTCCGGTCACTGCTCGGGAGCGGCGCGGATCCCGACGCCGCCGGGCCTGACGGAATGACAGCCTTGCATTGGGCCGCTCGAAACGGCGATCTCGGAATGGTGGAGGACTTGTTGGCTGCGGGAGCCGCAGTCGACGTGCAGAGCCGCTACGGCGTCACGCCCATGTCGTTGGCGTGCACAAGCCGGTCCGGTCCGATTGTCCGATTGCTGCTGGCCGGGGGGGCAGATCCCAACCGCGCGCTTCGGGGAGGCGAAACACCTCTGATGACGGCTGCGAGGGCTGGAGCGCTCGAAGCGGTGGATGCGTTGCTCGCGAGTCGGGCCGACGTCAACCAGCGCGAGGAGACGAGCGGGCAGACGGCGCTGATGTGGGCCTCGGCCGAGGGCCACGCGGACGTCGCCCTAGCACTGATCACGGCCGGGGCAGAGGTCGACACGCGCTTGGCCACGGGCTTCACCCCCCTCCTGTTCGCCTCACGGGAAGGAAGGCTTGACGTGCTGCCAGTCCTGCTGCGGGCCGGGGCTGACCCGAACGACACGATCCGGCCGCCGCCCGTCATGCCGAGCAAGGCGCGGGGGTACCGAGGAGCACCACCCTTCGGGGCGAGCGCGCTGCTGATTGCGGTGGAAAACGCGCATTTCGAGTTCGCCGTCGCACTGCTGGATGCCGGCGCCGATCCCAATACGGCCGTGCCCGGCTACACGCCCCTGCATGCGATAGCTCGAGTGCGCAATCCCGGAGTCGGGGATAACGATCCCCCCCCGGGCGGGTCCGGTGCAGTATCGAGCTTGGAGTTTGTGAGGGAGATGGCGGCACGCGGCGCGGACTTGGAAGCTCGCATGCCCAAGCACATTAATCTCGGCAACACGAGGCTGAACAAGCGTGGTGCCACCCCGTTCTTTCTCGCGGCACAGAGCGCGGACGCAGATTTGATGCGGGTCTACGCGGAACTCGGGGCGGACGTCAAGGCCACGAACGCCGATGGCAGCACTGCGCTCATGGCCGCGGCCGGCCTAGGCACGCGGTCCCCGGGCGAGGATGCCGGCACGGAGGACGAAGTGCTTGAGGCCGTGGATCTGGCCTTGGATCTCGGGCACGACATCAACGCCGTCGACGACAACGGGGAAACCGTGATGCATGGCGCCGCCTACAAGAATCTTCCGCGGGTTGTGGAGTTCTTGGCCGAGAAGGGAGCGGACATCTCGATCTGGAACAGGTCCAACAAGTTCGGGTGGACGCCGCTGGCGATTGCTACGGGGTATCGCTTCGGAAACTTCAAGCCATCCGATGTGACCGTGGCCGCGATCAAGCGCGTGATGCTGGCGGCGGGTGTTCCGCCGCCTGAGAAGGTCTTGGCGACGACCCAGCAGATCTATTAGCCGTCCTCCGGCGCTATGATGTGGCCGTGCGCCCTGATGCATTCCGAGCGATGGCCGACACGATGAAGGTTCGGCAAGGGTCCCTGTCACGTCGGCGAGTCCTTCGGGACGCGACGATGGGCTTCGGATCGTGCGCCTTGGCGGCCCTGCTGGCCGAGGACCTCGAGGGCTCAACGGGCAGCTACGATCCGGCGAATCCGCTCGCGCCGCGGGAGCCGCCCCAATCGGCGAAAGCGAAGCGGGTGGTGCACATCTTCATGAACGGTGGCCCCTCTCAGGTGGACACCTTCGACCCGAAGCCAGCGCTTGCCAGGTTCGCAGGAAAGCCGCTCCCGATCCACCTCAGGACCGAGCGCCGCACCGGCGCAGCGTTCCCGTCTCCCTTCCAGTTCCAGCGGCACGGCCGGAGCGGCATCGAAGTCAGCGAGATCTTCCCCGAGGTTGGCAAGCATGCTGACGACCTTTGCGTGATCCGATCAATGCACACAGAGGTCCCCAATCACGGTCCTTCCCTGATGATGATGAACACGGGTACCACCCAGCTGTCCCGACCCAGCTTTGGATCTTGGCTGACGTATGGACTGGGCAGCGAGAATCGCAACCTTCCCGGGTTTGTCGTCCTCTGCCCCGGTGGCTACCCGGTGTGGGGTGCCAAGAACTGGCGCTCGGCTTTTCTCCCCGGTGCCTACCAAGGGACCCATATCGACACCAGCAAGGAGACGGCCGAACAGCTGGTCGAGAACGTAAGGAGCAGGTTCGCGAGCCGAGCGACGCAGCGGCGCCAGCTCGATCTGCTCGCAAGGCTCAACAGAGCCCATGCGGAGAGGCGCGAAGAAGACTCGTTGCTGGAAGCCCGGGCGCAGTCCTTTGAGCTCGCGTACCGGATGCAGGCCGAAGCCACCGACGTCTTCGATGTTGCCTCCGAGCCGGTGGCAACACGCGAGATGTACGGTGACACGGTGCATGGGCGCCAAATGCTGATGGCCCGCAGGCTGCTTGAGCGGGGGGTGCGCTTCGTGCAGGTCTGGCACGGTGCGGGCCAGCCGTGGGATTCCCACGCCGAAGTGGAGGCCAACCATCGCCGCTTGGCGGGCGAGTGCGACAGGCCTATCGCCGCACTGCTGACCGACCTAAAGCGGCTGGGCATGCTCGACGACACGCTTGTCTTATGGGGCGGGGAATTCGGGCGGACGCCCGTAGTGGAGTTGACCTCGTTCGGCTCCAATCACGGCAAGAACGGCAGGGATCACAACTCCTACGGCTTCTCGATGTGGCTCGCCGGGGGCGGTGTTAAGGGCGGGTACGTGCACGGAGCGACGGACGAGTTCGGCTTCCGGGCGGAGCGCGATCCCGTTCATGCACACGATCTGCACGCCACGCTGCTGCACCTGCTGGGCTTCGACCACGAGCGTTTCACCTTCCGCTATGCCGGGCGCGACTTCCGCTTGACAGACGTGCACGGGAGGGTCGTGACCGACCTGATCGCTTGAGAGCGCCCCCGCGTGGGCCAGTTGCCTCGTCGCGCGCCTCGTCGGCGAATCCCTTCGGTCGCTTGTGATGTCTTGTGGGCACGGCTTCGGGCACTCGTGCTGCAGCCCAAGCGGCCGGCTGTGCGATGCACGCGATCGTTCAATGCTTGGCTGCTCGGGCGAGGGCTGGTCGGCGGTTGAAGGATGTGGACAAGGAGGCCTCGGTCCTTCTAGCAGGGAGAGATTAAAGTACAGGCCGATTCTACTGCGCGAGGTTCAGGTGCGATCCGTGCGACCCGAGGAAGAGCCGTACTTCGACGGCTTGATAGGCACCCACAATTGCCTCGGAATCCGCAAGTTCTGCGGCAAGCGCCGGCGAAGGGTCGCTGTGGGCGGCGAGCGCTGGGTGGCCCTGATCGGCTGGCATAGAGTTATCCTGCACTGCGGCGCCCGTATTCGCTGGATCGGCTGGACCAGCCTCCAGCGTTGCCAGCGACTGTTCCTCGTCTGCAACCTGCCCGCTACATCATCCACCACTGCATTACCTAACTTCTGACCGAAAAAGGACAACCAGCCTAAGCTGCTCGGGCAGCTGCGGGAGTATTTCGTCCCGTTCTCGGATGAGCTGGTGCATTCGGACCTAAGCGACGGGCGGATCGAGCAGCGGAGGATTGCGCGCTCGGGCGACGTCGCGAACTGCCCATCGTCGGTCCAGTCCGCCGGGGCGCGGTTTGTAGTGCGCATCACGCGCGACGCGCAGTTCAAGAAGACCGGCAAGCGACGCAAGACTGAGAGGGTGTACCACGTCACGAACCAGTCGCCGGAACAGGCGTCCTGCGAGCGGCTGCTGGCGCTGAACCGCGGTTACTGGGGGGCGAACGGCCTGAATTACGATCGAGACGTGTCGCCGCGTGAAGACGACTCAAGAGTCCGCATGGGTTCGATGCCGCGGGTGATGGCGACCGTCGCGAACCAAGCTATCTCGATCCTGCGGCTGGTGGGCACGCAGAACATCACGCGTCGAACGAACCACCTCCACCTTGCGCCGGTCGAGTGTTCGCGCTGCTGTGCGCAACCACCTGAGTCGCACCGAGAGCCTCGCAGTAGGGAGTCGCAAGGGTCTGCCGGGACCCCCCAGCACCGAATTGTGCCTGTAGAATCCCACAAGCGGAGGACAGCGAACCCAACGCCCGTGCCGCGTTTCAGCGCTCGGACCGAGCTGTCCGAACAGGACACCGCAGGAGACCCCAGACGCCTCCACAGTGCGTGCGGAAGCCGCGTCTCGTCTGATCGCCCCAAACCTGAGTCTTCACCCCACCAGCGTGCACCGCTAAACCGAACATTGGATTCGTCTGACCCGATTCGGCGACGATTAGCTCCGATGTGCGCGACGTGTCGTGCGCGTTGTGGGAACTCCGCCAGATACCGGCGGGCGAGCATTCGGATCGATTCCCGAAAGTCGGGCCGCGAGCCTGCCCCTCTGTCTGGCCCTTGGGGCGCTGGCCGTCGCCTGCATCTTCGCACTGTCGACCGACATGCGGGTCGCCCGCCGCTTGCTTCCTCCCCGCCGTCAGTAGCCCGCGAATCTTCGCCAAGCATAAGCGAGCGAAGCGTTACGCTGGCGGCGTAGCGGCCGACTGAAGAACACGTAGTTTGACTACTCTCGTGAAGTTGAAAGGGACACTGGTATTCACGACGGCGACCTGAGCGACGACCACGGTGATGATTCTGACCGATTCTCCACCGGCCGCGGACTGCATGCAAGATGCCCCGCCTCGGGGGGCGGGTCTATTCTGGGCTTCATACTCCATCGGCGCAGTCGAACAACAACGGTGCCAGCCTCGACGCTCCTTTCTACTTCGCCGAGGCGCGGCTAGGAACGGAGCCTTGCCGATGAAGATCAAGGGAGAGAGTGGGAGGAGGAGCGTGGAATGATTGGACGGAGACCATTCAAGATCGAGATCTTCGTTGCCGATGGGCTTCCGGAAGGACTGCGCTTGGTCGAGAAGTCAAACTGGATCGGCCAAGGCATCGTGTGTCCACGAGGTCGGTACTTGGCGGCTAAGAAGGAGCGAGACGAGTTTTCTCGCAGTGGTGTCTACCTGTTGGTTGGACACGATGGCGATCCGTTACCGAAGCTGTATGTGGGTGAGGCAGAAAAGGTCAAGACTCGTCTCGACCAGCATTACATCAAGAAGGACTTCTGGCAGCAGGCCATCGTCTTTACCACGAAGGGAACGGCCCTGAACAAGGCGCAGGTCAAGTACCTTGAGGCACGCCTCTTGGAATTGGCGAAAAAGTATGGGCGGTCCAAGCTTCAGAACAGCGTCGAGTCCAATCGTCCGAGGCTCTCCGAAGCGGACGAAGCCGTGATGGAGGGGTACCTAGACGAGCTATTGTCCCTCCTTCCCGTTCTGGGTGTACCGCTATTCGAAGGCGGCGAAACGCCCCCTCAAGAAGAAGTCTATCGCGCGGAGGGCCCGGGGTGTAAGGCAACAGGCTTGGAAACGAATACGGGATTCACCGTCCTCAAAGGATCGCTCGCGCGGGCAAAGACGGTCTCAGGCATGAAGCGGGGTGTACCAGGGTACTACCGTCTGCGGCAGGAACTCATCAGTGAAGGCGTGCTAGAGAAGCTAGAGAAGACAGCCGAGAGCTATCGCTTTACTGCCGACTGGCCCGCCAGTTCACCATCCGCCGCCGCAGCGGTGTGCCTCGGTCGCAGCGCCAGCGGTCTTATCGAATGGAAGGACGAGTCCGGTACCACCCTAGGGGACAACCGTCAGAAAGCCACTGCTTAGAACAGCGGAGGTTACGGTGGGGAGTCTGGAGCACCCCTGAATCCCGCTAGCCCAGACGCGGTGGTAGGTGGCTTGGAGGCCATCCGGGTGCCGCCACAGGAAGGGGGGCGCGTCCGTTCACTATGAGTTCTGCTAGATCGCAGGCATTTTGGGGTTCTAGGGGCCGGAGCGGCCCTTAGCCGGTGGACACGCCGAAGCGGTCGCTGAGAACACCCTGAGGCCGGTCTTCGAAGGCGAGGTCAGCGACGGCGGAGTCGGTCGCTTGCGGTTCACCGAGGATTAGAGGCAGAGGCGGGAACTTCCAGGCGGTGCCTCGCGCTCCCAAGTGTCGTAGAGTTCCCCGGAACCGTTCCGCACATAGCAGATCCCATGCAACGACGCCGATCTCCCCGACGGGCCCCTCGCAGCCGTCCTACCAAGGGATGAGGGCCCCGGTGAGACGCCCCCGGGCGGCTAGTCGCGCTCGGGGCCGAGCCCTCCCAAGGGTTCATCGAAGGCTTCACTGATATCGTCGTTGGCACGGCTCTAATGAGCGCCGAAAGCGCGTTCCGGTGCCGGCCCGTGCGTGTTCGGTTCAGTTTGAGGGTCGCGGAACACGGAATTGTTTTTGGCTTGGACAGTGTCCAGACCGTCCATGTTGCTGGAGCAATTTGGGTTGCGCCGCGGACAGCGGAGCATCGATGCCGATACGCGCTCCTGGGAAATGGATGGGGGTCGGACAGGACAGATCCGGCAGCCCCATCCTCGCTCCGCCCAGATGCGGCATCAGGCATCAGAACCGGGCGGGCGGTCCTGTCATAGGCCTCAAGGCCCGCACAGCAGTCGGTGCTCCGGCGAACACCTCGCAACCGCGATGCCGCCAGCAACGTGCTGTGTACGTCCGAAACGCATTCTCGTGCACATCGACCTTCGCGTCACATGGAAGGCACTGGATCGGCGTCGGGCGTGCCAAGAACCGCCCTTCACTGTCGGTGGGGGTTGTCGCCAGCTTCGGAGCACACACCAATCGTTGGCGACTCAGGACTGAAGGGGCATCAAGCCACTGATCAGCCGCCTAGCCAGCCATTCGCAGCGACCAATCCTCTCTCCGCTTGGTGGTCCCTCGCGATTGCGGTACTCCATCTCAGTGGGATCCGGGCGGGCACACCGAGCATCGAAGTTGCCTGGTGCAGTGCAAGCGTGGTCCGGCTCTACCGGCGGGGTCGGATAAGATGGACCTAGGCTCCCTCTTGGGGCTGGGTGGCAGTAGCAGTGGCTCGGTTTCGTCGCAAGGATCTGAAGCGGGATCGCTTTGTCGAGGAGGTCACCGAAGGCGTAGGCTTCGTCGCGAGGCACCGGACCAAGTTCGTCGCCGGAGGTCTGACGGCGGTCGTGGCGGTTGTCGGCGGCGTGGGCTATTGGACATATGCCCGCCAGAGGGGGATCGACTCCACGGCCGCGCTTCTCAAGGCCACCGCGCTGTACGGCGGAGTGGTGAGCGAGGAGGACTTCCCGGGAATCCCCACATTCCGCACGGCCGCGGAGCGGGTTGACAGCGTGACGAGGGCACTGGACCAGGTCAGCCTAGACTTCCCTGGAAGCGCCGCGGCCGCTGGCGCGGCCTACTATTCCGGTCTCCTTGACAGGGAGGAGGGCAACCTGATCGAGGCGCGATCGCACTTCGAGCAGGCAATGCGCGGCAAGGGCAGGGAATACCCGGCGCTCGCGAGGCTGGCGCTTGGCCAGATGCTGCTCGACGAGGGCGACTCTGAGGCCGCTAGGGAGCACTTCCAAGCGGTCGCAGAGAGTCCGACGCGCACGGTCTCGCGAGAGCGTGCCGAGGTCGAGGTTGCGCGGACGTGGATGTCGAGCGATCCGGCCAAGGCTCGAGAGATTCTCACGGCGATACGCGAGCGCAATGCGGCAGCGGGACCGCTAGTTGCCGAACTCCTCGACGCGCTGGAGGAGGGAGGCTGAGCGTTCCGCTCGATGCTCGCCCGTCTCCGCTTTCCTGAGGACCAATCGCTTCTTCGTCGCCACCCGGAGCGAGAGGCTTCGGATGGCTACCGGGGCCCGTTCCAGCGGGACCGCGACCGCATCGTGCACTCGCGGGCGTTTCGCAGACTTGCCGGCAAGACTCAGGTCACCGCCTTGCCGGGATCGAACCACCTGCGGACCCGCCTGACGCACACGATCGAGGTTGCTCAGGTCTCGCGGACGATCGCGGGCGTCCTCGGCCTTGACGTCGACTTGGTCGAGGTGCTGGCCCTGGCCCACGACCTCGGTCATCCGGCATTCGGACATCAGGGCGAGGCCACGCTGGACCAGGAGATGCAGCGGTTCGGAGAGCGGTTCGACCACAACTCCCACGCCCTGCGGATCGTAGAGTACTTCGAGCAGCGCTACGCAGCATTCCCTGGTCTGAATCTAACCTTCGAAGTGCGGGAAGGGCTGCTGAAGCACTCCCGCGAACTGGATCCGGAGGAGCCGGCGCATCGGGAGTACTTCCCGAATTCTCGGCCGACATTGGAGGCCCAGCTCATCGATCCCGCTGACGAAATCGCGTATCTCAGCTCCGACCTCGAGGACGCGGTGCGCTGCGGCTTCCTCGAAGTCGGCGCGATCTGCCACGCCGTGCCGGCGTTCGGGGCCATCTATGAGCGGTTGCGGACGGAGTATCCACGGGCCGCACCGGGCCGCATATTGAGCGACGCGCAGAGCCGACTCTTCGGCCTGCTGGCGCGAGGGCTGATCCATGGCACGCTCGAGCGGGCAACCGCGGTCGGCGTTCGTGACTGGCGGGACGTCCGGGAGTGCCGGCGGCGGGTCGCCGGCTGCACGGAGCATGCGCAGGCCACCGTAGCAAGCCTCCGAGAGCTGCTGTTCGCTTCCTACTACATGCCCGCCGCGGAGGAATCCCACAGGCAGGGCCACTGCGCTAGGCTGAGCGAGCTATTTCGGTTCTACGTGCGCTGCCCGGAGGCTCTGCCGGCGCACTACGCGGCCCAAGTCGGGCACCGGTCGGCCCATCAGGTCGCTTGCGATTACGTGGCCGGAATGGCGGACGAGTTCCTGTTGCGCACCCACGCTGAAGTGCTCGGGAGCGGAGGTAACGATGCGACGCGGATTGAGGCGGCCTGAGTTTTCTTGGCCGCGGGCGGTCCACTTAGCACTGCTGACGGTCTTTGCCCTGATCCCGTCCGTGCCGATGCCCGTGGTCGATTGCCCGTGCGACCACACTCGCCCCGAGTCCATGCGCGAGCGCGTCTGCAGCCTGTGCGGGACTGCGGAGCGCGCACAAAGCCGGGTCTATTTCCTCAAGGACATCAACCCGCACAAGCCGAGCCGCCACTTGGCCCTGCCGAAGGCGCACGATGCCGGATTCCAGTCTACGGCCCACCTCCCGCCGGATCTGCGCTCCGATCTCTGGAGAGGGGCGGCCGAGCGGGCCGAGCAACTCTACCCGGGGGCTTGGGGTGTTGCGCAGAACAGCCACTACTTCCGGACTCAGTGCCATGCCCACCTGCACATTGGTCCACTGAGCCCGGAGGTGGACGACACGGGCGGCCAACTGTACTACCGCTTCGAGGACTTTCCCAACGTTGGTCCCGAAAGGGGAGTGTGGATGCACCCTAAGCAGGCTGGGTACTGTGTGCACCTCGACCGCGACCTGGCCGAGATCGTGCTGGTTCGCTGATCACCACAGGCCGGCACAGAAACGCGTGCTAAGGGGTTAGGGCCGCTCCGGCCTTACCCAGCCCCAGACAACCCGAAACATCGCCTCACCACGGCTCCGGACATCCGGACAGCACACAGGGCGCACCAAGCACTGGTGCCGCCGAGAGAAGGCGGTGCTCGTCTTGCATCAGCGTTACCGGTCTCAGCGGGAAGTCCTGAAAAGGGCTGGCCCAGCGGAAGACACCTCCGGCAGAACAACCGATCGGTCCGTCGAGGCTGCGACCGACTGGTCATAGTTCCCGACGGGACCCGGACTCTACCCCTTTCGCTGCTCGGGTGTTCAGCGACTCCACCAGCAGCGCGTACTGCCGTCTAGGAAGGACTCATAGTGCTGACCACCCTGCAGTCGCCTCCCCGACCGATCCCTGCCGCACGCCTGCGGTGGACAACTTGGCCCGGTTGGCTCGTCGTGGCCCGCACTCGCTATCCATGGTTGCTAGTCAATCCCGGTCGGGACGCACGGCCGGATCGATTCGGAAGCCCCACGCAAGGCCGTCGGAGATGGCGATCGCCCTGGTCGCGTGGCCAGCCCGCGGCCCGGTCGAGCTTCGCGGTGTCCACGCCGCCGCCAGGCTCACCGGACCAGTCTCACGTCAACGAACGACGCACCTCTCACAAGTCCGCCGTATTCCACTAGGCCTTCTAGCCGCGCTGGCCCCGCCTTCAGGTCGATGTCGGCAAAGCTGCACGAAGCACTGCCCGCGTCAACATCCTTGACCGCCTTGATGTCCCCCACGGCCAGTCGTGCTCGCCCTGAAGACGGGAGCGGTCCGGCGAAGCGGAGCACGAAGTCGTATTGGCCGGCTTCTTCGATCACGACCGGCCAGTAGCCCAGCGCGTCCTTTCGGGCCCGATCATCGTACTCTCCGCGCCAGTCGAAGCGGGAGAGGGTGGATCGCGGCTCGTGGGGCGATCCGAGGTGGATCCGGATCGGTTCGAATCCGCCCGAAGTGACGTTGCGAAACCAATCGTGGTAGCCCCGGCGCATCTCTTCCACGAGCTCCGGGTGCTCCCGCGTAAGATCGTTTGTCTCCCCCGGGTCGACGGACATGTCGTATAGCTGGAACGTGGCCCCCGGCGGCATCGGATCGGTGGCCTGGCCTTGTGGCTGCACGATCTTCCAACGCTGCGTCCGCGCCGAAGCGTTACGGTTCAGCTCCGGTATGTCGCCGCGGTGATTCTGGAGATAGATCGTCCGGTCCGGCCACTCCTCCTCCGCCGTCGATCCAGACAGCAGGGGCCAAAGGCTGACGCCATCAAAGGGTTCGTCGGGACCCGGGACGCCGGCGGCCTCGAGCAGCGTAGGCACGACGTCAATGTGCGCCGCGATCCGATCAACCTTCCTTCCTGCCTCGACCCTCCCCGGCCAGCGGAACACGAACGGAACACGAGTGCCGCCGTCATGGGTGCTACCCTTACGTCCCCGCAAGCCAGCGGTGAACGTTTGCTGCGTCGGACCGTTGTCCGTAAGGAAGACGACGATCGTGCTCTCGGTAAGCCCGAGGTCGTCCAACTCATTGAGCAAACGGTTGAGATTCTGGTCGAATTCCTCGATCATGCCGTAGACCCTGGCTGTGCGTTCGGGAAGGCCCATTTCTCGGTATGGCTCGATCCACTCTTCGTCGACGTCGAACGGTCCATGGGGCACATTGGTCGCCAGATAGCCGAAGAAGGGCCGGTTACGGTTGGCCCGCACGAATCCGATCAGCGCCTCCGTGAAGATCCCTGTGCAGTAGCCCCCATACTTCTGTGACACTCCGTTGAGCTCAAGGACGGGGTCCCAGTAGGTGTTTCCGGGCGGTCCCGCAGGCTGCCCTAAGCCGCCGCCACGGTGGACCAGGGATTCTTGGAAACCTTGGTCTAGGGCTCGGAGGGGGTAATTGTCGCCGAGGTGCCACTTCCCGAAGATGCCAGTTGCATAGCCGCCGTCCGCCAGCAGTTCGGCGAGAGTCACGGCCGCGGGGTCGAGCAGCGTTCGCCCGAGGTAGGTGTCAACCACGCGGGAGCGATACCCGTAGCGCCCCGTCAGAAGCGCCGCACGGGTGGGCGCGCACTTCGGCTCGACATAGAACTGCGTGAACTCCGTGCTCTCTGCGGCTAGCCTGTCGAGCGTTGGCGTGCGAATGTACGGGTTGCCGTGGAAGCCTACCTGTGCCCATCCTTGGTCGTCCGTCATGATCAGGATGATGTTGGGCATTTGGGGCCCCGAGTCCGCGCAACCGGCCGACGCCATCGCTCCCGCAAGCAGACCAACAAGTGCCCATCCGACCTCGATTCTCTTCGCCGTCACTGCGGGGATTCTAGCGAATCCGAAACCGTCTAGCGCCAATGGCGCCTGCGGTTCGCGACGGCGTGCCAGCGGGGCTCCTAGCGAGCCAAGAGGTAGCTGGCCCCCGGCTACCGGAGAGTCATCGAAGTGGTCCAAGCCCGAATCCCGTGGGAGGGCACTCCCGAGGGAAGTGCGTGATCTGCCCGACACCCAAACGTCGGCCCGCGGTGGCCCGACTGTCGAGCACCGTCAAGGATTGCCCGACCACTCCGGACCTCTACGTCGCTCCATCTGTCCGAGGGCACTGCCGATTCGGTCGCCGAGATGCGCCCGGCTAGGGAAGACCGTCGCACGGGAGGTGTGCGCGGCGTCACTTGACCATTGAGTTCGGCCGGGCGCGCGACCGGCGTGGGGCGGTCTTGCGTTGGGGCACTGAGGCGCGGTATCGACTGGCCGTGCGGGCCAGCAAGAACGGGTTCAGGGGTGTTCCCACTGGCCAGAATCCGCCGACCGGAACATGGCGTCGATGACTCGCATGCCCATGATCGAATCCTCCAGCGGAAACTCCAGTGCCTCGCCCCGGCGGATCGCCCGAGAGACGACCTCTCCTTGGGCGGTGTATTGATCGGTGGTCGGCAGCTCCTCGACAATGCGACCGGCGTCGCCCAGCATCTTGCCGTCGTCTACGAACAGCCTGCAAGGCCGGTCCACTGGGGCGTTGAAGGGGATTTCAATCTCGATCCTCTTGCGGGTCCCGAATGCGTGGATGCGCTGGTAGGGCGTCAGTTGCGTGGAGCAGGTGAACGTTGCATGGCCGGCCGGGAATTCCATGACTCCGGATGTGAGGCGATCAATCCGCCACCGCGGGTCCCAGTCGATCAACCCGGCGACCCGAACGGGCTCGGCCCCGAACAGGAACCTAGCGGCGGTGATCGGGTAACACCCGATGTCATACAAGCCCCCACCTCCGAGTTCGGCAATGTTGCGAATGTTCTCGGGATCGAGGTTCATGTAGCTAAAGAACCCTTGAACGGCCCGCAGTTCGCCGATCTCACCGCTCTGCACCAGATCCCGCGCCCGCAGCCACTGTGGGTGGTAGCGCACCATGAAGGCTTCCTGAATTAGGACTCCCGCGCGGTCTCTGGCTCGGACCAGCTGCACCACCTCGGACGCGTTCAGCGAAACCGGCTTCTCGCAGAGCACGTGCTTGCCCGCATCCGCGGCCCTCGCCGAGAGCGGGACATGAAGGTGGTTCGGCAGGGGGTTGTAGACCGCTTCAATCTCCGGATCTGCCAACAACTCGTCGTATGAGCCGTAGGCCCGCGGAATCCCCAGCGTCGCTGCGGCCTCTTGGGCGCGAGCAAGGCTGCGCGAGGCGATTGCAAGAATTCTGCAAGAGGGCCCGCGCTGCATCGCCGGTATGACCTTCTCCAGGCCAATCTTCGCCGTGCTGAGCACACCCCATCGCACCGGCGCTGGGGTGTCGACGTGCGCGCTGCTGTCCTTAGAATCCGCGCCGGTCACGCTGCCTACATGTATCCGCCGGTCTTGGCTTCGGCTGCCGGAACATCGGCTTGCATGTCACTCCGGATTGCGCGGAACCCGCTGAGCAAGACTGACATGTCCGTACCGCACACTAGGAACCGGGCACCGTGGTCCCGGGCTCGCTTGAGCATTCCTGTGCTCCCGAAGTGGACACCCGGAGCCACCCCTGTCTGGTTGCATGCCTCGACCATGCGGTCAAAGGCGTCCCAGAACTTGGGGTGCTCAAAGTCGCCCGGAATGCCGAGAGAAACCGAGAGGTCGAACGGTCCCACCATCGTGGCGTCCACGCCTGGCACGGCCACGATCTCCTCGATGGCGTCAACGCAAGACTGCGTCTCCATCTGTATGACAACCATCGATTCCCGGTTGGCCGACTCCATTTCGGCGGCAGCGCCTTGGAAATCAAGGTCCGTCACGATGCTGCGCAGCCCGTAACCGCGGCGACCGAGCGGGGGAAACTTCATTGCCGCGACGATTTTGCGGGCTTCCGCGACCGACTCAGTCCGGGGATTGATGATGCCCATGGCCCCCACGTCCAGCATGCGGGCCAGAAAGAAGTACTCTGATTGCGGAACGCGAACCAGCGGGACAACATCGGAGGATTTGGCGACACGCACGAACGACTGTACGTCGTCGAATCCTGTCCGGGAATGCTCGCTGTCGATGAAGAAGAAGTCGAGGCCGGCGGCCTTGATTGCAACGACGATCTCCGGATTGAAGCAGTCCGTCACGCAGGTGCCCAACACGGACCCGCCTGCCTGCAGGGTCGCCTTGATCGTGTTCTGCTTCACGGGATCACCTCTGGGCCATTCCTAGCTGGCCTGCCGACACCAAGGCGGCTCGGATTGTTGCGTGGCGGGAGCGACGAGACTCGAACTCGCGACCTCCGGCGTGACAGGCCGGCGTTCTAACCAAACTGAACTACGCCCCCGGGGCTCAGGTGGGCACTCTTGCGGACGCAAGGCACCCCAACTGGTCCGAGGATAACACACGCGGACCGCGACCATCGCCGACGGCCGGGCGCGGGAATGGGCCGGACCGCTGCCCTGCGGGCTGGGTACGCCGGAACGTCTGGAACATCCCTTCCAGAGCCCACGGCCCGCGCGTTCCGGCTGAACGGAGTGGACCATTGTTCGTCCGTTGCGCGGCTTGCCAAGACATCCAAGCGTGTGCTCTGCTCGCTTTCCATGGCTTGCCCCATTCTCAATGCCCCACCGGTTCTGCTTGCCCTCGGCTGCTCCCCGCTGATCTGCAACGACCTGCTATTCAGGCTTTACACGATTCACCAGCAGGTCAGGAGCGACCGCTCAGATCGCGAGGTGCAAGGAACTCCAGCAGTATCGTCTTCGTTGAGGCCGCCCCGCGGTACGTTCGCGCTACGCTGTCGCCAACCACAATGTCCACTCTCCAATCGGCGATGAGGCGCTCGAGATCCGGAGGCGGCGCGTCAGCCGGATAGTCCTCGACCGGATACTCCCCGAACAGCCTCTGCAGGAAGGGAAGGATAACCGCCCTATAGCGCTCGAGGTCTGACTGATGCCTGTACCATACGTCTCCCAGTAGGACAGTTGGCGCGGGGTACGGGCTCTTGTCACCAGTTCCCCAGATGTCCGCCATCCATATCGCCTCGGGGGGAAAGACATAGTGCAGCGAGTCCTGCCTCCCGGCACGGAGCAGCGTTTGCAGCGTCATCTGCACGTTCCTGAGCGTGCAGAACATGAAGTCGCCTCCGGTGAAGACGACCCGATCGGCCTCGACCAAGATCGTGTGCTCCTGCCCCTCGCTCACAATGGCAATGTCGGGCTGGCGATCTGCTCCGTACCAATTGGGGTACTCGTCGCTCACCCAAAAGACCACGGTTCGCCCGCTGGCCTTTGACTTGCGGACCCAATCATCGATTCCGGCCTTCGCGACCGCCGTGTGGTCGAAGCCGTCGCGATTCGCGTGGCCGACGAAGAGCAAGTCCTCCCCGTCGATCGTTTGGACTTCGCTGTGATGAACGGCTTTGATCGGCGCTAGCTTTGTCCCGCGAATCGTAACTTTGAAACGTCTCTCCGCCGCACCAGCCCGGACCAGAAGCTCCGCCGCGCCCTCGGCGATCGCCCGAACGAGGCCCGTCCGGGGCTCCACCACCAGGATGCTCGGGTCGTCAGACTCGAACTCGAACGCTTCGGCAGATTCCAATGCGCCGCTCGGTTCGCGCAACATCGGAGCGTACCGAACCGTCTCGCCGGGCCGCAGATCGAAGTACTTCGGGATCAACTCGATTTGCGTGGCCCTGTCGGACGAGCACCCGATTGCCCCCGCAATCGCGAGCGCCGAGCAGATGACTCCGGCCAATGGCCCATCGAGCATGAAGCCCGAGAGTCGATTGCCGGTCCGCACCGAAGTGTGGCGCATCACACGCCGGGCATGGCCCGCTTGAGCGGCTTGAGCAGTCCCGCCAAGATGGCTGCCACGGCGACGCACATCAGACCCAGCAGAGCGAAAAACTGCGAGTGTGGCCAACGTGTCCAGTACACTCCGATCGCAGTCAGCTTGTTACCGACCGCCGTGGCAACAAACCAGCCCCCCATCATCATCCCGCGTAGGCGAAAGGGTGCCACTTTCGACACAAGGGAGAGACCCATCGGGGACAACAACAGTTCGCCCAGCGTTACGATTCCGTACGAAGAAATCAGCCACGCGGGCGAGACCTTGTAGGCGTATGGGTCCGCAGGGGTCACGGACGCCTCTCCGATGCTTGCGGCCCAGTACAGGACGAAGAACGACAGGCCGGTCAGAAGCATCCCGATCGTCATCTTGGCCGGCGTGGAGGGTTCCATGCCGCGTCGCCCCAGCCAGCCCCAAAGATTCACGAGAGGGAATGCGAGTATCAGGATCCATCCGGGATTGATCGCGTTGGAAATGATTCCCGACACGTCCCAATCAACGTTGTCGTTTGCAAAGTAAGTCAGCGTCGACCCATTCTGGTGGAAGGCCATCCAGAAGACAGCCGAGATCGCGAAGACAACCAGCAGCGCCCCGACGCGACGCCCCTCCGAGACCGAGGCCAGTTCTGCACTCTCAGCCGCGGCGCCATGTGGGGCCACCTGTGGCTCGTCCGCGACGCGCACTTGCTCTCGCCACCGGTAGAGCGTCACAAGCGAGATCACCATTCCGACGCCCGCGACGGCGAACGCCGGGTGGAAGCCGACCGATTTCTTGACGAACTCCATGGTGACCGGTGCAACGAAGGCCCCGACGTTGATCCCGAAGTAGAAGATCACGAAGGCGCGGTCCTTTAGAGGGCTGCCGTCCGGATACAGGTTCCCGACCATGGTGGAGACGTTTGGCTTGAATAGGCCGTTTCCCACGACGAGGCAGGCGAGCGCTGCATACACGATGTTGATCGAGTGGAACGAGAGCAGGAAGTGTCCCGCGACGAAGAAGACGGCCCCAATGAGCGTCGTGCGCAGATAGCCGAAATAGCGATCGGCCAGAAGGCCGCCAATGAACGGGCTGGCGTAGACGAATGTCAGGTACCACGAGTACAGGCTCGTGGCCTCCGCTTCCGTCCAACCGAAGCCTTGGGCGGTGTCCCGGAGGTACAACGTGAACATCGAGAGCATCGAGTAGAAGCTGAACCGCTCCCAAGCCTCGGACGCGAATAGGACATAGAGCCCCTTGGGGTGTCTCAGTGGTTGCTGGGTTTCCGTCCTGTCCATATCACTCCTGTTCACAGCCGTGCGGTTGCCGGATCCGCGCTGCGGCAGCCTCGGCCCTTCAGCGCAGCCATTGAATTGTACTTGCCGCGAGCTGGCCTTCCTTTTCGCGGAAGGCGGGCGCGCTATCGCATGGAGGCCAACCGGTCCCGAGAGGATTCAAGGCGCTACTCATGATCTTGGCTCCGCTCCCTACGAATCCTTCGGATGCCGGGATTGGCCTAGACTCACCAGACTCGCCCCGGCTGTGGGAAGATAATCTGTCGGCGGCCGGCGGCCGTGCCCGTCCGGGGCGGGCCGCCGCAGAGATAGATGCCCGCCAGTCACAATCGTACCGAGGCCGGGTTGCTGGCCCGGACCTTCAGGTCGTTTCGGTACAGGAACTTCCGCTGGCTGTGGTTTGGGGCCTTTACTTCGACCACGGGCTTCTTCGTAGCGCAGATTGCCGAGAGCTGGTACATCTACGAGCGCACTTCCTCTGAAGGCCTTCTGGGGCTCACCGCCTTCCTTAACGGCCTTCCGATCCTCCTGTTCTCCGTAGTTGGAGGGGTCTTGGCCGACCGCATGGACCGGCGCTACCTGCTGATCGGCTCTCAAGTGCTGCAGATGACCGCTTCGCTGGGTCTCGCAATCGCCTTCTGGTCTGAACGCATCGAAGTCTGGCACATTCTCGCCGCAGCGTTCTTGGCAGGTCTAGGTCAGGCCTTCGGGGGCCCGGCATATCAGGCACTCACGCCCTCGCTGGTGCCAAAACGCCACTTGTCGAACGCCATCGCCCTGCTGTCGATCCAGTTCAACCTTGCCGGCACGTTGGGCCGGCCCATCGGCGGCGTCGTCTTCAAGTTCCTCGGACCTGCAATGTGCTTCTTGGTGAATGCGGCGAGCTTTCTCGCCGTCATCGTGTCCCTGCTGCTGCTGCGGGTTTCGCAGGCAACCGGCGGCACACATCCGAACATGCTCCGCAGCTTTCTGGAGGGTCTCAGGGCCATTCGGGTGAGTATTGTCCTGAAGTCTCTGATGGCGCTGGCGGTGGTGACGGCCTTTTGCGGCGTGCCGATTAACCTGTTGCTGCCGGTGTTCGCCAGCGACGTGTATGGCATGGACGCGAGCGGCTACGGTAGCGTTGGATCCGTATTGGGCGCGGGCGCGGTGGTTGGGGCGCTGTGGGTCGCCAGCACGGGCAATGCGCCCCGCAAAGGGCGCCGGGCGCTTGTCATGCAGTCGCTGCTTGGGCTGTCCGTGGCAGGCTTCGCCATGACTGGAACGCTCTGGCTGGCAATGCCGCTGCTGCTCTTCGCGGGCGGCGCGATCCTAGCGGTGTTCACGATGGTCACGACGCTGGTCCAGCTCAACCTCGAAGAGGAGATGCGCGGGCGCATCATGAGCGTCCACAATACCGCCTTCCGCGGCGTGATGCCGCTCAGCAACCTCAGCTGCGGCCTGGCAGCCGAGAAGTTCGGCGCGCGAACAGTGCTCGTCTTGAACGGTGCGATCTTGGTCGCCGTGTCGATACTCTATACGCTCACGGGAAACGCCGTCACAGGCCTCTGAAGCCTTAGCGGACCCGGTACGGGACGCACGTGTCCGCTACAATTTGCCCCATGGCAGCGCGAGCAGTACCTGTGGACGAGCTTAGGGCCAGCCTCGGCAGCGAGATTGCCGTCAGCGAATGGTTCGAGATCGGCCAAGACCGCATCGACAGCTTCGCCGACACCACCGAGGATCACCAGTGGATCCACGTGGACACTGAGCGCGCCGCTGCCGAGTCTCCCTTCAAGACCACCATAGGGCACGGGTTCCTGAGCTTGTCGATGCTGGCGCCCATCATGATGCGGACGGTCCGTGTGGCGGGCGACTTCAGGCACGGCATCAACTACGGCCTCAACCGGGTGCGATTTCCGACGCCGGTTCCGGCCGGCAGCCGCATTCGCGGCCACATCTCCCTTAAGGAGCTCGACGAGCACGCTTGGGGAGTCCAGACCGTGTGGGGCGTATTAGTAGAGGTTGAGGGCAATCCCAAGCCTTGCGTTGTCGCCGAGTGGGTGACCCGTTCCTATCGCTAGGGTAGGGGACTGGGCCGCGGCCGCTTCCAGTGCTCTAGACAGGGCTCAGGTCGCGCATGTTCGGGCCAGCCTTGACATCGACCACCAGCGGCACGGCCAGTTCGGCCACCGACTCCATTTCGTTCCTCAGCAGTTCCGACACTGTCGGGACCTCCTCGGACGGGGCCTCGACCAACAGCGAATCGTGGATCTGCAGCACGATCCTAGAGCGTAGCCCCGCCGTTGTCAGAGCGGCGCTGGTCGCCAGCATCGCCGCCTTGATGAGGTCTGCCGCACTGCCCTGAATGGGAGAGTTGACCGCGATACGCTGGGCGAAGCTTCTGGCGGTGTGGTTTCGGCTGTTCAGGTTCGGTACGGGCCTACGCCGCCCGAACAGCGTTTCGCTGAAGCCGGTCTTCCGCGTCCGCTCGACCACAGACTTCGTGAATTCCCGAACGCCGGTGTAGCGCGCAAAGTATCGTGCTATGTAGTCCTTGGCGGCCTTTTGCGGTATATGGAGCTGGCGCGCAAGCCCGAACGCGCTCAGCCCATAGATGATCCCGAAGTTCACCGCTTTCGCCCGGGACCGCTCGTCCCGACCGACTTCCGAAGGCGAGATTCCGAGCACTTCCGACGCCGTGCGGCGGTGCAGGTCATCCCCGTTTCGGAACGCTTCCACCAGCGTCGGGTCCCGCGACAGGTGGGCCAGCACTCGCAGCTCGACTTGTGAGTAGTCCGCGGAGACGAAGGCCCAGCCTGGGGCCGCGACGAAGGCGCGTCGGATCTCGCGCCCTAGGGCCGTCCTCGTCGGGAGGTTCTGCAGGTTGGGGTTCTTCGAGGACAGGCGGCCCGTGGCGGATCCTGTCTGGTCGAATGTGGTGTGCAGGCGGTTGTCGGCGTCGGCCATGGCAGGAAGGGCGTCGACATAGGTGTTCTTCAGCTTCGTTTGTTTCCGCCACTCGAGCACGAGCCCGGGGATCGGGTGCTTTGTCTTCAGCCCCTCTAGGACGTCGGACGCTGTGGATGGGGCCTTGGACTTTCCCCGCTTCCGCGGCGTAGGAAGCCCCAACTCCTGATACAGTACTTCTCCCAGCTGCTTCGGCGACCCGATCTTGAATTCCCGGCCGGCCAAGTCGAACACTTCCGACTGCACTTGCTCGATGCCGTCGGCCAGTCGAGCGGACAGGTTCGCGAGGGCCGCCGGATCGATCTGGATCCCGGCGGCTTCCATAGACGCCAGTACTGGGGCAAGCGGCAATTCGATGTCTTCGTAGACCGTTCGGAGCCCTAGGCGGTCCATCTCGCCGTGCAAGGAGTCTCGGAGCGTCCTCGTGACGGCGGCCGCATCTCCAGCCCCCTCGGGTGGGGCCGTGCCCAGCCTCCTGCGCACAGCCTTGGGGAGCGAATAGTTCGTGCGGCTGGAATCGGCGAGGAAGGCCATCAGCATCGTGTCGTCAGCAGCCCGGCGGAGGGAGATGCCTTCCTTGGCCAACGCATGTATTGCGGCCTTGCAGTCGTGCACCCAAACTTGTCTCTCCCCGGCTTCGAACAGCTCCCTGCATTCCTCCGAGAGCATCGGGGGAACTCGCACTGCCGTGTCCTTCGAAGCGGAGAGGCCGACCTCGATTCCTCCACTGTCGCTGCCGCTCGGCTCAACGGAACGCACGGCGACTGCCAGCGGCCCTGCACTAGATGCGAGCCACTCCCGGACTTGGTCCGCGGAAGTCAATTCCGCCACGGTCGCGGCCGGGCTGGCGGACGGGGTCGGCCGCAGCTTGTTCGCTAGGCTGACGAACTCAAGCTCCCGGTAGCATTCCAGGAGGGCGTCCCGGTCAAGAGGCCGTCGCTTCGCGGCCTGCAGGTCGAGGGTGGCCTTGCCCGAAGTGTCGAGCGTTGCTAGCCGCTTGCTGAGGCGGATTTGGTCGGCGTGGTTGAGCAGGCTCTCGCGATAGGACTTCCGTCGGACTTCGACCGCATGGTCGATGATCTCCTCCACCGTCCCGTACCTGGCGATGAGCTTCTTCGCGCCTATCTTGCCGATCCCGGGCGCGCCCGGGATGTTGTCGACTGGATCTCCCATCAGCGCGAGGAAGTCTGCGACGTGTTCGGGCTCTACCCCCAATCGTCGTTCCACGCCGGACGCGTCGTACTCGACTCGCTTGCGATCGTCCAGCAAGGACACCTCGTCTCCAACGATTTGCATGAGGTCCTTGTCCATGCTCACCACGCAGACAGCTATCCCGCTCTTCACTGCTTGGCGCGCCAGCAGCGCGATCGTGTCGTCCGCTTCGAAGCCGTCCTCGGAGACGATTGCAATGTTGCACGCTCTCAGCAGGCGCCTGATGTAGGGAAGCTGGGTCCGCAGGTCTTCTGGGAACTCGTCCCTGTTGGCCTTGTACTCGGGAAACTCGCGCTCGCGGAACGTGGGACCGGCCCCTTCCCAGACCGCGATGATGTGTGTCGGGTCGTAGTCCTTGAGCATCCTCTGGAGCGACGTGTGGAAGACATAAGCGGCCTCCGTAGGAATGCCGCTAGATGTCCGCATTCCCGACACGGCGGTCCGGGCGCGACCGTGGTAGGCCCGGAAGATCAGGCCAAATGTATCCAGCAGGAACAGTCGAGGCTTGGCAGCGCCCATGAGCGATTCAGTGTAAGCGATGGCGGATCCGGCCGGGCGGGAGTGCGGTTTGGAACGTCGCGCGCGCACCACTTCGCCCGATCAGTGCCATACTAGGAAAAACCGCCGCTTGGGGGGCGCGCATGATCAAGCCGACCGAGAAAATCTGGCACAACGGAAGGTTCATTCCTTGGGATGAGGCCAAGGTGCACGTGCTCACCCACGCGCTGCACTACGGCACCAGTGTGTTCGAGGGCATCCGCTGCTACGACACCAGGAACGGACCCGCGATGTTTCGGCTGCGGGAGCATGTCCGCCGGATGTTTGAGTCCGCCAAGATCTACAGGTTCGGGGATATCGGGTTTACGCAGGAGGAGTTTGCACAGGCCTGCGTCGACGTCTCTGTGGTCAACGGGATGTCCTCCTGTTATGTGAGGCCGATCGTGTTTCGCGGCTATGGCGACGTGGGCGTGCGTTCCCTGAATAACCCTATCGAGTGCTACATCGCTTGCTGGGAGTGGGGCCGCTACCTCGGCGCGGAGGCGCTCGAGCAGGGCGTGGACGTCTGTGTGTCGTCGTGGACGAGGATCGCTCCGAACACGCTTCCGGCCATCGCAAAGGTTGCTGCGAACTACATGAATTCGCAGCTGATCCTGATGGAGGCCAACCAGCACGGCTATACCGAGGGCATCGCGCTCGACACGCAGGGCTATGTGTCCGAGGGCAGCGGGGAAAACGTCTTCCTGATCCGGGACGGGATAATCTACACGCCCCCGCTGGGGACCTCCGTGCTCCCAGGCATCACGCGCGACGCCATCATTTGCATTGCGGGGGAACTGGGCTATCCGCTGAGGGAGCAGGCGATCCCTCGCGAGTGGCTGTACATAGCCGACGAGCTGTTCTTCACTGGCACGGCGGCCGAAGTGACCCCGATCCGTTCGGTGGACAGGATTCCGGTCGGAGCGGGTCGCCGAGGCCCGATCACCGAGCACCTGCAGTCGGAGTTTCTGGCAATTACATCCGGGGACGCTGCTGATCGCTTCGGGTGGCTGTCCTACCTGCCCACCCCGGCCGCGGCTGTCGCCTAACAAGCGGGATCGCCAATTGCTCGCAAACCTCGTTTACACTCGACCGCTGTCCGACGATCCTGACGGCGGCCCAACTTCTGGGGAAGCGCCGGGCGGCGTACAGCGACCCGCCAACGAGACGCGGCTGCCACGCATCGAAGACGGTCCGGTCCAAGGCCCGCCGAAGCCCCTGACACCCGCCCAGCGGCCATTGCTCAACCTCTTGCTGTTTGTGGCCACAGTGGCCACGACGAGCCTGTTCGTCTCGCCCGTCTACTCGGTGTGTCTGATGGCGATTCTCACGGCGCACGAGTTCGGGCACTACTTGGCCGCCCGGTACCACCGCGTTCCCGCCTCGCTTCCATACTTCATCCCGGCACCGTTCCTTTTCGGCACCATGGGGGCCGTGATTCGCATGTCCCCGTTGATCCCCAACCGTAGGGCGCTGTTCGACATCGGGGCCGCAGGCCCGCTCGCAGGCGTTGTGCTGGCAATCCCGATCACCTTCGTGGGCGTGATGCTCTCGGAGCGCGTCCCTCAGGATCCCGACATGCCCGGCATCCTGCTGGGGGATCCGCTGCTGTTCAAGTTCTTTGAGCGACTGGTGTTTGGTGCCGGAGAGGAAGGCATGGTCCTGATGCTTCACGACGTGGGCTTCGCGGGCTGGGTTGGACTGTTCGTCACGGCGCTGAACCTGATTCCGATCGGGCAGCTGGACGGCGGCCACGTGGCATACGCCGTATTCGGTCGGCATAGCGTCCGAGTGGCATGGGTCGCCTTCGCCTCGCTGCTCGCCTTCAGCATCGCCAACGGGGCCCAGTATGCGCTGCTCCTCGTGCTGCTGTTCCTGACGGGGATCCGCCACCGCCCCACACTGCGCGACTCGCTGCCGATCGGGATAGCCCGAGTCCGGGCGGCAATCGTGCTTCTGGTCGTGTTCTTGATCTGCTTCATCCCGATTCCGGTGGTTATGCCGGGATGAGAGACCAGCGTTGCGCGGTCAGCGCATAGTGGCGACCGCCTTGCCGCAGACCTCGCGGTTCGCAAGGGCGCGGATCCCCTCGGGGACCGCTTCGAACGGAAAGGTTGCCCCGACCGGAGGATCGATCGCGCCCGTCGCGAACAACTCCATCAGCCTGGAGTGCAGGGACTCCATGTAGCCGGGATTCTCGTCGCAGTGGCGCCCCCAGAACACTCCGACCAGCGCCATGTTCTTCAGCAGGGCGCGGTTTGCCGGCAGCGAAGGAATTCGGCCGCTAGCAAAACCCACCACTAGGAGTCGTCCCTCCGGCGCGATGACCTTGGTCGACAGGTCGAAGACGTCTCCGCCGACTGGATCGTAGATCACGTCGGCGCCGAACTTGCCAGCGATCCGTTTCACTTCGTCGATCCAGCCCGGATCGCCGTAGCCGAGAACGTGGTCGGCGCCCTGCTGACGGCAGAACTCAAGCTTCGCCATGCTGCCAGCTGTCGCGATGATGCGGGCTCCCATGGCCTTGCCAAGCTGGATGGCTGCTGTTCCCACGCCACTGGCGCCGGCGTGCACCAGAAGCCACTCGTCCCGCTGCAGTTTCGCGCGGTGCTCGAGCGCGAACAGGGAGGTCTGGAAGACCACTTCCATCGCTGCTGCCGTCTCGAACGACATTTCCTCCGGAATCGCGAACACCCGCGAGGCATCAACCTTTGTGATC
This sequence comes from Bryobacterales bacterium, assembly GCA_028819235.1. Classification (GTDB taxonomy): domain Bacteria; phylum Acidobacteriota; class Terriglobia; order Bryobacterales; family UBA6623; genus VXMF01. Next base: position 113,011 of record JAPPMC010000122.1, read on the forward strand.
TCCGCGAATCCCCCTCCCCGCGTAAGCGAGGCCACACGCTGGCCCTCCTGAAGGCCCTGGACTCCAGGCCCGATCCGCTCGATCCTGCCTGCAACTTCGGCGCCGATTGTGAATGGGAACGCTGGTCGGGCCTGATACTTGCCCTGGCACTGCAGTAGGTCGAAGAAGTTCAGCCCCCAGGCCCGATTGCGGACCAAGACCTCTCCCTCGGCCGGGACGGGAGTCTCCAGTTCGACGAGCCGCATCTCCTCCGGCTCGCCGTAGTGCGTAACCTGCCAAGCCCTCATCGGCTGTAGCCTAGCAAAGGGACCCGACCTTGGCGCCGCTACTTGTTCGTGATGATCTGGTCGATCAAGCCGTATTCCTTGGCTTGTCCGGCGTCCAGGATAAAGTCCCGCTCGATATCCTGCTCGATCCGCTTCACGTCCTGGCCGGTGTGGACAGCCAGCAGCCCGTTGAGGCTCTCGCGCATGCGCAGGATCTCCCTTGCATGGATGTCGATGTCGGTCGCCTGCCCGGCCAAGCCCGTCAGCGACGGCTGATGAAGGAGGAACCGCGAGTTCGGTAGGGCGAAGCGCTTTCCTTTGGCCCCGGCAGACATGATTACCGCGGCCATCGAGGCGGCTTGCCCGATACACACGGTGGTAATGTCCGGCTTGACGAATTGCATGGTGTCGTATATCGCCATCCCGGCCGTAATGGAGCCCCCGGGCGAGTTGATGTAGAGCCAGATGTCGCGGTCCGGAGATTCAGCCTCCAGGAACAGGAGCTGAGCCGTGACTAGGTTCGCGACCGCGTCGTCGATCGGGAAGCCTACGAATATGATGTTGTCCTTGAGTAGGCGCGAGAAGATGTCGTAGGCGCGCTCCCCCCTAACGGTCTGCTCGACCACCATGGGTACCAAGTTCGCACTGGGCTGGCCTGCGACCATGACCGGTCCTCCTCACTCCCCGGCCTCGCTCTGGCCGGCCCTTTCTGCTGGAGACCCATCGGCACTCGCGTTGCTCTCCGGCGGCCCGGTTCCGTCCGAATCCGCCTCCTCGTCGTCGTTCGCGTCCACGCCCGGGAGGCCCTCGGCGACGACGAAGGCCATCGCCTTCTCTCGGCGCAGCAGGGTCTGAGCCCGGAAACGCTCGCCGGAACGCTCGAACGCCTCGGCGGCTTCGCGGAGCTCCATGTCATTCTCTTCCGCGTATTCGGCCAGCACCTCTTGCAGTTCCGAGGCCGACACCGAGATGTCCTCGACACTGGCGATCCGGTCCAGCACCTGATCGCTGGCCAACCGCCTGTGCAGGCGTTGCAGGTGGAGCTGGATCATCTCGCGGGGCGGGTCTCCAGAGCGCTCTCTGGCCCAGTCCTTCGAGAAGGCCTCCACTGCGCGCCGCATCTGCTCCGCAAAGAACCTCTCGGGGAGTTGCAGGGTAATTGGGTGACCCGAAACCAATGCCGTCTCTACCGCCGCTCGCGTCTTCATTTCGGCAACGGAGTCAGCCTGAGCCTGCATCCCCTCTCGGACGCGCTCTTTCAGATCATCAAGCGTCTTGAGGTTCTCGTCAACGTCCCGCGCCAGTTCGTCGTCTAAGTCTGGCAATTCGCGCCGGACCAGGCGCTCGAGGGTGATTTCGACCCGGCTGGGCCGGTCGGCCAGCCCCGCGGCACCAAAATCCTGAGGTCGGGAAGTCTCGGCGGAGACTGTCTCTCCGGGCTCCGCGCCGACGAGCAGCTCGTCGATTGCGGGCGTTGACATGTCCGGGTTGCCCAATTCGAAACCAATCTCCGACTGCTCGGACTTCTCCGACTTGTCGTCCAGCGGAGTTATTGCCATCGATACGACTACCAAGTCGCCGACGGCTGCGGGCCTCGGATCGATGTTGTGGAAGGAGGCCTGCCGCTCTCGGAGGGCCGACAGCCCGCGCTCCACGTCGTCGTCGGTGACCTTGTCAGGCTCGAACCGCACCTTGAGGTTGAGGTACTCTCCCAGTTCAAAGTCGGGGAACACCTCGAACTCGGCCCGCACGACGAGCGGTTTGCCCGGCCTGTACCGGCACTCCTTCACGTTCGGGCCCCACGCTACGCGTAGGTCTCTGCGTCCGAGGTAGATGGCCGCGTGCGTATGTGCGAAGGTCCCCGACAGCGCCTCTTCGATCTCCCGGCGAAGATGGGCGTTCAGCACCGCCAACGGCGCCTTGCCTCTGCGAAACCCTGGGAGCTTTATTCTCCTCGCCTCGCTGGAGACAAGGCGGTCCCGCTCGGCCTCGACGAGTTCCCACGGGACTTCGATCGTCGCTGACCGGAGTGTTCCGTTAGGACTCTCAGGCGACGTCGCCCCTTCAACTGGCACGGCCCCGGCCAAACCGCCATTTTACTCCAGCGCCCGCACGCTCTTGACTTCCTCGGCACCGCGTTCCTGGAGTGTCGGGCAGCGCTGGTAGACTCGCCGTGTGGGCAGGCGCCCGAAGCTGGGCCAGCACTTCCTGCGGGACCGTGCCGTTCGGGCGCGGATCGCTGAGGCTGCCGTAGAGAGCGGCGACACGGCACTCGAGATCGGTCCGGGGCAGGGAGCCCTCACCAAGCACCTGGTGCGACGTGCCAACAGGGTCGTCGCCCTTGAAATAGACCCAGTCTTGGCGGCGGCCCTGCGAAGCGCCTGCGGCGCTCCGCCCAACCTGCTTGTCGTGAGAGGGGACGTCATCGAAGCCGACCTCGCGGGGCTTGTGGCTCCTGCCCACCGCTCCCGTGCCGTTCTCGTGGGAAACCTCCCGTACTACATCACCTCGCCCATCTTGCGGGCGGCGTTCGCAGCCAAGAAAGCCTTTCGCCGGGCGACCTTCCTGATGCAGAGAGAGGTGGCCGAGCGTGCCGTGGCATGCGGCGGCAAGCGATTCGGCCTGCTGAGCTGCCTATGCCAGCTTCACAGCGAGCCGCGCCTGCTTTTCCGGGTGCCTTCCCGGGCATTCTCGCCGCCGCCGGCCGTGGAGTCGGCCCTTGTGCGGTTCGAGTTGCGTTCCGGCTGCCCGCCCACAGGGCTGCTTGCCTTTCTGCGGGCTTGCCTCGCCGCGCCCCGGAAGACGCTTCGCAACAATCTTGCCGGTCGCTACCCTTCCGGTCTGGTCGCCATGCACGCAAATGCCGGCAAGCGTGCCCAGCAGATCGGCCTCGACGGTCTGATGAGGATGTGGGAATCCCTCGAGAAGGCCGAACCGTCCGGTCCGGCAGCGGTCGGGGCCGACCGGGAATAGGTTGCGGGATTGGGCGGATCCGTCGTTCCCGAGGAACTGGCCGTCCGGGCCGAGAGGCTCACGGCAACGCATCCGCGTGCGTTCGAGGCTGTAGTCTTTCACCGTAACGTGGCTAAGCCAGCTCAACCTTCGGGGCCACACGTCGCATGCACTCCGCATAGGCTGACACGGGGCCCCGCCCGCCGACGCGCCGACACTGGCGCAGAAGCCCCGGGATCCTAGGGGGGGCGGAGCATCCCCTTGCCAGCCGCGATGTTAGACATTGCCCGTGCTGGCTTACACACTTTGGGGGCCCTTGGGGCTGCTTGCCTGTACGGAGCGGGCTCCGCTAGTAAAGCGTCTTGTCCGGCAGTCGCCTCCAGCGTTCGAAGACGGCGCGCGCCCTGTCGGAGGGAATCCGCACCAGCGAGACGATCCTGCGCTCGCTCAGGGGTCTGGCCATTTCGTCATAGATGTCTTCGTCGCTGAAGCGGATGGTCGCCGCGTCTTCCCGGGTGTTGGAGTAGTACACACGCCGCATCCGGCTCCAGTAGATCGCTCCCAGGCACATTGGACACGGTTCGCAGCTGGTATAGATCTCGCAGCCGGCGAGATTGAAGGTGTTCATGCGGCTGCAGGCCTTTCGGATCGCCTCTACTTCGGCGTGGGCCGTAGGGTCATTATCTAGCGACACCCGGTTGGTCCCCTCCGCGATGATTTCATCGCCGTTCACGATAACGGCGCCGAACGGCCCGCCACCCTCTGCCATGCCGCGCTCGGACAGGTCAATGGCCCGCTTCATGAATTCGTCATTCATCAGGACGCCCGTTTCGCCGGGGCATGCAGTTCTGACTCCCGTCGCCGGACTTTCCGCGTTCGACTGCCAGAGTACTCCCGGAACATGCTCAGTCCGTCCCGTACCCGGGGTTTCGGGCGGGGCCTCTCGTCCCGATCCCCACAGTAGTCGCGATTGAAGAACTCCGAGAGCCGGTGGACGCGATCCTCTTCACGTAGCCGGACTTCATGCGGGCGAGCAACCAGTACCGAGAACTCCCGACGCTCAGGTCCACCTGAACGAGTTCGACACGCGGCGCCCGGTCGCGCGCGGTCAACACATCGACCGCACGATCCAAGGGGACTACACCCACGAGCCCTCGAAGCGTACCACTTGGGCAGCTTCACGATGTTCATCCACGACGACGTGCTGTTCGCCGCGGCTGCGTCTTCCCAGGACGCGGCAGTATGAGTATGACGCCGTTCGGCAGCGCCAACGCCCTCAAGGAGGGTGCTCTCCGCATGGTCGAGGTCAGCGGGGACTAGGATCTCAAGACGGTGTTGGGCCGGTCGGGAGTACTTGCAGGTGGACCCCAGGTACGCGTCGCAACAGTGCAGTCGGTGCCGGTCCCGGAACCATCCGGGCCGGTCGGAGACCTATCGCGGCCGGTCCTGCGGACTGGTCGCGGATAGGGATGCCAACGCCGCGATGAACATCTTGCCGGCCGGGGTGATCGCCGCCGGAGCGCAAACGTGGGCCGCCGGGCCGTCCGTCGCTCCAGAACTGTATGCGAATGCGGCCTGACTGGGCACTCTTGTATATGAGCCCCAACAGAAAGCCTGCCTGCCTGTTCGGATCTGGAGCCGGATCCGGTGGCAAACTCCCACCCGGTGTGTTTCAATGAGAGCAGGCGCATAGGAAGGAGGAAGTGGTGCTGGGAAACCTTAGGTGGACGGTCGTTTTGCTCGGTTGCGCGGCTGGCACCGTAGGGTTAGACGCGCAGCTCATAGATCGAACTGCGCGGCGCGGCAGAGCGGCAGTGCCCGCCGGAGAGTTGTCGCTTGAGAAGCGCGGCGACATTTTCATGGCCCGCAAGATGTACCGCGAGGCCGGAGACACGTACAGGGATGCGATCCTCCAAGAACCTGATTCGGCGCGTTTGGTCAATAAGCTCGGAATCTCGTACCACCAGCTCATGCTGCTGGGCAGTGCGCGCAAGCAGTACGAACGCGCCTGGAAGATCGACAGCACCTACAGCCAGGCCCTCAATAACCTCGGCACCGTGCACCACGCCCAGGGGAATTACAGGAAGGCCATCCGAACCTACAAGCGTGCCCTGAAGGTCTCCCCCTACTCGGCCTCCATCCACAGCAATCTGGGCACGTCCTATTTTGCGAAGCGTCGCTACAAGGATGCGTCGCAGGCCTATCTGCGCGCGCTGGAGCTCGATCCCGAGGTATTCGAGACACGCGGAACTTTCGGGACGCTGCTGCAGGAGCGCTCCGTGGCGAATCTCGGAAAGTACTACTATTTCATGGCCAAGGCATACGCGGGCGTCGAGGCTTGGGAGCGCGCGATCCTCTATCTGCGCAAGGCGATGGAAGAAGGTTACGGCAACAGGCGCAAGGTAGCCTCCGATCCCGCGTTCGTAGGCATGCATGAGCTGCCCGACTTCCAGCGGATCGCATTCCCCGAGACCTTGGCGGCGGCCGGGCAGGGCCAAGTGCAGCGCTGATTGTCGGCCAGTCTGGCCGCTGACCGCCTTGGTGGGGCCCGCGCTTCGGGCGCGGTTACGATAGCGAATTGCACCCCCGCATCGAGTCCGTCCCCGAGATCGACACCGGTGACGGCGATTCCCCCGGCGCTTGGCGGTGGGCCTACGCCGCGGTGCTGGCGCACTTGGCCGCCTGGATCGCGGGCCTCTGGCTCTTGACGGGAGCCTTCGGTGACGGCCAATGAGCGGCTTGGACTGGCTCGTGCTCGTGGCCTCGCTGGTCCTCATCGTCACCTACAGCCTCCGCCGTTCCGGGAAGGACCGATCCGTCCACGCCTACGTGGCCGCGGGCAAGCGGATGCGGTGGTGGGTCATCGGTCTCTCGATCATGGCCACGCAGGCCAGCGCGATAACCTTCATCGGCACGACCAGTCAAGGCTACTCGGACGGCATGCGTTTCGTACAGTTTTACTTCGGGCTTCCGATCGCAATGGTCCTCATCGCTGCGGTGGCTGCCCCGGCGTTCCACCGCACGGGTGTCCGAACTGCATACGAGTACTTGGAGCAGCGCTTTGACGCCAGGACGCGGACCCTGGCCAGCGCCGTGTTCCTTGTGCAGCGAGGTCTAGGGGTGGGCCTCGCCCTCTACGCCCCCGCCGTGGCACTGGCCGTGATCCTAGGCCTGCCTGAACGCGTCACGATCTTGGTGATGGTTGCACTCGTGAGTGCCTACACAGTCCTGGGGGGCATCCGCTCGGTGATGCGTGCCGACGCCGTCCAAATGGGTGTGATGTTCGCGGGGATCGCCGTCGCATTCGTCTGCGCTATACGCGGGTTGCCAGACGGGGTGTCAATGCGTGACGCGCTGTCGTTGGCCGGCATGGCGGGCAAGCTGGAAGCGGTGGATCCCGGATTCGACTGGAACAGCCGGTACACGCTTTGGTCGGGCTTGGTCGGAGCCACGTTCCTCTCGCTCGCCTACTTCGGAACGGACCAGTCGCAAGTTCAGCGCTACCTAACGGCGCGATCGCTGTACCACAGCCGCGTCAGCCTGATGTTCAATGCTGTCCTGAAGGTCCCCTTGCAGGCTTTCATCCTGCTTGCAGGCGTGGCCGTGTTTGCGTTCTTCCTGTTCGAGCCGCCGCCACCGCTATTCCATCCCGCAGAGCGGGAGCGCGTGGAGCGGGAGCATCCGGAGGATGCCGCCCGAATTGGCTCGACATTCGCAGAGGCCTTCGAAGAGCGTCGTGCAGCTGCGGAGAGATTCGTGGCCTCGCGGGGGTCTCCGGCGTCCCGAGGCGACTTCATCGCCGCGGACGGTCGCTTGGCTACGGCGCGGGACGAAGCAATCTCGCTCGCCGAGAGAGGCTCGGGGCAGGGCACCTACAGTGACACGAATTATGTCTTCTTGACTTTCGTCTTGGGCCACCTGCCCCTGGGGCTGGTCGGCCTAATGATGGCGGGCGTGTTCGCAGCGGCGATGTCGACTATTTCCTCGGAGCTCAACTCCCTGGCAACATCCACTGTTGTGGACCATTACGCCCGCTACGTACGGCCGGGCATAGGCGAAGCCGGAACGGTTGCCGCTCTTCGGTGGGCAACGCTTGGATGGGCCGTCTACGCCGGTGTGTTCGCCACTTTCGGCGGCCGCCTCGGCTCGCTGATCGAGGCCGTGAACTTCGTCGGGTCGCTGTTCTACGGTCCAATGCTCGGTGTCTTCGCGGCTGCTTTCCTGTTCCCGCGAATTTCGGCGGTCGGGGCGTTCTGGGGCACCATTGTGGGACTGGCCACAGTCTGGGTCACCAAGATTGCCATACCCGGGCTTGCCTTCCTTTGGCTGAACCCCCTCGGCTGTCTCGCTACACTGCTGGCTGCATGGTTCTTCTCGCTGGGATCCGGAGTAGGGTCTCAGCCCGGGAGACCGAAAAGGGGGGTGGCTACATGAGGAAGCTAGCTCTGCTGGTGTGCTTGGGCGCAGCGGCGACGGCTGTTGCGGCTGACAGGCCAAACGTGCTGTTTATCGCGGTCGATGATCTTAATGACTGGATCGAGCCGCTGGGAGGTCACCCACAGGCAAAGACCCCGAACTTCGCGCGCTTGGCGCGCCAGTCGACCCTGTTCGCGCGGGCCTACACCGCCTCGCCGTCGTGCAACCCCTCAAGGGCAGCGCTGATGACCGGGGTCGCTCCGTACCGTTCCGGCGTTTACAGCAATAACCAGGCTTGGCGGCCGGCAATGCCGGATGCGGTCACGATCCCGCAGGCATTCCGGCGAAACGGCTATTGGGCAGGCGGCTCCGGGAAGATCTACCACGGTGTCTACCCGGACCCGCAATCATGGGATGAATACTGGCCGTCGAAACGGGTGCAGCGCGAGCAGGACCCAGTTCCCGCGGTCAGGCCGGCCAACGGGATCCAAGGCACGGGGAATTTCGACTGGGGCCCGCTCAGCGTCGCATCAGAGGAAATGTCGGACGCCAAGGTCGTCGACTGGGTCATCGAGCGTCTGCATGATCCGCACGACAAGCCCTTCTTCTTGGCCTGCGGGATCTTTCGCCCCCACCTTCCGTGGTACGTACCCGAGCGCTACTTTCTCCGATTTCCGATTGACTCCGTCCAGTTGCCGCCGATGTTCGACGGCGATCTGGCCGACGTCCCGCAGGCGGGTGTGCGAATGGCGCGCCCGGAGCGCGACCATGCAAGGGTCGTCGAGCACGGCCAATGGAAGCGGGCTGTGCAGGCGTATTTGGCGTCCATCTCGTTCGTAGACGGATTGCTCGGGCGCGTGCTGGACGCCATCGATGAGAGCGGCCATGCTGCCAACACCATCATCGTCCTGTGGGGGGACCACGGCTGGCACTTAGGCGAGAAGCGCCACTGGCGTAAGTTCGCGCTGTGGGAAGAGGCCACGCGGGTGCCCTTGTTCTTTGCCGCTCCACCCGGCACGCCCGGTCTGCCCGAGGGGACCAAGCCCGGCGTCGTTTCGCACCGCCCTGTCAGCCTGATGGACGTTTACCCGACGCTCCTGGACTTGGCGGGGCTCGGCTCCGGCGAGGGCTTGGACGGGCGCAGCCTTGTGCCTTTGCTGAGAGATCCCGAAGCGGCCTGGACTCCCGCCGTGATCACCTACCGGCGGATGAATCATGCGGTCCGCTCGGACGATTACCGGTACATCCGCTATGCCGACGGCAGTGAGGAGCTGTACGACCACCGGGTTGACCCCATGGAATGGACCAATCTGGCGGGTGACGAGAAGTACGCCGGAGCGAAGGAGAGCTTGGCCCGTTGGCTGCCGGACGTGAACGCACCCGAGGCACCGGAACAGCCGTCGGACCGTCGCACGAATGAAGTGGCCGTCCCTGAGTGACGCGGCCCGCCGGCGTGCCCGCCGATCCGCTAATCTAGAGCCTATGCGCACCAATTCGATTCTCACAGTTGCGTTTCTGCTGGCCGTGCTGCCCGCCACGGCGGCCGAATCGGAGAAGCCCGTCAACTGGGGCGACGGGCTGCCAGAGCCCTTCCACACCGAATCGGCGACCAATCGGCCGAACGTGGTTGAACGGCCGGACGGGGCAAACCTGTCGCTGCCTGAAGGCTTCAAGGTGGAGGAGTACCTGACCGGGGACTTCGTCCGGCCGCGCTACATGCTATTGGGGCCTAGCGAAGAACTCGTTTTCTCCGATTCCGGTTCGCGGAATCAGCCCGACGGCGCGGTCTACGTCAGCCAAGGGCAGGGTAAGACCAAGAAGCTGATCGAGGGCCTGGACCGGCCATACGGCCTGGCCCTCCATGACGGCTGGCTCTATGTCGCCGAGCCCACGTCCGTCAAGCGCTACCGGTACGACGCAGAGCAGATGGCCGCAGGGAAAGGCGAGGAGATAATCTCGTATGCCGGGCACGGTCGGGGGCACTGGACCCGCTCGCTGCTCTTCAACGAAGACCACAGCAAGCTCTACGTCACTGTTGGTTCGGGCTCGAACATCGACCTTGGGGAGGATCCGGTGCGTGCTGCGCTGCACCGTTACAACCCGGATGGCAGCGGTCATGAGGTTGTTGCCACCGGCCTCCGCAACATCATCGGCCTGACCTGGCGGCCGGGCTCCGAAGATCTCTGGGCCGCCGTACAGGAGCGGGACGGCTTGGGCGACGATCTGGCCAGCGACTTCTTGGTCAAGATTAAGGAAGGCGGCTTCTACGGCTGGCCGATTGCGTACAACGGTCCTCACGAGGAGCCCCGCCACAAGGGAGAGGACCCTGACAAGGTCCAAACCTCGATCTATCCCGATGTTCTGCTGGGGGCACATGTAGCCGTGTTGGACATCCGCTTCTACACCGGCACGCAGTTTCCTGAGCGGTACCGCGGTGGAATGTTCTTGGCATTCCACGGTTCGTGGAACCGTTCCGAGCGCGTGGGGTACAGCGTCACGTTCATCCCGTTCAAGGACGGCCGCCCCCAGTCTGGCCCGCAAGACTTTCTGGGCGGCTGGATGGTGGGTCCGGATGTGAGGGAGGTGTGGGGGCGCCCCGTGGGCCTGCTGCAGCTCAAGGACGGCTCGATGCTTGTCAGCGAGGACGGCGGCCGCAAGATCTGGCGCGTCAGCTACGGCGACTAGCGCTGGGGCAGGGCAGCGGGCCTGGCGAATCGGTCAAGATGGGACTCTTGGACAGGTTCCGCCCCCAGTGGCGGCATTCGGACCCAGATGTAAGGGTCGCTGCAATCGCGTCGATTGACGATCCGGCGACGCTGACCGAGATCGCCATTCGGGACCCCGAGTGGTTTGTGCGGCACGAGGCGTTCGCGGCCCTGCGTGCAATGGTCCCGGATGATTCTCACTATGCTCGCTTGCTGCGGTCCTCTCAGGACGAGGAGATTCGGCGAAAGGCGGTCAAGGTTGTCACGGACGAGGAGGAGCTCCGGCGGGTGGCCGCCGAGGACCAGTACCGCTACGTGCGAGACGCGGCACAGCACAGGCTGGAGGAGATTCAGTCCGGAGCTTGGGCTAAGCCGCCGACTTGAGGTCCCGGCTAGCGTTTCCCGTCCGGCCTTTGTCGGGCAGTGGCTCCTCGTCAGGACGTGCTTCGCTCGCGCCAGCGCCCCGGTCTTGAACCGATGAATCGGTCGCCCTCCGAGCGGCTGGTCGACAGTGCCACAGGCGGGGCCGCAGTCGACCGAGGGTCAACAGCTCTGGACTTGGTGCCCGCTCGCGCGAAGGAAGCATTCGCGATCCTGCTGGTGACGCACTTTGCGGTCGACTGCTTCTCTTCCACTCTGCCGACCATTCAGCCGATTCTTGTGGACCGGCACGGCCTCAGCCTGGCTCAGGCCGGGATGCTTGGGGCCTGCTGGCTCCTTGCTTCGGCAGTCCTGCAACTCCCGTTCGGGCTGCTGAGCGACCGAATCCGCAGTCGTCACTTCACGACTCTGTCGCCATTGGTTGCGGCTGTGTGCCTCGGCACGGTCTCTCTGGCTCCGACGCTCGTCGGTGTTGCCTGCCTCCTAGTCGCCGGCGGGGTCGGCGTGTCGGCATTCCATCCCCACAGCACAAGTCGGGCAGGGCACATCGGCGGTGAACGCCGTGGTCTAGCCACGGCGGTGTTCATCACGGCTGGCACGGCCGGCTTGGGTGTCGGGCCGCTCTACTTGGCGTCCGCGATCGAGCGGTTCGGCTTCGAGCGGCTCTGGGTCTCGGCGCTGCCTGTGGTCGCATTGACTCCTCTGTTGCTTTGGCGCATGCCGCCTGACCGCGTCAGCGAGCAGGCCGGGACCCGGGCAGTGGACTGGCCCCTGCTTCGGTCCCGCTGGCGTCCGTTGCTAATGCACTACGCGCTGGTCGTTCTTCGTTCAATCGCTCAGGTTGGTATGGCCCAATACCTCTCGCTGTACATGGTCCAAGTGCGGGGGGCGGACTTCCGCTCGGCGAGCGTCGCTCTGGCCGTGTACTTTCTCAGCACATCCAGCGGCGCCTTCTTGGGAGGTGCCGCCGCCGATCGGATCGGCGGGAGAAGAGTCATCATCACATCGTGCGCGGTCTCAGGGCCGCTGATGGCCGCATTCCTGGCAACCGATGGGTGGATGTCGGTAGCTGTACTCTTCATAGCTGGCACGTGCCTGCTCGCTCCCATACCCGTGAATGTCGTGATGGCCGGGGAACTCGTGCCGTCGCAGGCAGGCACTGCGGCCGCGCTCATGATGGGATTCGGCTGGGGGCTGGCCGGCATCGCTTTCGTCCCGCTTGCCGGCGTCTTGGCCGACTGGATAGGTCTTGCGCCCGTGCTGTGGGCCTTCACGCTGCTCCCGGCCGCGGGTCTGCCGATCGCCTTTGCGCTTCCGCGGAGCCGATCCGCCAAGTCTGCGCTGCGGAAGGATCGCGGGAGGTGATCTCGGCATGTGCCGGATGGCTTGGTCAGCGCCAAGCGCCGTTTCCGCGAACACTCCTGCGGCTGGAGGTCGCCCGAATCGGTCCCGCCGGTGCCATTGGCCCTGGCATCAGGATGCAGGTCGCGCCTGTGTGTCCGGGCCAGTGCCGTTTTGCCCTTCTCGGCGCGGATCGCCCGTGCCGCGCCACCTCGGGTTCGTCCAAGGCTGACCCGCGCGAAGCGGCGTTTCGACCGCATGCTATCCTTCGGATTGCGGGCGCGGGACCCGCGCAATTGGGTCCGAGGAGGGCGTGATCTGCTCGCCGCCGTGACCTCAAGGAGCAAGTTTCATGGCCAGAGTGTGCGTTGTGACCGGCAAGCGTCCCATGACGGGAAACAATGTTTCCCACGCAAATAACAAGACTCGCCGCCGCTTCCTCCCAAACCTTCAGCGCAAGCGCTTCTGGTCGCCGCGAAGGAAGCGTTGGGTTAGGCTCCGCGTTAGCACCAAGGCGATCAAGATCATGAATCGACGCGGCGTTGACCGCGTATTGGACGACCTCGAAAAGAAGGGCGTCAAGTTCTGACGCGGCCGAACCTGCCGCGCCGATCAGCGCTGCCTTCGTTCTTCACAGGTTGATTGCCTTTGCGAAAATCACGGCCTTTACGGCGAACAGCCTCTGCAGGATCGAGGGCGTCAGTGGCTGGTCTGTGCGAATCAGGGCCACGGCCTCGGCAGGCCCGCCTGCCTTGGGCAGGGGCCCCCTGCCAAGCGCAAAGTCCGAAATGTTGATCTCCCGCTCGCCGAGTGCCGTTCCGATTCGCCCGATCACACCCGGAACGTCCCTGTTGCGGGTGTACAGCAAATGGCCGCTCAGCAGAGCCTCGACATAGATTCCGTCGATCCTAAGCAGCCGGGGCGACTCGTCCGGGAACACCGCGCCTTCCACCTCTCGGTCGACCTGTTCCGTCTTGAGTGCGAGCCTTAGCGAATTGGTGAAGTGCGTCCGGCCGCGCCGCACTTCGCTGACTCCGATGGCCCGGTCGCGGGCTATGCGCGCTGCGTTGATCAAGTTTGCCTTGCGCGAGAGGAAGCGGTTGAGCACACCGCACAGCGCGGCGTTGCGGATCATGGCCGCATCGGTCTCGCCAAACTCCCCCATGTAGGTCAGCTTGACGCGCACCGGTCGGCCCGGAGCGGTCTGGGCAACGACCGAGCCGAGCCGCTCGGCCAACTGCAGGAACGGGGAGAGCCTACCGAACTGCTCGGCGCTCACCGACGGCATGTTCACGGCGTTCACGACGACCCCTTCCCTGAGGAAGTCGCGGACCTGCCTGGCAATGTTGATCCCCACCTTGGCCTGGGCCTCGGCAGTGGAGCCTCCGATGTGCGGTGTGGCGACGACTGCTGGATGGGCCAAGAGCCCTGACTGGGCGGGAGGTTCCGTCTCGTGCACGTCTAGGGCTGCCCCTGCGACATGCCCTGACTGCAGCGCACGCTCCAGCGCGCCTGACCTGATCAGTTCGCCCCGCGCACAATTGACTATCCGCACGCCCGGCTTCATCTTCGCGATCGTGTCATCGTCGAACAGACCCGCAGTAGAGGGATTCAGGGATAGGTGCAGGCTGATGTAGTCCGACCGCTCGAGAAGCGGATCGAACTCGAGGAGTTCGACACCGCAATCCCGGGCAGCGTCGATTGAGACGAAGGGGTCGTACGCCACCACATGCATGCCGAAAGGCTTGGCCCGCTGCGCCACCTCGCGGCCGATGCTTCCCAAACCGACGATGCCCAAGGTCTTGCCCTGCACCTCGCTGCCCTTGAATCGCTTGCGCTCCCACTGGCCGGACTTCGTGGACTGGTTCGCAAGTGGGATCGAGCGGGCCAGCGAGAGCATCAGGGCCATCGTGTGCTCGGCCACGGCAGTGGCGTTCCCTCCCGGCGTGTTCATCACCACGACGCCCCTAGCAGTCGCGCTGTCGCAGTCGATGTTGTCAACGCCGACACCTGCGCGCCCGATCACGCGCAGACTCGGAGCGCGTTCCAGCACGGCGTCCGTGACCTTGACCGAGCTCCTCACGATCAAGGCCTGGGCATCCTCCAGATAGCCGAGGTAGGACGCAGGGTCGGAGACCACGACCTCCAGCGCTTCTTCGGCCTTCAGGATCCCGATCGCGGCGGGATCGACGGCATCCGCGACGAGCACCCTCATGACTGGCTTCCGCTCGCGCTGGCGGCCCGGGCGTCGACAAACACGGACTGGGCAGCGCGGACGCCACGGCCCAACTCGACCTCGTGCCCGAGAGACTGCAGGATGACTTCCAACTCGGCGATCGTCCCGAATAAGTCGTGGAAGTCGAAGTAGCCGAGATGGGCGAGACGGAATATTCGGCCCTTCATCGATCCTTGGCCATTGGCCACGACCGAGCCGAATCCCTGCTTGAACGCCTGTACGATCTGAGTCGAGCTGAGCCCCTCTGGCGCCCGGATCGCTGTCACGGCGCCCGCCGGGATTGCGTTCTTGGCGAACAATTGGAGACCGAGCTCTGTGGCCGCGTCCCGCGTCGCCCGCGCCAGCAGCTGGGCGTTCTCGATCAGTCGCTCGCGCCCGATCCCGCGGATGTGCCGCAGGACTGCTCCCATCCCCAGAATCAGTGAGGAAGCGGGCGTCCAGGGCGAATCGCCGCGCGGTCCAGCCTCGATGTGCTTGCGCAGGTTGAAGTAGAAGTTCGGGCAGGTTGCCGTGTCAAACCGGGAAGCAGCCCTCGCGCTGACCGAACAGAAGGAGAGCCCCGGGGGGATCATCAGCGCCTTCTGCGACCCGCCGATGACGACATCCAGCCCCCAGCCGTCGATGTCGATGACGCTGCTTCCGAGCCCCGTGATGGCGTCCACCACCATGATCGCGCCCGTCTCGGCCACGAGAGGCCCCATGGTCTGAAGGTCGTGCGAAATCCCCGTGGAGGTTTCGGTTGCCTGCAGGAACACGCCCTTGGCAAGTGGGTGTCTGCGGAGGCTGGTCTCCAGATCCTCCGGGTGCACGGCCTCTCCGTAGGGCTTCCGCACAACGACCGGCCTCAGCCCGTAGGCGGTGGTGATCTGCTCCCAGCGCTCGCCGAACTTGCCGGCCGCGCAGACGATCACCTCTTCCCCCGGAGAAAACAGGTTGGAGACGGCCGCCTCCATGGCGCCGCTTCCCGAGGAGGCGAACAGAGCTATGCCGTTCTGGGTCCCCATGAAGTAGTGAAGGTCCTTGATGACGCCTCGGTACACATCCCGGAACTGCTTCGTGCGGTGGTGGAGGTCCGCCGCGGCCATAGCCCGGATGGCTTCGGGGAGCAGGGGGGTGGGACCTGGCGTCAACAGTCGGGTCTTGCGAACATACATAGGAAGAAGTGTTTGGCGGGTGGGAACCTTTGCCGCCCAGTCGTCTGGGGGCTGCTGTTGTGGGGACCGGCCATTCCCGATCGGTTAGGCCGACCTGCTGCACGCATGCCGGCTGATTGGCGCTCGAGTCCCCATCCGGTAGTTTAGCCGAGCAACCGGCGGCTGCCCGGCCTTGGACGTGACCTCACGGCTCTCTGGGCAAGACCTCGATTCCGTCTTGGACCTGATCGCTGGGATAGGCAATTACGCGGTCCCCGTCGGTCAGGCCCTCCAGCACTTGTGCTTCCATCGCCGTGCGTTCCCCGATCCGCACTTCAGTCAGGCGAGCCGTGTTGTCATCGCCCAGCCTGTACACCGCCCATGCCGCACGGCTGCGGAAGAGGCTGCTCGTCGGAACTTTCGCCACGTTCTCGGCCTGCCACACTACCACGCGGATCTCGACGCGGTATCCGTCCCCTAAAGCCTCCCAAGCGGCCTCGGGATCCGCGAAGTCGACGATCACGTTGACCCGCTGCTCTTCCACGCCGAGGGCAGAGATCTTCGTAAAGCCGAATGGTTCGACCCTTCGGACCGTGCCGTGGAGGCTGCGGTCGCCACCCCACTGCTCAATCAGCACGGCGTCGCCCTCAGAGATCCTCACGGCATCCATGGAGAGCATGTCGGAAACAATCTCCAGCTTGTTGGGGTCGCCGATCTCGATGAGGGGCTCTCCGGCTGGCACGGACGCCTCGCTTTCGCGCAACCTTCGCAGCACGACTCCGTCCACGGGCGACCGGACGAGCACGGCATCGCCGGCGCCTGGGCCGCCGCTGCTCGCCTCGATCAGGCCGGTCCGCGATTGCTCGAGCTCTGCTTCGGCGACGGAGATCGCGGCCCCTGCCGACCGCACCGCCTCGTTCGCCTCCACCAATCGCTGGCGGCTCGCATCCAGCCTTTGGTCCGCCAGCAGACCGTTCTCGTGGAGTTTCTCGTGGCGCTCGAGCTGGGCGGCCGCGTAGACGCGCTCCGCGATCGCGCGATCACGCTCAACGTGTGCCTGATTGACAGCGGTTTCGGCGCTCGTGACGGCGGCCTGTGCCTGTGCCCTGCTGCGCGTATTGAGGAACTGTGGCTGTGTGGGCTGCAGCCTCGCGAGGACCGTGCTGTGGGCCCTCACGGGGTCGCCCGACTCCAGCTCGATGCGCAGGATCCGGGCCGCTAGGGGTGCCGAGACGACGTACCGGTCTCGGACTCGCGTCTGGCCTTCCTCGTCGAGGGTGACCTGCAGCGGGCCGTTGACGACTGTCGCCGTCTCCACCTCGGGAGGCCGGGGCTGGAACGCAACGTAGAATCCGGCGGCGACCGCTGCCAGAACTAGCCAAACCAGAATCCTAGTCGGGCGAATCTTCATCGCGCATTCACTCCTTTGCCTTAAGTACCTCGAGCAGGTCCAGATGATCCAGCTTGCGCCGGACGATCAGCCCTGAGATGGCCGTCGCGCCCAGTATCGTCAGGGCGCACCAAGCGTAGGTCTGCGGGTTCGCCGTGAAAGGCAGCGCGTAGAGCTCCGTCTGCAGGGCCTTCACGACCAGCGAAGAGAGGCCGTATCCAGCCAGCAGCCCCAACGGTAGCGCAAGCAGCGCGAGGACGCCAAGCTCGCCCAGCAGGATCGCCGAGATTTCCCTGCGCGTGAATCCCATCACGCGCAGGCTCGCGAGTTCCCGGCTGCGCTCGGCCAGCGACACCCGTGCCGCGTTGTACACCACTCCGAAGGCGATGATCGAAGCAAACAGCACGTTGAAGAAGATCATCGTGCCCAAGTTCTGGCCGAAGGTCTCGTTGAACGACTCGAGGACTGCCGCCTTCAGGCCCGTGCCAGCGACCGCTGGTGTCAGCTTGACCTTTCGCAGCAGCGCCGCCAGCTGGGCAGTGTCCACGGTGAGGTACCCGGCGGAGAGCGTGGGGCCTTCCCGGAGCAGGCGCCGCAGCGCGTTGATCTCCATGTAGGCCGCCAGGCCCATGAACTGCTGCACGACGCCCCGGACCGCTACCTGCCGCACGGGGCGGTTGCCCACCAGCACCTCGACCGAGACGGTGTCTCCTGCCTGAACGTCGAGGATCTCGGCGAGACCTGAGGTCAGCACAAGCCCGTTCTCTGGCAGGTGGACGCTTTCCATCGTGCGCACGTCGATGACGCGGTACAGGTGCGACGCGGCGGGGAGTCCGGTAATTGCAAGCTGGCGCTCCCGGTGAGCGGACCGCAGCCGGGCCGGCACGGATCGCACGGGCTCTGCGAGGATCACGCCGGGCATCCGCTGCAGCTCGTGGATCCCACCCGGAGAGACAGGCTCGGCAAACGTCAGCTGAACGTCGTGCCGCTGGGCTTTGGCGAACTGCACGTCGAGCATCAGATCGATGGAGTCGATCATGAAGATCCCGAGGATCAGGATGCCCAAGGAACAGGCGATTCCCCCGACGGTGATCATCGAGCGGCCGGGCTGGCGTTCGATGTTCCGCAGGATGATGCGCGCCGCTTGGGAAAGCAGCGCCTGCAGGCCGAGGCGCTCGGCGAGGCTAGGCCGGTACTTCGCGGGTGGCAGGGGGCGCATTGCCTCCGCCGGCTGGAGCCGGACGGCCTGCCGGACGGCCGAGTTGGCTCCCAGGATCGCGGCAGCGACGCCGATCAGCACAGCTCCGGCGACGACTCTGGCATCCAAGTGGTACTCCAAGGACGGGAATCGGTAGTACTGGTTGTAGATGGCCATCAGGGAGCGCCCCAGCGCGGCCCCTAGGACAGTGCCCAAGATGGTACCTGCAACACTGATGGCCAATCCCCACCAGGTGTAGTGCGCTGCGATCGTGCGGTTGGGATAGCCCAGCGCTTTGAGCGTCGCGACCTGTTCGCGCTGCACCGCGACGATCCGGTGCAGGACCACGTGCAGCAGGAACACGGCCACCGCGAGGAACACGGCCGGAATGGCGAAGCCGGCCACTTGGATGCCTTGGAGCTCGTTCTCGACCGACCAGTGCGAAAGTTGCAGCGCGCGGGGGATCGCTCCCCATCCCCCGTACGGCTCGAGCAGGGCGTCCAAGGTCGCGATCACTTCCTCAGGCCGCGTCTGCGGCATCAGCAGGAGGCTCACGTCGTTGAACCCGCCCTCCATGTCAAAGGCCGCGGCCAGGGCCCTTCGCTCCATCCAGAAGACCCCGAAGCGCCGGTCGTCCGGAATCAGTTCGCCCGGTCGGATGGTGTAGATGTACTCCGGAGAGAGACCTACGCCCACGATCTCCAGGTCGCGGAGGCGGCCGTTGAGCACTACCCGGACTGAATCCCCGATCTCCAACTCGTTCGCCTCGACGAAGTTCTCGGATGCGATCACCTCATTGGCCCGCCCGGCCTCGATGAATCTCCCCTTCACCAGCGCGATATCGTTGACGCTCGGCCGCCGGTCCATCGGGACCGAGACTAGGCGTGCGGTGGCCGGCTCGCTCACTCCAGCGACCTGCATCTGCACGTCGACGACCACCCGAGGCTCGGCTTGGGAGACCCCCGGGATCGCGGCGATCTGGTTGCGCAGGGCCAGCGGGGCGCGCTTCAGGGATGCGAACACATGGCCGAATCGCTGGCGCTCGTAATACTCGCTGCGCGTGATCTGCAGCGAGTCGAATGCGCTGAGGTACATGATGAACATCAGCACGCCAACGCCGATGACCATGCTGATCGCGAGCGCTTGGCCCTTGATCTTCCAGAGGTCCCTGTATAGCTTTCGGTTCAGCGCGAGCATGGATTACCAGCGCAGATCGCGCGCCGGCGTCTTGGTGGAAATGCGATTCTCGTCGGTGATGCGGCCGTCCAACAGGTGGACGACCCGATCCGCCATCGACGCGACGGCGGCATTGTGCGTGATGACGGCGGTCGCAGTGCCCAGGTCCCGATTGATCCGCTCGATCGCCTCGAGCACGACGATCCCGGTGCGGATGTCCAGTGCGCCCGTCGGCTCGTCGCAGAGTAAGACGTCAGGCCGCTTGGCGATGGCGCGGGCGATGGCCACCCGCTGCTGCTCGCCACCCGACAGCTGCGCCGGGAAGTGGTCCATGCGCTCCTCCAGACCGACCATCTGCAGCGCCTCTGGCGGCGTCATAGGGTCCTTGGTGATCTCCGTGACCAGAGCCACGTTCTCGCGGGCGGTCAGGCTTGGAATGAGGTTGTAGAACTGGAACACGAAGCCCACGTGGTTACGACGGTACTGGGTGCGAACCGAGTCGCCGGCACCGCTGAGATTGCCGCCCCGGTAGCGGACACTGCCCGAAGTGGGGGTGTCGAGCCCCCCGAGAATGTTCAGCAGCGTCGACTTACCGCTGCCCGACGGCCCCAGCAGCACTAGGAACTCGGATGCCTGCAGTCGCAGGTCGACTCCCCGCAGCGCATGGACCTGCACCTCGCCCATGTCATAGGTCTTAGTTAGTCCCCGGGCTTCGAAGACCGGCTGCACAGTGCTCTCGGGCCCGCTCATTTCGCGTTTCGGAGCGTGTCGTGCACGCGGGCCACGTGCCACATGTAGTGGTGTTCCAGCCGCAGCGCAACCGCGCGGGCCATGTGCTCTCCCGCCAGCATCTCATCGCCGGCGGCTTCGTGGTACAGGCCGACGTACAAGTGGGCATACAACGCTGCTCCAGGACCGTTCCCCTCGGCGGCCTCGAACACCTCATCTGGGTCTGCCTCGGCCGCGAATAGCCGCAGGATCTCGGCCATCGGAACGCGACTGTCCGTGCGCACCGGCATCAGGCCGTCCCTCGCCACCTCCAGCCCCTCTGTCGCAGCGACGCACAAGAAGTGCCACACAGAATTCTCGACGTCTTGGGGATTGACGCTTCGATGTACCTCAAACTGCCGCGCCCCGTCGCGGAAGCGGCCGGCGTAGTAGTGTGCAATGCCCCTCTGCCATAGGTGTGGATCCAGTTCCGGGTCCGCCGCTGCCGCCGCGTCGAAGGCCTCAATGGCCCCGCGCGCGTCGCCGAGCTTGAACTTGGCACCTCCGAGGGCCATTAGAACGCGAGGATTCTCCGGGAGGCTCCGGGCCAATGCTGCGAGGTCATCAGCGGCGCCGCTCAGGTCCCCGGTGCGTTCCCGTGCCAGCGCTCGGATCCACAGCGCGCCCGCCCGCTGGTCCCCGCCGCCCTCAAGGATTCCGGTGGCAATCTCTACCGCGCCCTGCGGGTCTCCGGACCGCAGCGCGTCGGTTGCAGCCTCAATGCTGGACTGCGCCCGGGCGGAAACCTGGACACCGAGTAGCAGCGCCGCCGCCAAGGTCGTGCGCCCGACCTGTGCCGCGCTGCGCTGGATCCGCAGTGCTCGGGCCCATCCCAGACCCAACCGGGGGTGCCGTTGGTGGGCACCCTGTGCCGCCGGGGGCTCGGCGTGTTTCGACGGCAGCCAGAGGCGTGCCTCACGGGAGGCCTGAGAGTGGCATTCGTTCCGCAATCTCCTCTGTAGGCCCGGACCAGGCATCCTCAATATAATCGTTGCTTGCCCTCACCTCGCAGCCAATGACCGATCTCGATCCCAGCGCGGTCCGCTTGGCGTCCTTGGTGGAGGCCTGCCACGCGCGTCTCGCAGGCCAGTTGCGCGCCCGGGAGCGGTTCTTCGCTTTGTCGGTGGGTCTGAGCGGCCTCTGCGGCCTGCTGGTGCTGGGAACGCGCTACGTGCCCGTTCCGATGGCCTTGCTGGTGGTCTGCCTTGGCGCTTGGGCCGCTTGGCAGCGGATGCACCAGCACCTTCCGGACCGCTACTCCGTAGCTCAGTTGGCCGACGTGCGAGCGGGGTTGGCTGACGCCCTCGCAACCGCCTACCATTTCAGGGATGCTCCGCGACGTGGGCGGAACGCGGTGATCAGGGTCCAAAGGGAAGCCGCCGAGCATGCGAGCCGACGTGCCAGCCCCGAGCAGCTGTTCCCGGCCGTGCCGCACCTCACACGCAGGGTCGCCGCTTGGCTGCTGGGGGCGGCGCTGGTGCTGGCGGCCATACGGGTGGCCGTCCAGGAGAACGTCACCTTCGAGCCGCCCCTGCCGTCGATCTTGCTGGCCGCCATCTTTGGCAGCGCGCCTCCTGTCGCGGGCCAGCCGCCAACTCAGCCGGCGGCCTTGGTGGATCCTGCCGGCGATGCGAGACTTCCTTCCGACGAAAGCCCCGCTCGGCGCGCCGAGGCTGGGCAGGACACCGAGCCCCCCAGCTTGACGGACGATCAGGACCATGCGCAGGCGGAAGCGGCAGAGGAGCCCCCAGAAGTCGAGGGGCTGATTCCAGTTCCGCTGGATGAGGAGGCCGGCGCTAATCGGGCCGAGGACACGCAGGCCGGCTCCGACGGGCAGCAGGGTCGGTCAGACGATGGCGAGCAGACCATGCCCCCCCCGCCCGACGGCGAATGGGACGAGCAGGCTCAGAGCCTACTGGACAAGCTCAAGCAGGCCTTTGAGAACATGCTGCAGACGCTTGACATGGCGTCCTTCGACTCCTCTGAGGCGGAGTCTTCCGCCGACCCGGGCAGCGGTTCCTCGGACCAGCCGTCCGCCGACGCCGCGTCGGCCGAGTCCCAGGCCTCAGAGCTTGACCCGGCCGGACAATCCGCCGACGCCTCCATGGAAGGTGGCGAACCTGGTTCGGAGGCCGGGGAGAGCGCGTCGGCCGGAGCCACGACCGGCGAGGACACCAGCGGCCAAACCAGCAGCGGGGAGAATGCATCGGCGGCCGGATCCAGTGACGGGGACAAGACCTTGGCGGAGGCTATGCAACTCGAGGCCTTCGGGGCTCTGGAGCAACTCTACATGGAGCGGGCCGAGAACATGGTTGGTGAAGTGACCGTCGAGACTAGGCTGGCCGAGCAGTCTGCCACCGTGCCCTACACGCAGACCGACGTTCCCAGCGGGGAAGGTTCCGGAGTCGTGACCCGCGACGAGGTGCCGGCCGCCTACCGCACCTACGTCCGGAACTATTTCGAAGCCCTGAGGGAGGACTCCCGCTGAGTGCCAGTCAAGGACCCGGCAGCAATGTCCGCAAACGACCAGATCGCTCTCGTGCGCACGCAGGTCCACAGCGTCGTCGTCGGCCACGAGAGCGTGGTGAACGGCGTCCTCAACGCGCTCTTGGCCGGTGGCCACGTACTATTGGAGGGCGTTCCCGGGCTGGGCAAGACGACCCTGCTGAAGACCTTGGGCCGGGCACTGCACCTGGACTATTCCCGCATCCAGTTCACGCCGGATCTGATGCCCGCCGACATCCTCGGCAGCCTTGTCATGGACACGACGGATACCGGTGCCAAGTCGCTGCGCTTTGAGCGCGGGCCCATCTTCACCCACCTCCTGCTGGCCGACGAGATCAACAGGGCCACGCCACGCACGCAGTCCGCCCTCTTGGAGGCCATGCAGGAGAAGACAGTCACCAGCGGCACGACCACCTACCAGCTTGAAGAGCCATTCCTGGTGATGGCCACCCAGAACCCGCTGGAGATGGAGGGCACGTATCCCCTCCCGGAGGCGCAGCTGGACAGGTTTCTGCTCAAGCTGCTTGTGGAATACCCCGAGCGGGAGGAGCTGACCGCGATTGTGGAACGCACGGCCGAGGCCGAGGCCCCCCAGGTCAGCGCCGTGCTGGACCGGGACCAGATCCTCGGCTTGCGCCGCGCGGCTGGGCGCGTCTTGGTGGCGCCCCACGTGCGCGACTATGCCATCAGCCTTGTGTTGGCGACGCAGCCCCGTCCGGGCCGGCCGAATGCGCTGGCGAGGCGCTACGTCCGCTATGGAAGCTCCCCTCGGGGCGCGCAGGCGCTCGTGCTGTGCGGGCGCGTGCGGGCACTGATGCATGGCCGCCTGCACGTGAGCATCGAAGACATCCGGGCGTTGGCGCTGCCGGCGCTGCGCCACAGGATCATCCTCAACTTCGACGCGCACGCGGACAGCCGCACCGAAGACGACATCCTGCTGGAGATCTTGGACCAGATCGCCGTGCCAGCCTGAGCTTGGCGAGCCGGGCGGCTGCCCTCGCCGGACAGCAACTTGGCTTCCGGTGCCACTTGCGCCGCCTACGGCGGTCGGGTATCATGAGAGCGGTTGCCGCACCGGATCTGGCCGGGCGCAGCGCCGCGCAAAGCGTCGCCGTTATAGCCGGGCCTTGCCGGTGCCTGTCTGATTCCACGAGGGACGCTGAGCGAAGCATCGATTAGTGGACGGGTGGCCGAGCGGTCAAAGGCAACAGACTGTAAATCTGTCGGGCTACGCCCTACGAAGGTTCGAATCCTTCCCCGTCCACCACGTCAAGCTTGAAGCAGGCAAGCGTAGCGGAACGGCAGCCTGGTTGACGAGGAGAGGGAGCGATGGCGAAGCAGAAGTTTGACCGTTCGAAGCCGCACGTGAACGTGGG
>JAPPMC010000293.1 GCA_028819235.1 Bryobacterales bacterium
GTTTGCAGGCTGTAGCGCTTGCCGTGCGCCCCGCGGTAGTCCGGGACCGTGCCGATGGGCTGGCTATGGCTTCGTAGAGAGATTACCCTGCAGTGCCTGCGATATGCCTAAGGTGCTGTTGCTAGGGTGGCAGGACTGCTGGAGAATGTCAAGCAACCAGTCGCAGGAGGGGAGTCAGCATCATCTCTTCTCTCTTCTCTCCGCAGGTTCCGAAGGACACCGGAGAGGCGTGCTTGCGCCAAATATGGCCAGGCACCATTGCGCACACTGTTCTGCAGCATAGTTGCTGGCGAACGCAGGGATCTTCCGGTGATCCTTCGGAACTTGTGCGTAACACGCTACGCGCTACATGCTGCTCAGTGCACGTCACCCGCAGCGGCGGTGCGCTGGGCGGGTTGGGGAACGCCCAAGCATGGCTTGATTCGTTCTTGGGCGCGTTGGGGGAAATCGTGCAGCGGGTCCCGGTGAGGGCTCGTGGCGGGTCACGGACAGTGCGGCCAGCGTGTCGCCGTCGATCCGGATGCCGGTTGCGCACCCGTCGGGAAGGAACTCGGCCCGCACCGTCAGGCCAGTCGGTGCGGTTGCGGTCCGGATGTGGCTCACGATCGTCGCAGCACTTTCCCGGGGGCGCGGCCTGCCCGGTTCTTGCCCCTCTCCGATTTCGCTGCGCAGGCGCTGCCCGACGGCGTTGCTGGAGCAACCGCTGAGGATGGTGCGCCACCGTGACGGCCAGGCCGTGGCGGAGGGAAGGCCCGGGCCGATCCAGCCAGCGTTGGCCGGCAGGTTCGCCGATGCGGCGGGGGACGGCCTTGTCGCCGACCCGAGAGGGTTGTTGTGACCGAAGACGGCTTCGGCCTCCAGTCGCCAGGTGCTGCCGGGCTTCCGGAAGCGGACTGCGAGGTCCTTCCCCTCCGAGGCAATACGCCGAACCGTCACCGCCGCCCTTGCGCCCACCCAGCCAGCCGACGATGTCGCGCAAGCCGCGAGGATGGGTCGGGGTCCCGGTGACCGCGACCGGCAGCCACTGGCCCGGCCCGCACAGCCGCAGGCCGCCATCGGCAGCTTGTGCACGTCGATGCCCGCGGCTCGACCCGGGAAATCCGGCCCCATCCTTTTTCCCGGTGACTGGGCAACCCAAGAAGAGTTCGGCCCCTTGCGCGCTTCCGCTGCCGCATGTCGAACCGCGGCGGACCTTGCTCGCGCGACCTGGAGTGTCCGCCGATGATGAGATTCCTGCGGCCCATCAGGCCGGGGCCGATCCGAAAGCGTCAGTCGTCGCCGGCCAGCTGTCGCCCAAGCGAGGACTGTCGTAGGCCACCTGCAGTGCGACGACGGTCGAGAAACGCTCCTCGCCCGTCGCCGGGCAGCATTGCGGCAGCCCGCAGACCCCGGCTGTTGCAGGTCACATCAATTGGTCGTCAAACGGACCGTTCCCCTCGAATTGCCTGGACGCCAATATGGGCCGATGGTCGAATCGGCCCGGAATACCGGACGGCGGCCCACTTTACCGCCCTGTCTTGGCGAGATGCTCGGCAGCATCCCCTTTTCTGGGCAGGCTGCCGCCGAAGGGGGGCAGGGCGGCTGGGAAGCATGTGCCGTGCCGAACCGGGCCGCCAGCACCCACTGCCCCGCCACCCACCCGGCAGTCTGATGGCGCCTCGTTGGCAGCATCGCTGCCGCCACCCCGTCGATGCTCGAATGATCCGACGAACTCCGAGCTTGCCGTCCGTCATCCGTGATCACGCAATCCGAGGCATCCGCGATCGTTCCATCTGAATTCAACACCCTGGCTGGCACCAAAAGGGTCACGGCCTTGGCCGCGGCCCGTGCCCTGCGCCATCCGCACCCGGCGCAAGGGGCCGGCGCCGGCTCCAGTGCTCCCCGCAACGCTCCAAGTGCCACTCCAGGTGCCGCCAGCAGTTCTCTGGCCACTCGCCCTGCCGCACCTCCTGAGGAGCCCCCTCGAAGTAGCGCAGGCTGACTACGGGCTCTCGCCTGCCGCTGTCGATCATCGCCATCGACCGGCGAACGCTGCCCAGCAGGATCGCCCGCTGCACATCCCGCAGCGGCACCCCGTCGCGCCGCCAGGCTCTCGCCAGCCGCCGGTCGCGGGGGCCGAATCGCGCCTGCACGCAGCGCGGCCGGGCCGGACGCCTCCGCCTCGTACGGCCAGAAGTCCCCCCGCACGCGCAGCAGCGAACGGCCGTGCTGGTTGGGGGCCCGCTGCAGCTCGCAGACCCCCGCCCGCTCCAGCTCCCGCAGGCTGTTGGATTCCACTTTATTTCGGCGGCAGAGCGCCGATTTTTTTCATGCTAATCCGACGCCAGAAGGTGTGAGAAATCCGACCAGTGCGGGAAACTCGCCGCCACCACTGTATTCTGCACACAATGCATCGACGGTTGCTATTCCCAGAGCCCATATTTCTTTCTTGAAGTAGACACTTCTGATCATAAGTAGATTCACTTCAGATTATTCCGACGTTCTTGCCGTTTCTGTGGTTGACGACCCAGCCGGAGTGTTCGACCTCGTGGAACGATGAAGATGAGTTCCAACCGTAGACCGCGAAGTTCGGGTCGGTTCAGTAGCTGGTGCTTGCGCCAAAACCCTTCGTGCGCCTTATACATAGGCAAACCTGACCCTAGGGCCGAAGATCGGCCCTAGCCGAGGCC
>JAPPMC010000155.1:0-534 GCA_028819235.1 Bryobacterales bacterium
CCTCTCGGGTTAGCGGAGCGTCCACACGGGGACGTCGAGAAAGGCGGCGAGCTTCCGCATCGCCGCGTCGAAGCTCGGCGCGCGCACGGCGTATCTGCGCGAGGGGGCATCGCCCGCCGGGTAGTGCGTGACCCACCAGTGCATGGCGTCCTCCTTCACTGCGTCTTGGCGGCTGCCCAGCGGATGAAGGCGGGGGAGCGCTGCAATGTCGGCTCACGGCGCACGCATGCGCTGACGAGCGACTCGCCCACTTCCCGCCGGAGCCGCGTCGCGTAGGTCACGATGGCGTCCATGTTGACGTCGCTCGCCATCCGGTAGAGCGAGCCGCAGAGCGCCATCAGCGCGCTGGCGTTGTCCGGGATGTCGGCCTTCTCGGGGTCGTCGAGGACGGCCCTCGGGTGCGGCAGCTCGCGGCAGACTTTCAGGAACGCGGTGAACTCCACCGCCGCCGCCTCTCCCACCGTGCCCCGGAACAGCGTCCGCTCGACCTCCGGATCGAGCCCGTTGCGGTTCTTGACGATGTTGCTGGCAAAC
>JAPPMC010000155.1:621-2636 GCA_028819235.1 Bryobacterales bacterium
TCCCGGTTGCCGCAGGCGATCAGCGAAGCGCCCTCGGGCAGCTCGTACTCGCCGCACTTGCGCTCCAGCATGAGTTGGTAGAGCGCCGCCTGCACCATCGGGACCGCGGACGGCAGCTCCTCCAGGTTGATGAGCCACAGGCCGGGGTCGTCCGACGGCGGCAGGAACACCGGCGGCGCCCATCGGGTGCGGCCGTCCTGGTCGCGCCAGGGGATGCCGCGCAGATCGACGATGTCGAGCAGAAGCGCCCGAACGTCGACATACCAGCGGCTGGCGGCCGCGCCGACCTGCCGGGAGATCATCGACTTGGCCGACCCGGGCGGCCCCCAGATCATGGTCGGCTGGCGGGCCTCGACGAGGAGGGCGAGCACATCGGCGAGTTCGCTCGGACGCAGCGTGTAGTCGGCGGAGATGTTCTCAATCAAAGTCATGGGCATGCTCCGGAGTGGCGGGATGCGGCGCGGTCACCCCCTCCGGGGGCCGGCTGTCACCGGGACCTGCGCTGCACTTTCCTCTTCGCCTTGCGGGGCTTCTGGCCGGCGTGCCATGCGGGGAGCCGGCGCCGGGCAAATGCGCGGTCAGGCTCCGCTGAAGCCAGTGAGGCCTTGGAAATAGCCGTCGGCGGCCGGGGGAACGCCCATCACCACCGGGCGTCGCATTCCTTACTGTTGGGGGAGAGACTGTTGGCGTCCTGAAACGGGCCGTGATCGGCCGGGGAGCAAGTCCCCCGGCCAGGCCGCTCAGGGAACGGCCAAGTCGTCCGAGACATCTACGGATCAGGGCGGCTGATCAAGACGGCGGACGGTGCGGTCCGTACCCGGCCGGGCCCGATGCGTTGCGTACGGCAGGGCGGCCGGGCTAGACAGACATCGAGATCCGGGAGTTCGGACTGGAACGCCCGGCGTCGCTAAATCCGGGAGATCGAGATGGTCAGCGAAACAATGGCGCGGCGGGGCACGGCCAGCATGGCGAAAATGATGGGGCTCATGTGCGTCGCGGACTCGAAACTGGGAAAACTCACGGAAGGCCAGTCGCCCATCACCAGGACGGGGGACTATTCGGATGTCGTGGTGGTGGATGCTGACGGCCAGATCATTCCGTGGCAACGCGTGGCCCGTTTCGATGCCACCGAGATGGATGGGACGATGCGCGAAATCGTCAACAAGCTGTATACATTTCTCTGGAATTTCGAGGAACCGGAGCTGGCTGCGCTACGGGATCATCGGCAAGGCGAGACTTCGGAATGGGCCAGTCCCAGGGAAGATCCCGGCCTGAAGAAGCAGATCGAGGTGCTCGCAAGCGGCATCGTCGAGAGCGAACGGAAGTCGGGAGCGACCGACGGGGTGTCGAAGGGCTGACCGCAGGGTCGTGTAGACCCGGGTGCGAGTGCGAGTGCTCGCAAGATGGCCAATTGGGCGGCAACTACATTGGCCCAGTGGGGCAAAGATCGTAAACGGCAAGGCTGCGATGAGGAATTATTCCTGGAAAGCGCATAGAGGGCGAGCAGTTATCCTCGATTCACTTGTGGTTGGCATATTGCAGTCGTACTCGGGTGTTCCAGACTGATGATCGTACCGATTTTTCCGCCCTTGGATGGGGAATCCGCTGAGCACTTCCATGCGTTCGCTACGAAACTCGCTTGCGCCCAGCGTATGGGCAACGCGAAGGACATGAGTAGCACATTGGAAGAAGAGATAGTTCGGTGCCGATCGGCGAGGTGCAGCGAAGAGTATTCGTTAGCCTATGAAGCGTGTGTCCGAGTTCTCACCGATCTCGCGCGGCTGGGTTGGCGCATCGTCGAACAAGGGTACGGGTTCGCGCTGGAGAGGGGCAAGGAACGGACGGGTGGACGGCCGACAGCAGAGATCGTGGCCAGCAAAGAGATGCTGCGCGGTGAGTTGCAGCCCGTCGTCGATGAACAAAGGCGGCATCCCGCCGTAGTGGACTTCATCGCGCGCATGGAAGGAGAAGACCGCTACGGACGGCGCAGTGTGCGGTAGCTCATCGCGGACCGA
>JAPPMC010000245.1 GCA_028819235.1 Bryobacterales bacterium
GCCACACGAGGGGTGCCGTTGTCAAGTCCCGGTTATGGGGCATGGGCAGGCCGCCCCAGCTGTAGCCGTTGTACCAGTCGCGGACCAAATCGCGGTCGAGGCCATCGAGTTCCGGGGCGAACACCGCGTCGAGGTCGCGCTCGGAATAGCCGCAGATGGACGAGTATCTGGGGGTCAGGGTGATGTCCCGGAGGTTGTTCAGCCCGGAGAAGAGGTTCACCTTCGAGAACTTGCTGACGCCGGTCAGCAAGCAGAAGCGAACGTGGGCGTCGCAGGACTTGATCACGGAATACAGCCCTTGCAGGTAGTCCCTGTTGGCCTTTGCGATGTCCGGCTTGTGAAGTGCGTCGAGGATGGGTTTGTCGTACTCGTCCACCAGCACGACCACCCGCCGCCCGGCCCGCAGACGCAGCATCTCCAGCAGGCGCGCGAGGCGTTCCGGGCCACTGTCGCAAGCAGACCGCAGACCGGCCAGGCGGTCAATGCTGTCAATCTGCGCCATCAGATTCGTGTGCAGATGGCCGGCTTGGGCGTAGTCGCCCCGGCCAAACTCAAGGCGCACAACCGGATAGCGCACTGACCAGTCCCAACGGTCGTAGGCTTCCAGTCCGTGGAACAGTTCGCGGCTGCCCTCGAACAGCTCCTTCAACGTGTCGACGAAGAGGCTCTTGCCGAAGCGCCGCGGTCGGGACAGGAAGTAGTGCGTGCCTTGCCTGATGAGATCCAGCGCAAAGCCGGTCTTGTCCACGTAATGGCAACCGTCCTTGCGAAGCGTGCGAAACGTTTGGATGCCGATCGGCAGGCGACGCTTGCCAATCTCTGAAGTCATGTTCGCGCCGGTCCGGACTCTGATTCTGCTACACCTGCCGTGCGTTCATAGGTACCAAGGGGAAGCGGCAGGTGCGGGTGTGACGTCCCTGAACCGGAAGTCGTCTCCCTTGAATCGTAGAGGTTCGCCCGTGTAACGAGCAACCCCATTCGCGAAGCAGTCACCCAAATCCAGCTCGCCGGGATGACGGCTCTTGCCGTAGCATACGTGGGCATCTCTGGCTAGGTGAAGCCGATCGGGAGTGCACGGCATCGCTTCGATCTCGGCGCTACGATGGAGCGGGTCGAATTCGCGCGCGCCACGCGGTCCCTTCCTCTAAAGATATGACCACGGCGGCTTGGAAAACGCTCACGCCGCTCAGGAGCCGCGGACGCCGGGAGCAGTGAGGGCATAGGCGAAGGCGTCCAGCTCCGTTTCTTTGAAGAGGACGGCAGGCCCTGCCGACGAATCGAGCATCAGCGGAAGCTCCCTCCTTCGTCGTATCCGAGAATCTCGTCAGCCGGTCTCGTGTCGATGTCGGGTAGCGCGGAGCAACGGTCCGAGATCTCCAAGATGGCTTTCGGCATCGAGGGTGTCACCTTCCGGTTGCGCGCGCGCCGCAGAGCGTCCTCGAGAGCGCCGATGATCGCGCCAGTTACGGTGGTACCCCGTTCCTTCGCAAGGTCCCTTGCAAGCCGCTCAGTTTCGACGTTCTTGATGATCAGTGCCATGTGGCGTCTCCCAACCGACAGACATAGGTTCTACCATTTCGACCCGACGGCGACCGAGCGAATGGGAGTTCCCAAGAGCCGTTTCGGGATCGATCTCATGCCAGCCGACTGGATTAGGTGCGTGCGGAGACGACGTCGCCGCCCTAAAGCAGGCTGGTCCCGAGTGCCTTGAGGACTGATCCGCTACGGACGACCTCATGCGCGGGTGCTCGTCTCTAGGCAGCCAGCATCCCCTATCGGCACGACTGCGGAGCCATTCCTCCTCATCCGCGAGACGGGGCAGGGCGCCGACCCAATGGGCATGGCCGACACGGAAGGTGTTCGGCAGCAGGTGACCCCTCTCCAGTAAGGCCCTGCATTTCCCGGGCTCGAACGGTCGCTTCTTGCCAGAAAACGGCCTCTAGGCCGAGGCGACTGTCAGTCCGCGTAGTGACCTTCAGGCGCGTTTCCACGGCAATCGTGACTTGGTCGTGGGAGACAAGTGTTCGCCTACTTCGATCCATCAGATCTCCGCAGGGGCGTTTCGCGGGACGTCTTTGCAGTCCTCGACCATGACCTGGGCAGGCAGAAGCTGTGGGGGAAGGGTAAGCGGCCAGACTTCGCGCTGGAGGTGATCTCTCCATCGAGCGAGGTCCGCAATCGGACGGAGAAGAAGGATTTGGCCGTGCGCTTGTGCAAGAGGGAGTCCTTCCTGTTACAGCCGAACCTAGACAGCTACGGTCCGGGACTGGCCGGGTATCAGTTGTGGGCTGGGAAGTATGTGACCCTGCCTGGGGACTTGAGCACTGGAGGTGGCTTGGAATTGTACAGCGCGCGTGTGGCCGCGACGCTGCGGGTGGAAGGCGATCGACTGGGAGTGCGAAGTCTGGAAGCCGGGAACGCCTACGGAAGGCAGGCGGAGCGGCATGCCTAGCTCATCGCGGACGAGCGAACACGCCACGCAGCCGAGCGGCGCACTGAAGAGTTGCAAGCTCAGCTGTGAAGAATCGGTCACGATGGGCGGGCAGAGTTTGATTCACTCCCGACGCTTGGCCGCTGCCGCTGAGGGCAGTAAGTCTTCCCCGATTGGCAAGGCTCCACGGCCACGGCTGACCGATTGCGGCCGGGCACACACCGCAGACTGCGGAAGCATAGGATCAACGCTCACTGGGCGAATCTGCCATCCGGGAAACCAAGTGCCGCAACCCGGGCAACTGGGACATTGAGGGGAAGGGGTGCCGCACTGCCCCTAGGTCCGGCGCCAGGAGGGTCACGGTTCGTGATCGCTATCCCCCTCTCGGGCGCAGGAAGCCCTCGAAACCCTGATTGCGCAACTGTTCGAGCCTTGCGCTCGCCTCCGGCTGACGCCCCCCAACTGCAACCACTTGATACAGAACACGCCCGCCGGAGCGCGACCGCGAAATCGAGACGCGATGGCCGTTAGCCCGGACCCTCTTCGCCAGTGCATTGGCGCTTGAGCGTTTGGAGAATGCTCCCAGCTGGATGTCGAATCGCCGCGAGGCCCGCTGCCTACTGGCAGTCCGCCGCGGCGACGGGCCCGTCGGTGGCCGGATCCTCTTGATCCGAACCTTCGCCGTGCCGGTGGCGATCATGCCGATCTCGGTGGCGGCCGCCCTCGACAGGTCGATGATGCGCTTCCCGACGAATGGCCCGCGGTCCGTAATGCGCACCTGGGTCTTGCGACCGTTCGACAGGTTCCGCACCTCAAGCCAAGTCTCGAACGGCAGCCGCTTGTGCGCGGCTGTCATCTGGTCCATGTCGTAGATTTCGCCGTTCGCGGCCTGCCGGCCGTGGTAAGGGTGGCCGTACCAGCTTGCTATCCCTACCTGCGTCCATCCGATCCGGGGGTTGATTGGAGGGGGCAATTTGACCTTCTTGGTTCGGGAGCCGCAAGCCCCGAGCGAGACGACCAGAGCCACGCCACAAGTTAGGAGCCCAAGCCGCGAGGTGCGCGGTCGCGGTCGTGATCGGAGGCGTTCTTGCTGTGCTACCATGCCGCATTCGTGCAGCGCATCGGCACACTCTTGCTCGTCTTGGGACTGTTGGCGGTGGCGGCGGGCTGGGTGCTTTCTTCGGACGGCGGCCATGCGGCCGCCGGGGGTCTCGTCGTCTTGGGTCTGGCCCTGCTGGCCGTGAGATTCCAGCTCCATCCCAAACTCCGGATCCTCTCGTTCGCGTTCTGGGTCTTCACCATGACCTGCTGGGCGCTGTACTACCCAACGCACTTCATCTCTTGGGGCAGTTTCCAGCTTGCCACGCTGATCACCCCGCTGATCCAGCTGATCATGCTGGGAATGGGTGCCACCCTCAGTGTCGCGGATTTCTCGAGGGCGCTCCGGATGCCCCGGGCTGTCCTTGCGGGCAT
This sequence comes from Bryobacterales bacterium, assembly GCA_028819235.1. Taxonomy (GTDB): domain Bacteria; phylum Acidobacteriota; class Terriglobia; order Bryobacterales; family UBA6623; genus VXMF01. The sequence continues at coordinate 3,905 of JAPPMC010000245.1, forward strand.
GGTCCTGCAGTTCAGCGTCATGCCGCTGCTCGGTTGGGGGATTGCTGCGAGCCTCGAGTTTCCGGACGAAGTCGCGGCCGGGATCGTGCTGATCGGTTCTTGCTCCGGAGGTGTCGCCTCGAACGTCATGGCTTTCCTGGCAAGGGGCAACGTCGCGCTGTCCGTCACCATGACTGCTTGCTCGACAATGGCAGCTCCCCTGATGACGCCTCTGGCGATGCGACTCCTCGCCGGAAGGTACATCGAGATCGACTTCCTCGACATGATGTGGGCCATCGTGGAGCTCATCATCCTTCCCGTCGGCCTGGGGCTGGTTTGCAATAGGCTCTTGGCCGCACGCAAGGGCATCCTCGACCGTGTCCTGCCCACAATCTCGATGGCGGGCATCTGTTTCATCTTGGCAATCATTGCCGCGGCCTCGCGCGACGAACTGCTCGCAAGCGGAGCGGCACTCGTCGCCGCGGCCTTGGTCCACAACGTTGCCGGCTACGTGTTTGGCTATTCTGCCGCCGGGCTTTGCCGCCTGAGCGAGACGGACCGGCGCACCGTGGCCTTCGAGGTCGGCATGCAGAATGGCGGCATGGCCGTCGGGCTTGCCACCAACGTCCTCAAGAGCTCGGCCGCCGCGCTGGCACCCGGCATTTTCGGGACGCTGATGAATGTCACAGGTTCGGCTCTGGCGTCCTGGTGGCGGGGCAAGACACCCGTCCCGGACCCATGAAGCTCGAGCTGGAGGTCTTTCGCAACCTGTTCGTCTCCGTTGCAGAGGAGATGGGCATCGTCCTGTGCCGGACCTCATTCTCGGCCAACATCAAGGAACGCCGCGACTATTCGTGCGCGGTCTACGACGCGGAAGGCAATACGGTCGCAATGGGCGACCACATGCCCGCCCATCTTGGCGCTATGCCGGCCTCAGTCTCAGCCGTGACCAACGAGTTTGAACCCCAGCCGGGAGAGATCTACTTCCTCAATGACCCCTTTCGCGGAGGTACGCACCTGCCGGACATAACGTCGGTCTCGGCGGTGCACCTCAGCCGCGGATCCCCACCCAGCTTCTATCTGGCCACAAGAGCCCACCATGCGGACGTCGGCGGTATGGTCCCCGGCTCAATGCCGCTGGCGCGGGAGACATACCAGGAGGGCCTGCGGATCCCGCCAGTGTGCCTGGTCAGAGACGGCGAGTACGACCCTGATCTCCTGTCCCTGATTCTGGCAAACGTCCGCACACCCGACGAGCGGTTGGGCGATCTCGGCGCCCAAGTGGCGGCCCACCGGGTCGGGGAGCGGCGCCTGCGGCAGATCGTGTCCAGACACGGTGCCGAGACGGTTGCCGCCCAAATGGCCGACCTGCAGGACTATGCCGAGCGGGTCATGCGCATCAGGTTGGAGAGCATTCCTGACTGCGACTGCGAGTTTACGGACCACATGGACGACGACGGCTTCGGCTCTGGGCCCGTGGCCATCCGCTGCCGTCTTAGCATTCGTGGCTCAGACGTCGTCTTGGACTTTCGCGACTCGGCTCCACAGGTCGAGGGCGGAATCAATGCCAATCGGGCAGTCACAACGGCTGCAGTCATGTACTGTTTCCGCTGCATGGTCGCACCGGATGCACCCTACAACGCTGGCACGCTCCGGCCCATTCGAATCCTGACGCGGCCCGGTTCGCTGTGCGACGCACGGCTGCCCGCGAGCACGGCCGCTGGCAATGTTGAAACCTCGCAGAGGATCGTCGACACCGTTCTGGGAGCCCTAGAGCAGGCCGTGCCTGAGCGGATCCCGGCCAGCAGCTCTGGGACGATGAACAACGTCAGCTTCGGGGGTGTGGGGCCGGGCGACGACAAGCCCTTCAGCTACTACGAGACGATTGCTGGCGGCATGGGCGCCTGGCTAGGCGGAGACGGGCTCAGCGGCGTCCACACGCACATGACCAACAGCCTGAACACGCCCATTGAGGCCCTCGAACAGCAGTATCCCGTCCGCATTACTGCCTATTCGCTGCGCAGGGGCAGTGGCGGCGACGGACGCTGGCGCGGGGGCGACGGCGTCGTGCGGGAATACGAATTCCTGACGGACGTCTCTGCCGCCATTCTGAGCGAGCGGCGGCGGCTTCGCCCAAGAGGCGCTAGGGGTGGGCGTCCAGGCCTCCCGGGACGTAATACCCTGAACGGCCGCGAACTGCCATCCAAGGGCACGTTTCGGGTCCGGGCAGGGGACCGCCTGCGCATCGAGACGCCCGGCGGCGGAGGTTACTTCTCCAGCAGGAAGTTTCCGACGAACAAAGCGTCGATTCCCGACGAGTAGAAACTCCGCACGGCCGCGCGCGGATCGCTGACCAGCGGCTCGCCGAACAGGTTGAACGATGTGTTGTAGAGCACCGGGAGACCAGTCACGCGGCCGGCCTCGCGCAGCAGTTCCCAGTAGAGCCGATTGTCCTCCCGGCTGACGACGTGGAGCCGGATACGCTTGCCGTCCAGCAGCGCGGAACCGAAGGTTCTTCGGTGCGCGGCCTTCACCCTTGAGACCGTCGCAAGGTAGCGCGAGGCCGCGCTGGTCTCAAAGTACTCGTCCAGCGCCTCGACCGGAACGGACGCGGCGAATTTTCGGAACTTCTCCCGCCGCTTGATGTAGACGTTGAGGTTTTCCGTGGAGTACGGGTTCAGCGGGGACGCCAGAATGCTCCTGTTGCCGAGGGCTCTCGGGCCGAATTCGGTGCGGCCCTGGAACCAAGCCAGGATCTGGTCGTCAGCCAAGCGCTCGACGGCGGCCCCTACTAACTCGGCGTCGGTCAGCAGATATCGAAAGTTGAGCTTGCAATTTTCGAGTACGTGGCTGATCTCCTCAGACCCGTGTGCCGGGCCGAGGAATAGATCCTGCATGGGCGCCCGCTCGGTCCGCTTGAACACCCGATGCCAAGCGTGGTATACACCGCCGACAGCGGTCCCCGCATTCCCGGCGGCCGGCTGGACAAAGACCTCGCGGAAGTTGCCGCTGCGCTCGAGAGCCTCCACGATCAAGGCGTTCATGGCGACTCCCCCTGCCAAGCAGAGGTTTTCGCCCGTGCCCGCCAAGCGCAGGACTGCGTCGGTCACGGCGGTGTGGACGCTCGCGGCCAAGTCTGGACGCATCGTCTCGGGAATCGGATCCCAAGGAGCGACGCCGATCGCCCGGTAGAACTTGTCGCCGAAGGCCCCGTGAGAGGGCCGTGACGGATCGAAATAGCTGTGGTCGAGCGTCGGGAGCCTAGCTTGGACGCCTCCCATCATTTCCTGGAAGAGGTCCTTGTGTGTCGGCTCGCCCCCCATCGAGAGCCACTGCACCTTGTGCTCCTCGCGTCCTGATCGGAATCCGAGCAGTTCGGTCACTCGGCTGTACACGACCGCTGGCGAGTCGGGCGCGTAGAGGTCCTCCAGCGGCTCCAGGGCGTTACCGCGGCCGTTCCAGAGGGCACCGCAACGCATATCACCTTGCCGGTCCAGCGTCAGGACCCGCGCCGATTCGAAAGGGGAGGCGTAATAGGCGCTGGCCGCGTGCGCATCGTGATGGTCGGTCACCACTACACGAGCGTTGGGCAGCAGGGACCGCAGCCGAATGTGGAATGTGCGGTCCTGCGGCCCGCCCAGCGGGCGCACCAAGGAGACACAGTCCACGTCCCCTGGCTCCGCCGAGGCCAGCCGCAGGCAGGCCTCCACGGCCCGCTCTGGCAGTCCACCGCGGTGGGCCTCGCGGGACAGTTTGTCCTCTTCGATGGCCGCGACGATGGTCCCGTCCCGCATGATGGCAGCGGCCCCGTCGTGCACCCACCCGCCAATTCCGAGAATCAGCATGTTGCGGTCCTCTCGGCGCGCCATCACGCCGCCCGCAGCCGACGCACGGCGCGGTCCCGGCCCAAGATCGTGAACACCCGGAAGGCGCTTGGCCCAACCGGCTGGCCGGTGAGTGCGGCCCTCGACCCATTGATGAGCAGCCCGGCCTTCACGCCGAGCTCCGCAGCGAGCCCGCGAATCTCGGCCTCGACGGTCGCCTCGTCAAACGTACCGACGAGCTCCAGTCGGTCGGCCAGCGTGCGCAGCATTGCTCTCACGCCGTCCTTCGCCAGGTTGGCTCGGGCCTTGCCCTGCACGTCGAAATCGTCCGAGAAGTAGGCCCTGCAGCGAGTGCGAAAATCCGACAGCAGATTCATCCGCGAGCGTAGATCGGCAAGCGCGGCGTGGAACCACTCCTTCCGGCTCCCGCCAAGGTCGTCGGTCCAAAGGCCGGCGGACCGCAGCGCCCCTTCGACATGGGGAACGAGCTCTTCGATTGGCATCTTCCGCAGGTGTTGGCCATTGAGCCATACTGCCTTGGGATCGACGTCGGACGCTTGCTTGCCGCGCCCGAAGCGCACCGTTGCATTGGTCCTGAGGACATTTTCGATTCGGAACGCTGCAAGCATCGCATCGATCGCGAGCACTTCCCGATTGTCCTTGGGGGACCAGCCCAGAAGGCTGAGATAGTTGACGAATCCGACGGGCAGGAACCCCATCTCGCGGTAGTTCGAGACGCTGACCAAGGCCCCGTGGCGACGCTTCGAGAGCTTGGAACCGTCCGGTCCGAGCAACAGCGGCAGATGGCCGAACCTTGGGGCGGCGCTTCCCAAGCCCTTGAGCAGCAGGATGTGCTTGAACGTATTGGCCAAGTGGTCCTGGCCGCGGATCACGTGAGTGATCCGCAGGTCCCGGTCATCGACGCTCGAAGCCAAGTGGTAGGTCGGCTGGCCGTTGCTGCGCAGCAGCGCGAAGTCTTCGATGTCGGCGTACCTGCGGAATTGCTTCCTGAGGACAAGGTCCCGGAACGCCACACCGCCTGGAAGCTCGCGCGGTACGCGGAAGCGCACGACGAATGGCTCTCCAGCCGATGCCCTGCGGGCACTCTCCTCCGCAGTGATTTCGCGCATGCCCGGGTTGTAGAGCCACGGGGTACCGGCACCCACCTCTTCTCGAGGGCCCACGTCCTTGGTGAAGTCGCGATAGGCATTCCCGCTGGCTAGCAGGGCTTCGGCGGCCTGCACGTGCAGCGGGCGGCGCTCGGACTGGAAGTGGCGTTCGTCCCAAGGCAGGTCAAGCCAGGCGAGGCCGTCCATGATGGACCGCAGTGACGCTTCGGTGTTGCGCCCGACGTCAGTGTCGTCGACGCGCAGTAGCACCTGCCCCCCCTCTGACCGCGCAAACAGCCAGTTGAACACGTAGGTCCGGGCTCCCCCGATGTGCAGGAATCCCGTTGGGGACGGCGCGAAGCGAACTCGGACCATGGTGGTGGGGAGGGAGGACGAAAGCGCTAGGCAGCGCCCGCCGCGCCGCAAGCCAAGCGCTGAAGTCCAAGTATATCCCTCGCTCGGCGTCGGGCGGTGCCTCCGCGTAGTTGCCAGCGATGGGCGGTAAGGCGCTGCCCCGAAGGCAGGCGGATTACTAGTCCGGCACGATAACGATCTTTCCGAAGTGCTTGCCGGCGGCCATGCGCTCGTGGGCGCCGCGCACGTCGCTCAGAGGGAACCTGCTGTCCACCACCGGTCGCAAGAGGCCACGTTCAAAGAACTGCAGTAGGTCGTAGAGCTCGCCCATCGTACCCATGTAGGAGCCGTGCACACTGAGGTGTTTCGAGAACAGGTGGCCCAGGTTGAGCGTGGTCTCGAAACCGGTGGTGGCGCCACAGGTGACGATCCTCCCGTAGCGGGCCAGGGATGCCGCTGAATGGCCAAACGTCGCCGCCCCCACGTGCTCGAACACCAGATCGACCCCGCGCCGCCTCGTCAGCGTGCGCACCTCATTCTTGATCGACTGCTCATAGTGGTCGATCACCTCGTCCGCTCCCAGCTCCTTCGCCTTCTCGAGTTTCGCGGGCCCGCCGGCGGTGGCGATGACACGGCAGTGGAAGAGCTTGGCGATCTGTATTGCGGCCATGCCGACGCCGCTGGATCCGCCGATCACCAAGACTTCCTCCAGCATGCGGATCTTCGCGATGCCGACCAGCATGTGCCAAGCGGTCAGGAACACCAGCGGCACGGAGGCCGCCTCCTCATAGCTCAGGTCCCCAGGGATGGCGATCGCATTCGCTTCTGGCACGGCCACATACTCGGCGTTAAGCCCTGGGTAGACGGCCCCGAAGAGGCCGTAGTCGGGAGCGGCATTGTCCCGGCCATGAGCGGTTTCAGCGGTCGACCGGAGGGTTCGACCAGGGGCCACCAATACGCGCTGGCCGATCTTGGACCGATCGCAAAGCTCGCCGACCTCAACGATCTCCCCGGCTGCATCGCTGCCGAGGATCCACGGGAACTTCAACCGCAAGGTTGGAAGCCCCTTGCGCACCCACAAGTCAAGGTGGTTCAGGGAACACGCGCCTACTCGAAGCAGCACTTCGTCGGGCCGTGGGCGGGGCTCAGGTGCGTCTTCGTAGCGGATCACGTCGGGTCCGCCACACTGGTGGATTCGGGATGCTTTCATGGTCTGGCCCGGTTGGATCGGGGGGACTGATTATAGCTGTGCAGGATCGTGTTGCCGCCAACTCCCCGCATTCGCCATGCTGGGATTCGGTGGCGATCGAAGATCTAGTACGGGAGCTCGCGGGGCGAGACTCCAACTCGACCGAGTTTCGCGATTGCTCCAAAGAGTTGGCCAAAAGGGCGTTTTCGCCAGAACCCGGAGCGGCCCTGAGAGCAACCAGCGCAATCTTCTCCCGCTTAGTCGAACCGTGGGGCGACCAGTTCAGCCGCGTGGGCTGCGCCAAGTACGTTAGCTTCTTCACTGAAGCCCTATACGCCGAGGGCAGTCCGGTGGCCAAGGGCCTTGAGAGGCTGGGCTACGAAAACTCCCAAGCCTTGCGCGACCGGTACGTCGCTGTCAGCCGGCGGGCTCGAGCTGACGAGTATCTGCCCAAGTCCTTCACGAAGATCGTAGTCCTGTCGCGGGTTACGCTCGGGGCCGACCTGGCCATAACTCGACACATCCTTCACGCGGCCCGCGAGGCGTTCCCTCAGGCCGAAATCGAGTTCGCCGGTCCCGCCAAGAATGCCGACCTGATCGTGAGGGGCCTCCCATTTCGGCACCTAGACATCGGGTACGACCGCCACGCCCTGCTTGGCGACCGCCTCAAGTCTTGGCTTGGACTACGGTCGCGGATTGCGGCGACCACTCGAGGACGCTCGGACGGCGAGTCCCTCGTGATCGATCCCGACTCTCGCCTGACCCAGCTCGGGCTGCTGCCGGTGACGGCTGACCGACACTATCTGTTCTTCGAGAGTCGCACGTGGGGCGGGAACGGCAAGCAGGCACTGGGAACGCTAGCCGCTGACTGGGGCCGCCGCCAATGGGGCGAGATCGCTCGTAATTGCCCAGCTCAGCCGCCACCGCACAACCGGGTCCGCAAGCCCGCCGGCGGCCCGTTGGCCGCTGTCAGCTTCGGCACGGGTGGAAGAGACTCCAAGCGGCTCGGCGACCGATTCGAAGACGGCCTGCTGGACTTGCTGCTGCGGAAGGGCTTCAGGATCGCGCTGGACTACGGGTTCGGACCGGAGGAGGAACGGTTGACCGACGCCCGTGCCGGCAACTTTCGGGGAACGGTCGGACGCCTGCCGGGATCTCTCGGGGGTTCCGACGGCCCGGCAGCCCTGATGACATGGAAAGGGAGCCTGTCCGGCTTCGGAGACTGGATCGCGTGCGCCGACCTGTATGTCGGGTACGATTCGGCGGCCGCCCACTTGGCGGCAGCCCTAGGCACACCACTCATCGAGGTCTTCTCCGGTGCGCCGTCTGCGAAGTTCGTCCACCGCTGGACCCCTTGCGGCAGCGCTCCAGTTCGAGTCGTCCCTGCCGCAGCATCCGATGCCCCGGCCGCCGTCCTCGCACGTGTCAACGCCGAACTTGGCGCCTTGAGGGGAGGCTGACCGTTGGCGTTGGGGCCGGGCCGATCAGCCAAGGCGATCGGAATCGATGCCGGCAACTGCTTCGACAGGCCACCTACGGGCGTTGCGGTCTACGCCCGCAACCTGACCACCGAACTCGCACGGTCGCATCCCAACCAGTCTTTCGTCTGGCACCTGCGCAGCAACCGCTACCTGCGGTCGTTTCGGGCACGCCTGCCGAGCAATGTCACCCGCCGGCTGGGTGAGCGCTTCCCCGGGCACCCGGCCGTCGGCCCAGTGGCGCTGTTTCACGGCCTCAACCAGCGCCTGCCGGAGGCTGCGGACGCGCCCATGGTGGCCACGTTCCACGACTTGTTCGCCATGACAGGCGACTACTCAACGCCTGGATTCCGAGAGCGGTTCGCGAAGCTTGCGGTGGAAACGGCGCGCCGTGCCAACCACATAATCGCGATCTCGGAACACACCGCTCGGCTCGTGGAAGGACTGCTGGGGTTCCCGCGCGCCAATGTGACGGTAGTCCATCATGGCGTCGAGGCACTCGACGCGCCGGCCCCTGCCGAAGAGAGGTCCATTTTGGAAGCCATAGACGTCACCCCGCCGTTCGTGCTGCACATGGGAACAATCCAAGCGAGAAAGAACGTCGGGCGACTCGTGGAGGCATTCGAAGCGGCGGGGTCGGGACGGCAGCTAGTACTAGCGGGCTCGACCGGGTACGGCGGCCCGGACATCCTCAGCCGCATCGAGCGAAGCGCTGCCCGATCCAGAATCCGGCTGCCCGGCCATGTAGGGGACAAGGTGCGTTCCTGCCTTTACCGCAGCGCGGAATGTCTGCTATTCCCATCTCTGGACGAAGGCTTCGGCCTGCCGGTGGTAGAGGCCATGGCGAGCGGTCTGCCCGTGATCACCTCCGACACCTCAGCGCTTCCGGAAGTGGCCGGAGATGCTGGCTTGCTCGTGGACCCTCTGAGTGTGGACGCGATCGCCGACGGCCTAGCGCGGGTCCTTGCAAGCCCAGACTTGCGTGCGGAACTAGCCGCCAAGGGGCTCATGCGTGCCACAGCGTTCACTTGGCGACGCTGCGCCGACCAGACCTGGAACGCCTATCAGCGCCTATTGGCCGGCTGATGCCGGATTGCAAGCGGTCTCGGCGCGAGGTGCGCAGGTCGCCTCGGACAGCGACGCACTTGCGCTCGGAACAAGGCCCGATTGCGGGCACTGCAACAACTATTGCCGGACGGGGAACTGAGAGCGACTGTCGCAATTCCGCTACCAAGTGACGGCATCTGGCGGAGGTGGCTCTCGCGCCGCAGCGGCAAGAACGCCGACGTTTGGGACCGCATGCATGACTTGCTCGTACGACGCCGGTTGCCCGTCGCCATGCAACACGCGCTTTCGGCTGGTGGGCTGCGCCTCTGCCGGGCGGGAGTCGAGCCCGCTGGCGCGCTACGAAGGGATTCAGGTCATAGGCATCCTCCTCTCCGGGCATCTCCTAGCGCAATCACAGTGCCGGACATCGGGTCATCTAGGACCTTCGCCTCGTGGTGGCACTGCACTGCGCAGATATGGGAATTCATCCAAGCATGGGGTTGGTGACGACCTGAGCAGGCTGGGTTCGCCCATTCAGTCCGCACAACACATCGAATCGCGCCACAGGTGGTGACGCGAGGACGTTCCACGGACCGATGCCGCCCGCGTCTGGCCAGCCCTGGTGAGCTCGCGTCCGGCTTGTCTGAACTGGACGCTACAGGTTTAGCCACAGGCTGACCGCACTGACTGACTGTACTGATAGGATTGGTTCCGCATCCTGTATGACGAACGCCTTTCCCGTGCGTTGTCTGCTACTGGCGGTGGCCGTTCTGGCGATGCTCTCCGTCCCCCTTGCGGTGGAAGCGGCCGATTTTCGTCTCTCGGACATCCGCATTTTCGGCGGCGATGGGATCGGACTGGAGGACACGCCGCCAGAGGCGTGGCTTGCGGGTGTGGCTCTGGGCATCGAGAAGGGAAGGCGGTTGCGCGTCAGTCTCGAGTTCGTGCACGGCCAGATCTACGGGTGGGACTACTACGAACGGCGGAGAATTCTGATCAACCCCGTTTTCGAGTACAGGTTTTGGCCGGAACGGCGCGTCCAGCCGTATCTGGGCGGCGGGGTCGGGCTCGTTCTTGGATTCGATCAGTGGCCCACCGGCGAGAATGACGAACTGGAGTGGGAATGGGGTCCGGCAATCTCGGTCACGTGGGGCGGCGGGGTACGACTGTTCCTGACCAAACGCCTGTTCATCGCGCCCGATGTGCGGATGGGCTTTTACCCTTTTCTCCAGTCTACGGTTGGCATCGGCTACCGGTTTTGACGGCCAGTGCGCGTTCGCGTAATACCGCTTGCGCTCTTGGCGGCGGTAGCGCCTGCGCAACAAACCGAGCCTCGCTTCGAGTTCTACGGCATGTCCGGCTTCTATAGCACCGGCACCCGATGGGCCCCCTTCCAGCCGCAGGCCGGGGCGGGGGTGCTGGTTCCCCTCGGCCGGGACTGGGCGGTTCTTGTGGACCTGACCGGGGACACCCGGCAGACCGACATGATCGAGTTGTTCGGGGACAGCTATCGCCACGAGTTCTACGAGCGGAACCCCGAGGCCGTCGACGATGACGTGCGACTGCGGCGGTACGCCACCCTCCGACCCTCGCTCGTGTGGATGCTACGGCAGAACCGGTTCTCGGTCTACATTGGCGCGGGGATGGGGTTTGAGTGGTACCAGGTCCGGGATCGCTTCCGGGAGGTTCGCCAGGCCCGCAGCGACATCGGTTTCTTGTACGAGGATCCGGACGAAACCGTCCCGGTCCTCGTCCGCGATGAGCAGTACACGGAACGGGATGATTTGCGCCGCGACATCGTCCTTATCGCCCGGTTCGGCGTCATCACGAACTTGACACCTCGCATCACCGTCCGGGCGGGCTATTCCTGGCTCATGGATGACCCCGACAACTCGCTGGCAGGGTCGGTCGAGTTGGGCGTGGGATTCCGCTTCTAGCAAACCCGGCGGAGGGGCCGCGGCCGCTGTTTGACGGGCCCCAGAGAATCTCCACCAACCGGCTTCCCTTACCCGCCGTGTCCCCGGGCGACCCCCCAGGGCGCGAACAAGACCTCCCAGGTCCCGGCACAGGCGTACCGGCGTGCTTGGGTTCTCCGACACCGCGCACCCTGACCGCCCCTCACCGCCTTTAACGGTGCGGCCCATCTGCTCCCAGTTCGCGAGCAACCACATCGATTCTCAGGTCCGCCTGAGCACAGTGGCCCCCCGCAGCGGCTGGCGCTTCGATGGCCGGAAGCCCGCAGAGCGCGCCAGCCACACCACCCATGTGCGGATGACGCCGGCCGGCTCGCGGTCCCGCTCGACCGGCGGCAACAGCCGCTCGCAGACCGCCAGCGTCCAGATCGCTCGCATGGCGACCGGCGACAAGGCCTCTCCCACGGGTCTGCGAAGCATCTCCACGCAGCTGTCCGTCACGCACAAGTCCACGCACCGGCCGATCAGATCCCACGGCGCCGTGCGACTTGGCGCTCCCCAAGGCCACCCGTATACTGAGCTGTGGAGCTTCGATACTGATGGCGTACGTGGGTGGGAGTCGACAGGCCTCCCTCCGCAGCGGGCCGGTCGGCTGTGTACTACTGAGAGTATGACGATGACCATGACCAGAACACGACTTTTCTTGGCGGTCCTGCTGCTTTGCGGGCTCACTTGGGCACAGGCGCCGGGTTCTGGCGCGTCTGTTTTGTCGGATGCCGACGACGTCGAGAACCTCGATGACTTCGGTCTCTTCATGAATGAACTCCGGCAAGAGCTGCTGCTCACTGTCTGGCAGGTCGCAAGACTCAGAGATATCCAGTTCTCCCTGGAGGACGAGACCTTCCCGCTGCTCATCGAGAGTTACGAAAAGGCTTGGGAGATCCGACGGGCGGTGCGTTCTGGAGAGGTGAGCGAGTCCTTTCTTGACATGGCCGACGCCGAGCTCACCGGAATTAGCGAACGGATCCAGAGCATCGCCGCTATGCACCGGCAGAGGGCTCGCGCGGTCCTAGCATCCGACCAGCTTGTTGCACTGGACCGACTTGAGAGATCACTCGCGTCTCTACCGGCCGCCTATGAAGCTGTCCACTTCAACCTTTTTTCCTTACCCAGCTATGGCGAAGACGATGGTGAGGCGATTATCGGCTTTCCTGGGTTTGGGTTTGGCAGCTTCGGGCCAATTGGCGGTATCTTCGGCATTCCGGGTCCATTCGGTGACGAATCCCGGCAGCAGCTTCTGAGTTTGCCTCGACTTGGGAAATCTCGCTAGGATCGCCCGGGCGATCCTAGCAGGTGGCCCAACAGCGGGTTGGGTAGCTCGTGGGAGGCTCACCCTCAGGCCCCCTCACGTACGGTCGAGAAGAGGCGCGCTTGCCTTAGCGTACGGGAGAATCAGTTCGCCGTCCGCCTTCGCGTGCCGCCGATCGCCAGCGATCGGACGCGATCTTGAGTAAGTGCAGGACGTGGCTCATCCAATATGGGAACTTTGCGATTAAGGGCCCTAGCACTTGCGAGCCGAGACCGTGCACAAGCGGCCCTTCAGATCGCGCCAGTCGTCGCGCCTGCACAACTCGCGCGCCAATCTTGCGCGGGACAGCGTGCCTTCCCGCAGTGCCCTGCGCTGCCACTCGACGGTGGCCGGCTGCAGCATCCGGAGCCCCACGTGCCCTATCTACCCCACCCCTCTGTGCTGACTGCGATTGAGCGCTAAGGGCGGAAGGCACCGTTTGGTGTGTGAGCCCTATAATCGTTCTTGCGCGTCGGCGATCCCGCCTCTAAGGAGGTTGAAATGCGCCGAGTGCTACCCAGACCGTGGCGATGGCATCCAAACCCCAGCCGGAGCGGAGCTTCAAGTGGATCCCGACCGTAGTGCTGGCGTGGCTGGTGCCCGGTGCTGGGCACTTCTACCTCCGCCGACCGATCCATGGGGCAATTCTGCTGGCGGCGATCGCCGGCATGTTCCTGACCGGCCTGGCGATGAATGGACGCATGTTCACGCCTATGTCGGGTGACCTCTTCACGACGATCATGACGTACGGGGGCTATATCGGCGATCTCTGCAGCGGGTCGCTCTACTTCGTGACTATGGCCTTAGGGTACGAGCAGGAAATCCTGCCCGGGGCTAGCCACGACTACGGCACTAAGTTCATCGTCTGCGCGGGATTCCTGAACTTGCTGGCTATCGTGGACGCCTACGAGCACTCGTCCGTCGTAGCACGACCGGAGGTAAGGCCCTGATGTACACGCCCAGCCATCTGGAGGCCTCGCTCTTGTTCGCGCTGTTCGCGTCGACGGTCATGGGGCTCGTCGGACGATCCAACGACCGTGAGCGGCTCTACTACGGCCTGTACTGTTTCGGCTATTTTGTCGTGGCGATCTTTGCCCTTGCGTGGCTGATGCGTCTCGGGCACGGGTAGTGGTCGGAGGCCAAGCCTCGGGCAGCCCGCGCGCAGCCTTCTACGACTTCGACGGCACGCTGGCGTCCGGGAATGTCGTCTCGCGGTACGCCTGGGTGGCGAGGCAGCACCCGAGCCGACTGGAGGCCGCTTGGCGGTACTCCGAAGCACTGCTCGGCGTGCCGCTTTGGCTCTTGCTGGACCTCTGCTCGAGGCACCTCTTCAACGTGGTCTTCTTCCGTCTCTACCGCGGCCTCTCGCGCGACTGGCTCAAGGCCCAATCCACGCGCCTGTTGGAGCAGCGGGTCAGGCGGGAGGAGTGCCGATACGCTCGCGAGCGCGTTGCGATGGACCGGGCAGCGGGCTTTCGCACCGTTCTGGTCACAGGTGGCATCGACATCCTGCTCGCGCCGACTGCGGCGGACCTAGGGTTTGACGACATGCTGGGCAATCGGCTCGTGTTTCGGGACGGGATCGCGACCGGGGAGATCGAGCCGCCTCTGCTGGCCGGAGAGGCCAAGGCCTCTGCGCTGCGAGAGTACGCGGCCGATCACGGCCTGGACATGCGTGACGCGCGCGCCTACTCCGACAGCTTCTCAGATCTGCCTATGCTCCGTGCGGTGGGAACGGCCATTGCCACCAACCCGGACCGACGGCTGAGACGCTTCGCCCTCTCTAGAGGCTGGCCAATCCTCGACCTGCAGCGCTCCGCACGGACCCAGACCGAGCCAGCCTAGGAGCCGGGCCCGCGCACCGAATCCGTCTACACTTAACCCCGGGGTTGCAATGAGAGGAACGCAGAATGGTCCGCCGCCGGCTGACCCGAACATCTTCGGCGATCCAGCGCCCAACGCCGTCGGCCGCAAGGCACTGGTTTCCGATGCGGGTTGCGTGAGAGAGCTGCACGGCAACTCAGCGGAGCGCCTGCTCTGGTACGGCGAAGATCTCATCCGCGCAAAGCTCCCGGCAGGAACGCGCGTGATTTACCCTAAGCCCGCGATTCCCGGCCTGCCCGACCGCGAAGCGGCGATCCGCTACGCCCTAGCGAATCCGCTGCAAGCCCAGCCGTTGCGGTCCCAGCTGCAGCCCGGGATGAGGGTCACGATCGCGATCGACGACATCTCTCTGCCGCTGCCAATGATGCAGCGGCCCGACCTCCGACAGTCCGTCCTGAAAGTCTTGCTCGACATGCTCGGGCGTGCGGGCGTGCTCGACGTGGAGATCGTGATCGCCAATTCGTTCCACCGCCGCATGGAGCCGTTTGAGATCCGGCGGTGCGTCGGGAAGTCAATCTTCGACTCCTACTTTCCCCACCGCCTCTACTGCCACGACGGCGAGGACCCAGAGGGCATCGTGCATCTCGGGGACACCGAACAGGGAGAACAGGTGCGCCTCAACCGTCGGGCGGCCGGGTCTGACTTGTTGATATACGTCAACATCAATCTGGTGCCCATGGACGGTGGGAACAAGTCGGTCGGCGTGGGTCTCTGCGACTACGCGTCGCTGCGGGCGCACCACAATCCCCAGACCATCCGCGAGTCGGACTCCTACTTTGATCACACCCACTCGCCGCTGACCGACTCTTGCGACCGGATGGGCAGGGTCGTCAACGAGAAGCTGAACGTCTTTCACATCGAGACGGTGGTGAACAATCGCATGTTCGATCCGCGCATGGCATTCTTCGTGAAGCCGGAAGATGAGTGGAATCCCCTAGACAGGGCCACATTCCGGACAGTCCAAGTGGGTCTCAGCGCGCTGCCCAGGGCCGTCAAGCGAAAGGTTCTCTTCGCGATCCCAGCACCCTACGAGCTGATCGCCGTTCATGCGGGCGCGACGGACGCCGTGCACGCACGCACGTTGGCCTACAACTACCAGCAGTACTGCGTGCCCGTGGACGGACAGGCCGACGCCGCCATCTTCGGCGTGCCGTTCATCTGCCCATACAACGTGCACGCGCCGATGAATCCCATCCTCGTCCGTTGTCTGACATTGGGCTACTTCTTCAACATGTACCGGGGGGCGCCAATCGTGCGCAAGGACGGCGTGTTCATCCTCACCCACCCGCTCTACAACGAGTTCAGCCCGTCACATCACGCCGCCTATCACGAGCTCTTCCACCGCTGCCTCTGGGATTCCTCAGACGCGGCGATCCTAGAGCGGCGCTTCGAGGCGGAATTCGCCCATGCCCCCGAGTACACGGAGATGTACCGGAACGGTTTTGGGTACCACGGCGTGCACCCGCTTTACATGTGGTACTGGGCCGAGAATGGCGCGCAGCACTGCGGCCACGTCATCGTCGTCGGTGCCGAAGACAGGCAGGCCGCCAAGATTATGGGCTGGGAATGCGCGAAGTCCGTGGACCAGGCGCTGGAAATGGCGCAAACCTTCCTCGGCAAGTCGCCCAGCGTCGCGCACGTCCACATTCCGCCCATCAATATGGTCGACGTCTCAGCCTGAGCGGTCAGCCGCGCCGACCCGCGCCAATAAGAAATTCCTATCCCGTCAATTTCCTGCCGGGATCGCGCGCCGGGCTGAGCAAAATGCCAATAAGCCCGGCGAACGCCACGCAATCACCCTAGGCGCGACAGGACACAGGCCCTGCCTTAGCCCTACGAGCACCCGACTGGTGAGGAGCCCCCGATTCCCGAGGGCACATCGACGGCAGGCCCGGAGCAATTCGAGAGGAGACGCGATATGAGGAGACTCATGAGAACTTGCTTGCTGCTAGTCGCCGCCATGGCCCTGCCGGCGACAGTAGCTGCCCAAGACGGAATCGACACAGGGGACAACGCCTGGATCCTGACGAGTTCCGCCTTGGTGCTGATGATGACCGGCCCCGGCTTGGCCCTATTCTACGGCGGACTGGTCAGGAAGAGGAATGTGCTGGGGACGATGATGCAGTCCTTCGCGATGATGGCGCTGATGACACTGCTCTGGGCAGTGTACGGGTACAGCCTGGCATTTGCGGAGGGCAACGCGTTCGTCGGAGGCTTGGGGCACTTGTTCCTGAACGGGGTGGGCATGGAGCCCAACGGGTCCATCCCGCACCTGACGTTCATGGTGTTCCAGCTGATGTTCGCAATCATCACCCCGGCCCTGATCAGCGGAGCGTTTGCCGAGCGCATGAAGTTCTCGGCCATGCTCCTGTTCATGGTGATGTGGGGCACGGTGGTGTACTTCCCCATGGTGCACATGGTGTGGGGCGGCGGCTTCATGAGCGGGGACGGGGCGATCCCGTGCCTCGACTTCGCGGGCGGCACGGTTGTGCACATGTCGTCCGGAGTGGCGGCCCTCGTGATCGCCCTGTACATCGGCAGGCGGCGCGGCTTCCCGTCGGAAGCGATGCGGCCGCACAACCTTCCGCTGGCTTTCATCGGGGCCTGCCTGCTTTGGGTCGGTTGGTTCGGCTTTAACGCCGGCAGCGCCTTGGCAGCCGACGGGCTGGCCGCGGCAGCCTTCGTCAACACGCACTTTGCCGCCGCTGCGGCGGTTCTCGGATGGCTGATCGTCGAGTGGCTCCGAGATGGCAAGCCGAGCATTCTTGGCGGCATCACCGGAGCGGTCGCGGGCTTGGTTGCAGTCACCCCGGCGTCGGGCTTCGTCAATGCGATGGACTCGATCCTGATCGGGCTGGCAGCCGGGATCGTGTGCTACTTCGCCGTGGCCGTCGTGAAGGCGAAGTTCAGGTATGACGACAGCTTGGACGCCTTCGGCGTGCACGGTGTCGGGGGCACGGTCGGCGCACTGCTGACCGGCCTGTTCGCCCGCGAGGCGATCGGCGGGGCAACCGGACTGCTTGAGGGCAACACCGCCCAGTTCGTTAACAACGCCCTGGGTTCGGCGCTGACGTGGGTATTCTCGGGCGTGGCGACCTTCGTTATCCTGAAGATCGTCGACGCTCTTGTGGGCGTTCGTGTGACCGCCAATGACGAGTCGATCGGCCTCGACATCTCGCAGCACGGCGAAGAGGCCTACAACTAGCCTTTGTGAAGGGAGGATTTAAGAGATGAAGAAGATCGAAGCGATCATCCAGCCCTTCAAGCTGGACGACGTGCGCGAGGCACTCAAGAGCGGCGGCCACGACCGCCTGACGATCTACGACGTGCGCGGCCACGGCCGCCAGAAGGGCCACAAAGAGGTCTACCGGGGGCAGGAGTACGAGGTCGACTTGCTGCCCAAGGTCAAGCTTGAGACGATTGTCCCCGACGATCGGCTGGACGAGGTCGTGAAGACGATCATCGAGGCCGCCCGCACGGGCAAGATCGGGGACGGGAAGGTCTTCGTGTCCGACGTCAATACCGCGATCCGTATTCGCAGCGGCGAAGAGGGTGACGACGCCATCTAGGGGCATGTCTGACCAACCAACCCAGACAAACGGGGAACAGTCCGCCGGGCCGGCAGCCAGCCGGCCCGGCTCTGTTGATTCCTTGGGCCTGATGGGCGACGCGCGATGGCGCTGCTGACGCCCCGGGAACGGCGGCAGATCGAGAGCGTCCGCGAGGGGTTTTTCGCGGACGCGGCCGGCCAGCGGGGCCGCGAAGCCCGGACGAGGACCGTTGACGACCTCCTGCGAGACCGCTTCGAGAGGGTCTTCGGAAACAGTCCGGGCGTGGCCGCTGTCGCTGTAGGAGGCTATGGGCGGGGGGAACTCTTCCCGTCATCGGACGTAGATCTGCTGCTGCTGTTCTCAAGCCTGCGGGAAGTGGAGAAGAGCGACAACGAGATCGGCCGGCTGATCGCGTCTCTGTGGGACGCCAAGCTGCAGGTCTCGCAGTCCGTGCGCACGCCGCGCGACTGCACAAGTCTGGCGCGCGACAACACCGAGCTGCACATCAGCCTCCTAGACACGCGATTCGTCGCAGGCGACGAGGGTTTCCTGCGCGAACTGCAGGAAGGCACCCTCCCGCGCTTCTACCTGCGCGAGCAGCGCTCCCTGATGCGGGCTCTCACCTCCAAGGCTCGGGCGCGGCACAAGTCCTACGAGGACACGATGTACCATCTCGAGCCCAACGTTAAGGAAGGGCCAGGTGGCCTGCGCGATCTGCAGTTTTCATGCTGGGTGGCCCAGCTAGAGAACGTCTCGGGATCGGGGATCCCGGCCTGTGGCGAGTTCCTCCCCGCTGAAGTGACGGGTGAGATCGACGAGGCAAG
Organism: Bryobacterales bacterium; assembly: GCA_028819235.1. Taxonomy (GTDB): domain Bacteria; phylum Acidobacteriota; class Terriglobia; order Bryobacterales; family UBA6623; genus VXMF01. The sequence goes on from JAPPMC010000245.1 coordinate 22,405, forward strand.
ACGCCTGCTGTTCGCGGTCCGCTGCTACCTGCACTACCTGTACGGGCGGGACCGCAACATCCTGACATTCGGCATGCAGGACTCCATCGCTACCGAGGCGGACGGCAAGGCGTTTCGGGGCTCCGGCGTCACCGACATGATGCGCACTTTCTATCGCCGGAGTCGTTCCGTCCACAGGCTGGCCCTGCACTCGATGGAGGCTGCATCCCAACCGACCAACACGCTCCTGTCGATCCTTCGCAAGCGCAAGTCGAGGCTCTCGAACCGAGAGTTCGCGGTCACCAAGGGCCAGATCTACTTCAAGGATCCGTATGCCATCAAGCACAGCCCTGAGTGTGCCCTGCGGCTATTCGAGTTTCAGGCCCGCCACGGGCTCAGGCTCGCATCGCAGACCGAGAGGCGACTCCGGGCAGAGCTGCCGGCGCTGCGCCGACACATCGAGTCCAGTTCGGGCCACTGGGCCCGGTTGCGAGAGATCTTTCGATTGCCGCACACGGTGCTGGCGCTTTCCACCATGCGGGAATCCGGTTTCCTCTTCTGCCTGATTCCGGAATTCGAACAGGCCGACTGCTTGGTGATCCACGACTTCTACCACCGCTACACCGTGGACGAGCACACAATCGTGGCGGTACGCATCCTGAAAGACCTGGCTCGCAAGACGGACGGCATCGACCGCCGCTTCGCCGAACTGCTGGCCGAAGTGCGCGCTCCCGAGATCGTCTGCCTAGCACTGCTCTACCACGACCTAGGGAAGGCCGTGAAGGGCAAGCCCCACGCGCAATCCAGTGCCGAGATGGCCAACGCCGGCATGCAGCGGCTGGGCCTGGACGACGAGATCGAACGCAAGACTGTAGATCACCTTATCCGGGACCATCTGGCCATGTCCACGGTGATGACCAAGCAGGATCTTGGCGAACCGTCGGTTCTGGAGGCCTTCAAGGAGCGTGTCGGTACGTTGGAGCGTCTCAACATGCTCACGGTCATGACCTACGCCGATATGGTCGCCGTCAACCCGTCGGCTGCCCTGCAATGGCGCAAGCAGCTTCTGTGGCGGCTCCACCGCGGAACTAGGGCGGTCTTCAAGCGCGATCACGGCGACAAGCGCATCCGTAGCGCCACCGTGGCAGACTACATCGGACGCATTGGCGATGCCGACGAGCGTGAGGGCTTGGCAAGCTTCGTGCGGGGATTTCCGGAGCGCTACGTGCGCACCCACACGGCGGAGGACGTGCGCAGGCACGCCGCCTTGGCGTCCCGCTTGGAGGCTGGCGCAGCGAAAGTGGAGTGCCAGCGGTTGGGAGCTCAGACCGAGATCGTCGTGGTGTGCGCTGATCGGCCCGCGCTGTTTGCCAGCCTATGCGCCGGCATCACCGCATCGGGCGGCTACATAGTCAGCGCCGAGGCGTATTCCCAGATCGATGGTCTGATCTTGGACAAGTTCCGCATCATTCCGACACCCGGCGGCGACCTGCTGCAGTTTGGAACCCGAGGTCTGCAGGAGATGGAGCGTCGTCTGGAGCGCTTAGCTGTGGGCCGCCTCACCCCGGAAGACTTGGTCTTCATCCGTCCGCGCAAGTCGAAGAAGCGCCCAACGAGCGACGAACCCCCGCTGGTCACCTATGACAACCGCACATCGGCGCGCTCAACCATCTTCAGTGTCTACACGCGCGACCGCAATAAGCTCCTGCATGACCTCTCGTCGGTTTTCCCTGCGGCCGGCTGCGACATCGACGTCGTGCTCTGCCACACGCAGGGCGGAGTGGCAATGGACACCTTCTACGTCCGCAAGAACGGTGCCAAGCTTGACGAGGCCACCTGCGAGACGCTCAGAGGCCGGCTGGTCGGTGCATGCGAGGCTCCTGCTCACTGAGGGCCGCCCAGTCGTCGTCAAGCTTGTAGATCCGGTCCACGGCCCGTACAACGTGCCGGACGGCTTCGTAGTCGTCCACGGTGAGGATGTGGGCGCCAGACTGAAGCGCCAGCGTGGCGGCCACAGCTAAGCCGGCGGAGCGCTCCTCCTCGCTGGCCCTGATGGATTCCACCAGAAAGCTCCGCCCAGCCAAGGTTGCCTGCAGCCCTTGGGCCGGCGGGCCCAGCCGGCGCATCGTCCGCAAGAGGTTGAAGTTCTCGTAGCCGCGCTTGCCGTGCTCAAGTCCTGGATCTAGCACTATGCGAAGACGCTCGATCCGAGCCTTGTCGGCGCGCAGCAGCGAAGCGCGGAACTCGACTCGCACCGTCTCGATCAGCTTGGTCAGGGGCGCCAGTCGCGACCACTGCGCCGGCGTTCCGCGCATGTGCCCAATCACCAAGGCCGCTCCCGACTCATTGACCGCGGCGGCCATTCCCTTGTCGTATGTAAGGCCCGTCGGGTCGTGAATGATTGATGCACCAAGATCGACGGCCTTCCGGACCGCATCGGCGTTCCAGCAGACCACGCTGATCGGGCAGCGGGAGGCTTTGGCCACCCTTCGGAGAATCGGCGTGATTCGGGAGATTTCGTCCTCCGCAGACGGAATTCCGCGTACTCTCCGGGCAGGGAAGGGCCGCACCTCTAGAAGCGCCGCGCCCTGTTCCTCCACTTCCGCGGCCAACTCCGCCTGGGCCGACGGCGAGGGGTGGCGGCCCCTAGACTCCAGTGCTGCACCGAGCCGGACACAGACCAGAGTGGACACTCCCAATGTCACTCGCTCGCTCGGCAGACGCCAGACAGCCTTGGTGCGTTGGAACGACGCTGTCGCGGGATCGCCGTGGGCGCGGAACGGACGGGCGGGGCGGGCCCGCTCAAGCGGGACTGCGGATGGCTCTGGCTGGAATGTCATAACTTAGGCGAACTCGAAGCCCGGCGCGGCGAAGACCAGGTCCGCATCCGAGGGGCATCGTCGGGCGGGATCTTTTGCGAGCAGCATCCGGGTCAGGCGCCGGACCGGTCGAAACCCGTTGCGCCGAGCCATCTCCCGGGCGGTAGTGCAAGAAGCCAGCAAGTCCCAGAATATCCGCTGGTGCCCGTGCCGCGAGAGCAGCCCACGGACCATGGCCTCCATCGGCCGCGGCTCGAGTCCTACACAGGGGCCCAAAAACCAAGCGGACGATCCGGGACGACCGAAGGCGAATCCGGAGCGGTCCGTGACAGCTTCGACGGTCGGGTCGCGCCACAGGTCCAGCAGGAGTGCCGATCGATCGCACCCGTAAGCCCCGCGATCGATCGCTTGCATTGCACCGGGCCAATGCCCGCGCTCCGGCTGGTCGGGGCAGTCCACCGCGGATGCGACCTCGGCCGGGCGCTGCCAGCGCTCGATCACCTCTTGGACCTGAAACCCCGACTGCTCGTATAGGGGTCTCGCCATGTCGGTGGCGTCCAGCCCCCAAATGCGTGGGGATCCTGGACTGGTACTACAGCCTGAGAGCGCATGCTGCAGTAGTCCGCGCGCAATCCCCCGACGTCGCATGCGAGGAAGGACCAAGACCATCCCGACCCACCCAAGGTCTGCCCCGAGGCGAACCGCGGAGGTCGTGCCGATGACACGCCCGTCGCGCTCGTCCACAAAGCAGGCTTCTGGGTCGAGGCGCAGCACCCGTTCCCAATCGTTCGTAGTCTGGTTCCAGCCAGCGGCCTCCTTCAGGCGCATCGCAGCAGGGATGTCCTGGGCACTCATCCGACGGATCATCGGTTCTTGCGCTTCCAGCGGTAATAGGCGGCCGCCGCAATGGCTAGGCCGGCACCTGCCCCTATCCAGATGACCGTGACGATGTTTCGGCTGTACAGCTGTGATCCCATCACTGTGCTGGCGAGCAGGGCAGGCATTCTGGCAGGAACGCTAAGGATGAGGAATCGCGAGATCCCCAGAGCGCTGAGGCCTGCCGCATAGGCCATCGCGTCCTTCGGCGCGCCCGGCATCAGGAACAGTGCGACCACGGCTACGGAGCCGCGCCTGGACCGCATCGAAGCGTCAATGCGCGCCAGCCTGTCGGCGCCCACGATGCGCTCGACCGCCGGACGTCCCAGGGCCTTGGCAAACGCAAAGTTGAATGCGGAACCGGCCATGATGCCCACAATCGAATATGCGAAGCCGAGCGTGGCACCGAACACGTAGCCGGCAGCAAACTGTGTGATCTCGCCCGGGATGGCGAAGATCACGACCTGCAGGAACTGGACGCCGATGCAGACCAAAGGGCCGGCGACGCCCTCGCGGCGCATCCACTCCACAAGCTGCTCGTGCCGGGCCAGCCCAGGGCTCCATCCCTTTAGCCAAGCGAGGGCCAAGATCACGGCCAACGAAGCCGTCGCGATGGCGGCGAGGGCCTTCCGACCGGGTCGATATCCGGACACTGCCACCGAACGATCCCTCAACTCGTATCTTGCCACGCGCTTGGTACGATCCTTAGCGTCGCGCTTCGTACGATCTTTCCGGCCGTGGCTGACCGCGTGAGGCCGATCCTCGCACCAATGTCGGAACTGCTCGGGCGGCAAGGGCAGGCAATGTCCTTCGGCATGCGCGACAGACGCGCCCGCGGAGGCTACCTTGATTCCGGTTCATGAGCCAATGACGCTCCTCACCGACTACCTGCTCGGGGGACTTAGCGCAACCTTGGCGGTGAGAATGCTGCGTCGCGGGCCACGTGCGAGCCGGGCATGGTGGGCAACGGCGCTGGCATCGTCCGCGTTGGCCGCCTTTGCGGGCGGGACATACCACGGATTCCTGCCGTGGATGCCGGAGACTGTGGCGGCGGCCCTATGGCGGGTGACGATGGCATCGATCGGCGTGGCGTCGTTCGGGGCAGTGCTCGCAACATCTGCGGGACACTTGGCCGTCCCCTCTTGGACTGCCATCCGGGCTGTTGCCTCCATAAAGCTCGCCACATACCTCAGTTGGGCGATGCTGGACCCCGCATTCTTGGTGGCCATCGCGGACTATTCGCTCGCGTTCCTGTTCGTGATGTGGGCCCACCTGCGCTCGTGGTGGCGGAGCGGGGACCGGAGCGCACTGACCGTGGCGATGGGAGTCTTAGTCAGTTTCTTGGCCGCCGGAATCCAGGCGTTAGGAATCGCGCCCCACGAGTCGTTCAACCACAACGACCTGTACCACGTAGTCCAAATGCTGGGCACCTGGCTGCTGTACAACGGTGCGGTCAGCGCCGCTGAAGCCTAGTCGGAACAAACCTACTCAGACCAGCCGTGCGCTTCCTGAACGCTGACCATGACGGCGAGGATGTCGTTCCATGTCTGGGGGTCCATCATTACCGCATTCGGGAACATACACCCGTCCCAGCAGATGTGCCGGCACGCCTTGGTGAGTTCGCCGTCGGAGTCCCGCAGCCAGTAGCCAGCGTGCCGGGTGATGTCCAGCTTGCCGTTCGGATCCCTGGCCTGGCAGTGCCGCCCGGTTCGGTCATGACTCCCGCTGCCGAACACCGTGCCGTCGTTTTGGGCCACATGGAAGTCGTTTGTCCAAGGCCTGAGTGCGTCGGTCAGTCGCCGGAGGGCGTCGTCGAGCTGCGACCCGTCCGACCAGTCGAAGCCCTCTGGCAGCAGGGAGTGCTCGGGCGAGTTGTATCCCATCGTGTAGAGCAGCGTGTGGGCCATGTCGGCCTGAAACCCGAGCCGGTCGTCGTTCACGCCCTCGAGGACGTTGAGCATGTGTCGCCAGCTGTGCATCCCGCCCCAGCAGATTTCTCCTTCTGCCGAGAGCCGCTCTCCGTGGTCGCCAGCGATGTCGGCTGCCTGCCGGAACGTGTCGATCAAGGTTGCGGTATTGCCAGCCGGGTCCTTGGCCCAATCCTCGACGCCGCTTGCTGAGTCGATGCGCACGACGCCCGACGGGCGCATGTCCCAGCCTGTCAGCTTCTGGGCGATTCCACAAGCCTTGCGAACAGCGCTGAGAAAGGCTTGGCGACCGGATCCAGAATCGATGGCAGGCCCCCCGCCGGTCGGTTCCCAGACCGGCGCGACGACCGATCCGAAGACCAAGTCCCGGGCGGTCAGCTTGTCCGCCCACCGCTTGAGGTCGTCATCCCCGATGTCGATGCTGATGTGCGGCTCGGATAGGAAAAGGTCGACACCGTCGAACTTTCTGCCGTCGACCGCCGCATTGGCGGTGAGGTCGATCATGGTGTCAAGATCGATGGGAGGTTCCGCTCCCGGACCGCCCTTGCCGACGACCCCCGGCCATGCCGCGTTGTGGAGCTTGGGGTAGTTGTTGCGAGTGCTCATGCTGAGGTGGGACCAATATATCGCAGCTAGCCCAAGCCGACCTCGACCCTAGGGTTTGAGGGGTCCAAGCGTCGTAATCACACCCTGGCTTGAATACCGGACAGCGAAACGTTCGGCCAGAATGCGACTGGTTTGACGTAAACGTTCGAGCGGGCAGTGGCGGTGCTAGGTAGGCGGGCCAGAAGGCGGGAG
>JAPPMC010000219.1 GCA_028819235.1 Bryobacterales bacterium
CTCTCAACCGTCGCTCAGACATCGCCCGATCCATTTAACATTGAAAGCCCCTGGTACACGCTGGGGTCAGCCTACTTGAAGGTCGGTGATGTGCAGGCAGCTAGAGATCTGGTCAGAACACGGATGGAGGGCGACGAAACCCCCGAGGCTCTGCTGATCAAGGGCTCTCTGCACCTCGCCGAGAAGCGCTATGGCGACGCTCTCACGCTGCTCGAACGCGCGCGTAGCGCGAACCCGCAGCTGCCGATGGCTAGTTCCCAGATCGGCGTCGCCCTCCTGTATGAGGGCCGACGAGAGCCTGCCGCCGAAGCCTTCCGCGCGGAACTCGCCATTAATTCCCGCGACTTCAACGCCAACGCGTTCCTGGGTTGGCTGCTCGAGCAGGACGGGTATTCTGAGCGTGCCCTCGAACTGCTTCATGCCGCACACGGCCTGCAGGAATCCGACACGGGCGTGAAGTACCTGCTGGCCCAGTCGCACGCAACGCAGCGGAACTGGCAGGAAGTGGCGACGCTGCTGGAAGACGTGACTCAGGTCCACCCGGAATTCACCCCAGCTCACGTCATGCTGGCCCGGGCCTACGCAAAGCTGAAGCGCACGGACCTGTTCCGGAGACAGCAGGGGATCATCCGAAGGCTCAACGAGGAACAGCAGGAGCGTGACCTAGCCGGAGTAGACCAGCTGTATGACGGCAAAGTTCTGGCGCTACCCTCGAAGGGCCCGGATCGGCGGTCCCCCGCGCAGCCCCGGAAATGACACCGAAATCAGCGAGCGCTGGAGCCGCATTGGGCGGGGCTCGGCTGGTCTGCGCAATGATGGCCTGGGCGGTGGCTACGGCACAAACGGCGGCGGAGGGCGGGCGTACACCCATCCGCTTTGAGATCGTCCCGCCCGAAGAGAGCGGCATCCACTGGAGGCACAACAACGCCCAGTCCGAAGAGCGGCACCTTCCCGAAACTGTCGGAAGCGGATGCGCATTCCTCGACTTCGATAACGACGGCTGGATGGACATATACCTGATCAACAGCGGGGAATCGGATTTCTTCAGACCAGAAACTGAGCTGCGCAACGCCTTGTACCGCAACAATCGGGACGGCACCTTTACCGACGTCACCGAGATGGCCGGACTGGCCGGAGGGGAGTTTGGCATGGGAGTCTCGGCCGCGGACTACGACCGCGATGGGGACACGGACTTGTACGTCACGGCATACGGTCGCAACCAGCTCTTCTCCAATCAAGGCGATGGGACTTTCCGCGAGATCGCCGAGCGGGCCGGGGTGGGCGCCAAGGGATGGTTCACTGACGCAGTGTGGTTCGACTATGACAACGACTCCAACCTTGACTTGTTCGTGTCCGGCTTTGTCTCGTACAGCAAGGAGGAGTCCAAGTACTGCGGCGACAACGAGGCCGGCAGGCGGCACTACTGTATCCCGCGGTCGTTTCGGCCGACGAGGTGCCTCCTCTTCCGCAATGACGGTGACGGTACGTTCCGGGACGTCAGCGCCGAGTCGGGTATTGCGAGCGTGGGGAGCAAGGCGTTCGGCGCCGTCGCGACGGACATCAACCGGGACGGCTGGCAGGACTTGTTCGTCGCGAACGACACCGTTCAAAACTTCCTCTTTGTCAACCAGCGAGACGGAACGTTCGTCGAGGAGGGCCTGCTCCTCGGGGTTGCGTACAGCGCGGCGGGCAATGCCCGTTCGGGGATGGGCGTCGACGCCGCCGACTTTGACGGGGACGGCTGGCAGGACCTGTTTGTGGCGAACATCGACCAAGAGATGTTCAGCCTGTACCGGAATGAAGACGGCCTCGACTTCGTCGATACGTCGCTGGAGATCCGCCGCGAGACTCTGCAAATGAGCGGCTGGGGCTTGCGCTTCGCCGACTTCGACCACGATGGAGACCCGGATCTCGTCATTGCCAACGGACACCCCGACGACATGATCGGGATGTTTAAGCCGCTGGTCACCTATAGGCAGGAACTGCTCCTGTTCGAGAACGAAGAAAACGACCTTCGCAACGTCAGCAGCACTGCAGGCAGGGCGTTCCAAGAACGCTACTCGGCCAGAGGCCTGGCCGTCGGCGACTACGACAACGACGGGGACATTGACGTGCTTGTGTCGACCAACGGCGGACCGCCGCTACTGCTTAGGAATACGACGAGCCGCGGCAATCATTGGGTCGGTCTTCGGCTGGTCCCCACCGCAAGCAATGCCAAGTCGGCAGGGGCCCAGATCACCTGGAGCGCCGGTGGGACTCTGCGAAGCCGGCATCGAACCAGCGGTGGCAGCTACCTGTCATCCCACGATCCTCGCGAACTTCTCGGGCTCGGCTTCGCAATGTCGGCGGAATGGATCGAGGTCCGGTGGCCGAGCGGTACGGTCAGCCGAATCGAGAGCGTGGCAGCGGGCAGCTACCGTGCGATCCGCGAAGGGAATGGCGACGAGCTTTAGGCCGAACTTCGCTGGCCGCTGTCTTTGGTGACCGCGCCGTATAGGCAAACCTGCGTCTGGGGGGCGACCTCTCGACGTTTCGCTGCGCGAATAACGCATTGCCACACTTGGCGCAGTACGACAGAATGATGGGCCTCGGATGACGTGGCAAGGGTCACGGCCCGCCATGTAAATGCGCGATGCCCCCCGGACGCATGTGGGACAAGGCGCGTCCTTCCCCGGCAACCGTCCGAAGACGGCGACGTCGTAGCTCCCCTCGATCAGTTCCACCACAAAGGGCTACGGAGCGCCGCCGTCCGCCAAGTCGAGTAGATGGCGTCTGGCCCGGGCCAGGGCGACATAGAAGTGGGGCTCCTCCGCAGCAATGGGATGTTGCTCGGGTGCTGACAGAACCAGATGGAGAATCGGGTTGTCCGCAATCTACGTCGAAAGCCGTGTCGTCCCGAGAGTAGTTCGCTCGTCATCGGCACTTGAGATCTCCACTCATTCGACCTTGTCCTATCGCGGCTCGACGGTTTTCTGTTTTGGCGAATCGTGGGCGTCAAACGTCCCACGGGCGGTGGCGCTATTGGTCCCTAGCCGGCGCGGGTCTCAGTTGCAGAGGGATATTGAAAGCGAGGCGGCGGACCCTCAGCCCCTGACCTCGCGTACCATTCCGGAAGGCAAGTCGTCCAAGGCCTTCAGCATGCTACCGACGAGCGGCCGCAGATGCGCCACACGGTTCGAATGCGCGTGGATGACCACAATGCAAATGCCTAGCCCTCTGAGATTCTGCTGGTGCTGACGACTCTTGACCATAGTCAGCAGGGCATCTAACAGCGGTTACCACAACCCACTTCGTGGAGCGCGGCAACGGCGGCGCTCGGGACCAGCAGGGCTACACACCAATTGAAGGCGGTGATCTCGATCCTGCAGCTGGTGGTGCGCACGCGGGATCTCAATCGCTGGATGAAACCAGCTCCACGTTGCGTCAGCTCAGGTGTTCCGGTTGCTGGGCGTCGGCACCTGCGTCGCGCCCAGAACGTCCCAGTCGCGGGTCGGCAAGCGTCCGACCGGCGCGGCTGGAGTCGAGCTGTGTTTGGACGACACCGCAAGGGCCGCGCGACGGTTCCGCAGTTCTCGCGTGTGCCACGGCGAACGGGATCAGGTGCGTGAGGGCCGCGGCTCGCCGCGCCCCGAGGTGTAAGGCTCCGACGGTGTGCACGGGCGCACTGAGATCCGCGCGATCATCTTGAACGCCTCGGATCGGCCGGGATCTTGCGGAGCCATGGGATCGATCCGCCCGGCGCGGTTCGTGACGCGCGGCTGTGTTCCCGAACACAAGCGGCAAGTGGAGCACACCTGCTTCCGAATCAGGATGAAGGAAGCGCCCACGATGGACTGCCGAGGGTCCACGAGACGGGATAGCACTCGGTCAGCGACTACGCTCGCGGGGCGGCGTTCACCAACAGGGTCGAGTCATTCTTGGCGGTGCTGAACAGCCCGTCAGCAATTGTCTGAAACGGCAGTCGTCTCTCTAAGTTGCCTTCTTATTCCTACTATCTCCACGTCACTTGGATCTGGTTCAGGTCCGGATGTCGTCCTATATCCACCATGTACGGTCTCTGCCAGTGGTCTCAGTGTCCCATTGATGTAGGCCTCGAATGGCTCTCGCCGGTACTGGCATGCGATCCGATGTCACACTCGCAGGTCCTCCACTATCCCCTATGCAGGACCTGGCTCGGGCCGTCCATCGCACCGTCTGGGCGCTGGGCCTCAGGCACTGATACCAGAGACAGGACGACAGCTGGCACTCGGCGGAGCGCACGTTGCCAAGGAACGTCTCGTAGGTGTCTCAGACTCCACTCCGATCTCAGGAGGGATCGGCTACCGTGGTACTGACAACGGTGGCGACGGATCGAGGCGCACCGTCGGGACGAGCCTTTGGCGGCGGGACCTGCCTGCTCGGCTCACTTGTCAGCCCCACGTAGAAGAAGTGAAAGCTGGAGAGGTAGATCGCCAGCAGTGCGCCCGTGTACAGGAATACGGTCAGGAACCGTCGGTCCACGAGTACGTGGACCGGGGCCGTGCCGTCCAAGCACATCTTGACGCCGAACCACACAACAAACGCCACTGACGCGACGATTGGAAACCAGACGAATATCACTTCTACCGGCCAGCTCATCTCCCCAACAGTGCCTGCCTACGCCGGCCATACCCCTCCCGCGAGGTCGCGAAGCCCTTGTTCGTCGAGGATTCCAACCCCTAGGCCCTGCGCCTTCTTTAGCTTCGAGCCGGCCTTCTTGCCTGCCACCAAGTAGCTGGTCCTACGGCTGACCGAGCCCGTAACCTTGCCTCCAAGGCTCTCAATAGCGGCCTTGGCCCTCGCCCGCGACATGCTCTCCAGCGTGCCCGTCAGTACGAAGACTTTGCCGCCAAGGGGCAGGGCATCCTGAATCTCAACGGACTCGCCGGCGAAGTTCAGGCCAGAGGTGCGCAAACGCTCGAGTAGACGCCTATTGCGCTCGGAGGCGAAGAAGGCCTGGATGGAGGCCGCGATCTGAGGGCCCACCTCCGGGACCCCTTCGAGATCGTCGCCACCCGCAGCGGCGATGCTGTCCAGGTCCGCGAAGTGCTGCGCAACCAGAGTCGCCGTCCGTGCTCCGACATGACGGATGCCGAGGCCGAATAGGAGCCTACCTAGAGGAGCACGCTTGCTTCGCTGCAATGCCTCCAAGATCTTCCTGGCGGACTTGGCACCGAGCCGGGTGGTGCCGAGCCCCACCAGCTGTTCCTGGCAAAGGTCGAACAGGTCCGCTGGATCCTGCACTGCCCCGCTCTTGAGCAGGTGCTCAACCAGTGTCTCGCTGAGACCCATCACACCGAGCCCAGACGCGAACTTGGAGATCGAATCGGCATCGCAATAGGCACCGGTCCCATCTCCTGTCTGGCCGTCTGGTTCTGGCGGCTGCCACCCGTCCTCCGTAGGGGCGCAACACGCCAATCCCCTGCAGTGAAGCCGATTTAGCAGGCGCATCGTTTCAGGCGAGGAGAACGCCCTCTCAATGGCTGCCGCCGCGGGCACGTTGACCTTCTTGACCGATTCGATTTCCTCCAGCTTCGCGGATGCTAGCTCCCCGGCCGACCCGAATTTCCGGCCCAGTGCTTCGGCGGTGACCTTGCCTATCCCCCGGATCTTCAGGGCCACTAGCAGTCTTGCTAGGCCGGCTACGCGCTTGGCCGTCTCGAGGCCTTCCAAGACTCCACGCGCCTTCTTTCGAGTCATCGCCTTCTCGAGGTTTGCTAGGTTACCCTCCCGCAGCTCGTACAGGTCTGCGATGTCGCGGACCAGATTGAGGTCGACGAGCTGCTTGGCGATCAGTTCTCCGATTCCTTCGATCTCCATTGCCGACCGCGAAGCATAGTGCTGTATCGAACTCTGCAACCGGGCCGCGCAGCTGTTGTTCACGCAGCGCGCGACCACCTCTCCCTCCGGCCGCTCGACATCGCCGCCGCAGGCCGGGCATCGCTTCGGCATGACGAAGGGCGTCCGGTCCGGAGCCTCTTGGGTGACCCGAACCACCTTCGGGATCACGTCCCCGCTGCGCTCCACGAGGACGCTGTCCCCGATCTGCAGTCCAAGGCGTTCGATCTCGTCCTCGTTGTGCAGCGTTGCTCGGGCAACAGTCACGCCCCCTACCCGCACGGGCTTCAGAAGCGCCCTCGGCGTGACCGCCCCGGTCCTCCCTACCTGAGTGTCGATTCCCTTAACCACGGTCTCTACCTGCTCGGCACTCGGCTTGGCGGCGATCGCCCAGCGGGGGGCCTTTGACGTCGCGCCGAGCAGGCTGCGCTGCTCGACCCGATCCACCTTGAAGACCAAGCCGTCGATTTCGTACGGGAGCGAATCTCGCTCCCTCAAGCGTTCGTCCCTGAAGGCCCGGAGGGCCTCAACGCCGACCAGCCGCGCCCGGCCCGGGTCGACCTTGAATCCGAGCGACTCAAGGGCCGCCAGAGACTTCCAGTGGGATTGCAGTGCGTCCTCGCCACCTGCCAAGAGCGTGTATGCGAAGAAATCTAGGCGGCGGCGAGCTGTGACCGACGGGTCAAGCATGCGCAGCGTACCTGAGGCCGCATTGCGGGGATTGACGTATAGCGGCTCGTCTCGTGCTCTGCGCCTGTCGTTGAGCCGCTCGAAGGAGGGCTTTGGCATGACGACTTCTCCGCGTACTTCGACGGTCGGCGGAAGCTCCCAACGCCCCAGTTCCTCCGCTTGGATCGTGAGCGGTAGCGACCGAATCGTGAGGGCATTGGGAGTCACGACTTCACCTTGGCTCCCGTCTCCTCGGGTGAGAGCCAGTTCGATCTCGCACGCCTCATAGCGAACGGCGAGGGAGACACCGTCATACTTGAGTTCCCCGACATAGGTGATCTCCTCCACGTCGAGCCGTTCCCGCGCCCGCCGATCAAACTCGGCCAACTCGATGTCTTCGAGAGCGTTGTCGAGGCTCAGCAGAGGGGAAGAGTGCGAGGCCTTCTCGACACCCTCCCGTGGGGCTCCCCCAACTCGCTGGGTCGGCGACGAGGGATGGGCCAGTGTCGGATAGCGAGACTCCAGATCTTGGAGCTCTCGCATCAATTGGTCGAACTCGGAGTCTGTGATTTCCGGACTGTCGCGGACGTAGTAGAGATGTTCGTGGCGCGTGATCTCGATGCGCAGCCAGCGCACGCGCTCTTCGACCGACCCGGCCGATGCGCGGTCTCCGCCCACCGGATCAGTATAGGAGCAGGGTCCCGTTTCCCTGTGGGAGGGGCGGGAACCCGAACGCCGTCTCGGAGCACGTCGCGAGAGCGCGATTGGATTTCCAGACTCCGCGACTGGACCGACCTCATCGCTTCAGCGTCTGCCCGACCGCCCAAGCGCCGGATTCCGAGTGCTCCCTAGGCAGCAAACCGGTGGGGAGGGCCTTCAAGTGACCCCGTCAGCTGTAAAGGCGGGGTGGGACGTGCGTCACCTGCATGCAACGATCACCAAGATTCCCCGCGTTGGCCGGGTCTGCGCACCGAATGACCGGCATAGGCTCCGTGGCCCGCACTCGCCCTCAGGCCGACCCCCTCGACATTCCGGCGACATCCCGCACCAGATCCTGTAGGCCAATCACCTCGACGTCACTTCCCTTGGTGAAGCGCTCTTGCCCTGGATAGGCAATGAATGACCTGTCCGGCGAGATGTCTCTTCTGGCATTGTGAGAGCCCTTCGTCAGCGATGGCGCCAAACTGCGCTTGATTTCCACCGACCAGCGCTGGCCACCCGGAAAGTCGAGGACAAGATCGGCCTCTGCGCCGGCAGCGGTCCGGTAGAAGCTCGCCAAGGTCCCGTCCGGAGCAGCCGAGATCAGGTTCTCGATGACGAAACCCTCCCAGCTCTTGCCAACCACCGGATGCCCACTGAGCGTGTTGAAGCTCCCGATCGAGAGCAGAGCGTGCACCAACCCACTGTCCCTCACATAGACCCTCGGCGACTTGACCAGACGCTTCTTCAGGTTGGTGCGCAGTGGCGGCAGTCGGCGCACAAGGAGAAGACCGGCCAGCACGTCGATGTACCGAGTCACGGTCTGATAGCTGGTGCCAAGCGAGTTGGCGAGCTTCGAGGCGTTGAGGAGTTCTCCTTGGCTGTAAGCAAGCATTGTCCACAGCCGCTCCAGCACGGTTGATGGCAGTCGAGGTCCGAACTCCGCCACGTCGCGCTCCAGATAGGTCCGAATGAAGTGCTCACGGACCTTCAGGCTGATCTGCCGGGAGGGCGCAAGGAAGCTGTCCGGATATCCGCCACGAATCCAGAGACGCATGAGGTCGTCCGGCTCGTGACCGACCTCAAGAGTGTCGAATGGACACAGATTGACGTACGCGATCCTCCCTGCCAGCGACTCTCCCGACTGGAGCAGCAAGTCGACCGAGGCTGACCCTAAGATGAGGAATCGCCCAGTTCCGAGCCCTCTCCTTCGGCCCCGATCGATGATGCCGCGGAGATCGCCGAACAGATCTGGCACACGATGGATCTCGTCCAGTATGACCAGCCGATCCTGATATTGCTCGAGGAATAGCCTCGGCTCCTCCAACTTCTGGCGGTCAGCGCGGTCCTCCAAGTCCAGATAGAGCGCACTTGTCTCCGCTGCGATCTCCAGAGCCAGGGTCGTCTTGCCCACTTGCCTCGGGCCGACAATGGCAACCGCAGCTTGGAAACCAAGGGAATCAAGAATGGCAGCCTTGGCTCGTCGCGCGATCATTCTAGCATATTATCTATGTCTTGGATAGTTTGCAAGGATATACCAGCAGACCGACGCTTTTCGCCAACCGTTTGGGCAAGTTCGAGGGCTCGGAGAAGTAGGGGGAATTGGACGGTTCTTCCGGGCAGGCGCCCGCGCGTCAGTCGCTAACACCCCCAACGGAGTAAAGATTCGCCCGCCGCTGGGACTAATATGAGGCCGGTGCAGTTCCGCAAGGCGGTGTGCATATACAACCCAGCCTCTGGGAGACGCACTCTGAAGTCTCGCGCGAGGGAGGTCGAAGCCGTCTTGGCCCGTTCGGTGGGCTCGGTCGAACTGCGGGCAACGGGTTCGCCGGGCCACGCCGGCCAGCTTGCTCGCGGCGCGGCGGACCGGGGATGCGATCTCGTCGCATGCCTTAGCGGCGACGGGACGGTTAACGAAGCCGTCCAGGCCTTGGCAGGAACGCAGTCCCCTGCCCTGCTGGTCCTGCCCGGCGGGACCGCTAACGTTCTGGTACACGAGATTGGGCTTCCTCTGCAGTCGGCAGCAGCGGCTGCAATGCTGCCCACCCTGACACCGGCGACCGTCCGGCTGGGTGAAGTCCACTTCGAGAGCACCGCAACGACCCGCTATTTCCTGCTGATGTGCGGCGCGGGCCTTGACGCCGCGATTGCCATGCGGGTCTCCACAAAGCTCAAGCGCCGCCTCGGCCAAGGAGCCTACTGGGTTTCAGCAGCGAGCCAGTGCCTGCGAAGATTCCCCAAGCTCCGCGCAATCGCCGACCGAGATGCGCAACCCGACCGTTCCTGTTGTCTGGCGGTGGTGTCCAAGAGCCGGATGTACGGCGGACGCCTCGTATTCACACCTGGCGCCCACCTCTTGGCAGAAGACCTTGAGGCGTCCGAGGTCATTGGCAGCAGTCGCTTGCTGTGTGGCAGCTACTTGGTCGCGGCCGCCCTGCGCAGCCCCCAATTGTGGCCGGGCGTGCGCCTCCGGCGCTGCCGCGAGCTGCGACTGGTCCCCGACGGCCCGGTGCCCGTGCCGGTACAAGTGGACGGTGAGGTCGCCGGCTTCCTGCCGGCTCGCGTGAGCCTCAGCCGGGCAGCATGCACTCTACTCGTGCCACCGGAATACGTGAACTCGTATCGGCACGAGGGTCGTCGGTCGAGGCAGGGACACTTCGACCAGCGATAAGCATGTACGATCGGGGTATTGTGCAGCGCGCGGCCAAGACAGCCCTATTCGTGGGCCTTGCGACGGCCTGCTCGATCGATCGCCCCATGGCACCCAATCCGGACCCGAATTCGCAGCTGCTCTACGTCGGCACCTACACCCGCGAGACCAGCGCCGGAATCTACGCCTACCGCTTCGACGCCACCAGCGGCTCGGTCGAGCCGATCGGGCTGGTGGCGGAACTCGCCGACCCCTCGTTTCTTGCCCTGCACCCGAATGGTCTGTTCGTTTATGCGGTGAGCGAGACAGATGACTACGACACCGACGGCAGTGGATCCGTGGTCGCCTTTGAACTCGATCCGGCCTCCGGGACCCTGTCCAAGATTGGCGAGGTCTCGTCGCGGGGAGGCTGGCCGTGCCATCTCGGCATCGACCCCTCCGGACAAATGCTGATCGTCGCCAATTACAAGAGTGGCAGCGTGGCCTCATTCCCAATCCAGGAGGACGGCAGCCCAGGCAACGCCGCATCCTTCTTCCAGCACACCGGCAGCAGCGTACACGAGCGCCAGCAGGGTCCGCACGCGCACTCGGCAGACTTCTCCGCTGATGGCCGGCTGGCCTTCTTCTCGGATCTAGGGCTCGACCAGGTGAAGATCTACCGCGCAGAACCCCAAGCCGCGACGCTCTCGCCTGGGGATCCTGCTCACGTAGCTGTAGAGCCGGGATCCGGTCCGAGACACTTCTCCCAGCATCCCTCTGGGCGCTTCGCTTACGGCGTGAACGAACTAGGATCCACGATCTCGGTCTACTCGCTGGACGCCGAGGCCGGCCTTCTAGAGGTCGTCCAGACCGTCACCACTCTTCCCAGCGGCTTCTCCGAGAGCAACACGACCGCAGAGATCTACGTACATCCGTCAGGACAGTTCGTGTACGCGTCCAACCGAGGACACGACTCGATCTCCATCTTTGCGATCGACACCCAGAGCGGACACTTGGAGAGCCTGGGGCACGTCTCGACGGGAGGGAAGAACCCGAGAAACTTCTCTTTCGACAGGACTGGCCGCTTCCTGATGGCCGCGAATCAGAGTTCCGACAACGTCGTCGTCTTCTCGCTTGACCCGGATAGCGGAGCGCTGACGCCGACCGGTTCGGAATTCGCCGTCGACGCCCCGGTCTGCCTGCTGTTCCGGTAGAGACCGACCGCCCGCGACATGCTTGGGCTGCTTTTCGAGGTGCGCATGCGCACCTGCCACGCTGCCAGCGCGAGTCTGCAAAGCATGGTTCGGGCTAGCCGCCTGTGATACCTTGGGCTTGGGCGGACGAAACGGCGAGATGCAAGCACTGGGGATGATCGAGACGCGCGGCTTGGTCTCTTCCGTAGAGGCTTCCGACGCGATGGTCAAGGCGGCTTCAGTCACCCTTGAAGGGAGACGCCTGATCGGAGCCGGACACGTAACGGTCACCTGCCGAGGGGACGTAGGCGCCGTCAAGGCGGCCACGGATGCGGGCGCCGCCGCTGCACGCCGGCTGGGCGAGCTGATCAGCGTTCACGTCATTCCGGCCCCGTACGAGGATGTCGCGCCGATTCTGCCGACCGGGGCGGACGGCTAGTTGGCCGCAATGCTCGAAGACCGGGATCTCCGCTCCATTCAGGAGGTGCGCTCAAAGGTCGAACTCGCCTACAAGGCGAGCCAAGCCTTCGGTGGCTTCACCCAAGAGCAGGTCGACTCGATCGTGGCCGCCATGGCCAAGGCCGCGCGAGAGAACTCCGTCCGGCTGGCCCGCATGGCCGTGGAGGAGACTCGCTACGGCAACGTTCGGGACAAGATCGCCAAGAACCTGCTGAACTGCGACCTTCTGCACCAGAAGATCGCACCGCTGAAGACCATTGGCGTCCTTAGGGAGGTCCCCGACGACGGCATAACGGAACTGGCCGTTCCAGTGGGCGTGGTCGCGGCCGTCCTTCCGACCACGAATCCGACTTCGACCGCATTCTTCAAAGCGCTCATCTCCGTCAAGGCCGGCAACGCGATAGTGATGAGCCCCCACCCCAGGGCCCGCAAGTGCACCTGCGAGTCGGCGCGCGTCTTGTCTGAGGCGGCAGAAGCGGCTGGCGCGCCCCAAGGACTGGTCCAGTGCGTCAATGAAGCGACGATCTCGGGCACCCGAGAGCTGATGAGCCACAAGCGCATAGGCGTAATCCTCTCAACGGGTGGGGCGGGCATCGTAAGGGCTGCCTACTCCAGCGGGAAGCCCGCCCTCGGCGTGGGCGGCGGGAACGTGCCGGTGCTGGTGGACGACTCGGCCGACATCGAAGCGGCGGTCGCGTCCGTAGTGGAGGGCAAGAGATTCGACTTCGGGACCGTCTGCTCGAGCGAGCAGACTCTGGTGACCAACCGCAGGCACAGCGAGCGCGTGTGGGCCGCGCTTAGGGCGAACGGAGCCCACGTCTGCGACGCAGAGCAGGGCAAGGCGCTCGCTGAACTGCTGTTCACCCCTGAGTTCCGCATCCGGCCGGAATGCGTCGGCCAGTCGCCCCAAGTGATCGCAAAGCTGGCCGGTTTCGAAGTGCCCGACTCCGCAAGCATACTGGCTGTCGAGATCGACGGTGTGGGCCGTGACTACCCGCTGTCGGCGGAAAAGCTGTCGCCAGTGCTGTCGGTCTATTTTGTCGACAGCTTCGATCAGGCGGTCGAGTCATGCGTGACTGTGCTCAACTTTGGCGGGCGCGGGCACACTTGCACGATCTTCTCCCAAGACGAGGGGCACATCCGCGAGTATGGCCGCAGGGCGCCTGCCTTCCGGGTGCTCGTGAACACTCCAGCCCCGCAGGGATCAACCGGCATCACGACCGGAGTCGAGCCGTCCATGACGCTGGGATGCGGGGCCATCGCCGGGAATTCGACCGGCGACAACATCGGGCCCACACACCTGTATCACGTCAAGCGCATCGCCCGCTACCTGCGCCCCGCCGAAGAGGCCTTCGTAAGCGATGAGGCCAAGGCCTATTTCTCCGCGCTAGCGGCGGGCGAGGACTTCGATTCCGACGCAGCTCCGGCCGCGGTCCCCGCCGGAATGGCCCCGAGCCCCGTAGCCGCCAGAGTGGACAAGTATCTGGCAAGCAGAGCGATGGCACGGCCGGCTCACCCAGCCCCAAGGCCCGACAGGAACCCCGCGCCGACCGTCGCGGCAGTGGTGGACCGATTCCTAGATCGCCGCAAGTCCCAAACTGCGCCGGCGCCGGCACCCGGTGCCCCCGATCCGAGCAGGCCGGCCACTAACGCCAACCCCGATCCCGCGCCCCCGGCTCCCAAGATCCGGCCGGTCAGCTTCGTTTGCGAAGGAGACATGCGCAAGGCGAGGCACAGCGGAGCCAAGATCTACATTTCGAGGAGCACGATCGTGACGCCGGCGGCTCGCGATCTAGACAACGGCGGTGACATCCTCGTGCAGACGGAAGCCTGAACCGCTGCGGAAGCTCGTTTCGGCCGCGCTCTGGTCCGGCTTCGCATTCGCCGTGGCAGCGGCGGCACAGCCAGCTTTTGAGGGCCTGTCGAGCGGCGAGGTTCTTGAGTACTCGCTGGACTGGCCCAGCGGGCTGAGTGCGGGAACGGCCGAGTTTGAGGCACGATTCTTGGATCCCGGCTGGCGTTTCGAGGCCACCGTACGTGCCAGCCATCCGAAAGCGGAGATCGACGACCGCTTCATTTCCCAGACCGACGGCCAGCTGTGCTCCCGGAGCTTCGAGAAGCACATCCGCCACGGCCGCAAGCGGGCGAGCGAACTGCTGCGTTTCGCGGGAGGGCAATTGGACAGGACCAATCTCGAGCGCGTGGGCGAGGAGCGACCGGCAACGACCCGAACGACCGAATGCGCCCGGGACGCGCTCACGTTCGTCTATTTCCTGCGCTTGGAACTGGCGGCAGGGAGGATTCCGCCGGCGGCTACGGTGTACTTCGGGGCCGGCTACAACATCCGCCTGGAACACGCCCAAGAGCGCTGGCTTGCCTGGGAGGGGGAGCGTCGCCTAGTAGACGAGGTGCACGTCTCGGTGCGCGGCCCGATGGCCGAACACCAGTTCTCCGCGTTCTTCGACCGCAGCGAGGGACGCCTGCCCCTGCTGTTCGGGATGACTCTCGACGAGACGGACTTCACGATGCGGCTGCTGGAGTGAGACGACCCCTTCGCGGACGTCAAGCTGCCGCCACAGTCCGTTCCGGCGCGTTAGGCGGTTTCCGCCGGCCCGCTCAGTGCTGGCGCGACGGATCCGCAGCGGCTGCACTCTGAGGACTGCCGGAAGCGCCCTCTCGCACCGTGAGAACCCTGTTCGAGGGGACCTCAGTGAACGTGTCAACGGCATCGGAGGGCCAACGGACCTCGACGGCTGCCACTGTCGGGGCACTCCCGAGCCCGAAGTGCATCCGGGGATCGTGCGCCGCCTGATAGCTGCCCCCGCCCGTCCTCTGCATTACTTGGAAGCGACCTCCAGACCGGACCGTGACGGTGGCCCCGATTCCGTCGCGGCTCGACGCGGCCCCCACCAGCGCCACCTGCAGCCAGTTTCTTGCGTTGCCGCCTTCGTTCCGCAAGAGCTGGGGCGGCTGCCCATTGTTCGCGACCAGCACGTCCACGTCCCCGTCGTTGTCATAGTCGGCAAAGGCGGCGGCGCGGCTGACGCGAGGCTCCGACAATGCCTCCCCCGACGCCGCTCCGACCTCCTCAAACTTGCCGTTCCGATTGCGGAACAGCAGCTTCCGCTCGGCGTAGCGCGTTCCCTCGTGGAAAAGCTCGATGTTGTCAAGGACATGACCGTTGGCCACAAAGAGGTCGAGCCAGCCGTCGTTGTCCACATCGACAAACCGAGTGCCGAAGCCGCTCAGGTCAAACGTCTTGTACCCGATCCCGCCCTCAAACGTTGCGTCCGAGAATTCCCCCTGCCGCTCGTTGCGGTACAGGCGGTCAAACTCATAGTCCAGGTGCGTGATGTAAAGGTCGGGTCGACCATCGTTGTCATAGTCGCCGGCGTCCACGCCCATGCCGGCCTCTGCCTGGCCGTTCTCGCCAAGCGCCACTCCCGCCAAGAACGCCGTTTCCTCGAAACTGCCGTCCCCGAGGTTGCGGAACAAGAAGTTTTCCATCGAGTCGTTGGCGATGAAGACGTCCGTCCAGCCATCCAGGTCGAAGTCGAAGCACACCACTCCAAGGCCGTTGCCAGGCTTTGCCCCAAGCGTCGACACCTCAGAGACATTCTCGAAACGCCCCCCGCCTGAGTTCCGATATAGAGCCGGTTTCTGACCTTGGTACTTGTTCGGATGACAGTAGGAGCGGTACCCGGGCTTCAGTTCACCGCAGTGGAGGTTGTTCTCAGGACTCCAGTCCAGATAGTTGACCACCACAAGATCGAGTAGGCCATCCTTGTCGAAGTCGAACCACGCGGCGCTGCTGCCCCACTTGCCCTGATTGGCCAAGCCGGCGATGTGGGTCACGTCGGCGAACGTCCCGTCCCCCTCGTTCCTGAACAGCACCGAGCGTCCGTATCCCGTTACCGCGAGATCCGGGTCACCGTCGTTGTCGTAATCCCCGACCGCCACACCCATGGCGAAGAGCCCATGCGCACCGACACCGGCCTGGCCGGTGACATCTTCGAACCGGTCTCCGGCCAAGTTCCGGTAAAGCACACCGCCGAGGGGTTCCCGAGTCTGGAAGGCTTCGGTAGCGGCGCTGTTTGTCAGGTACAGGTCCAGCCAACCGTCACCGTCGAAGTCCAGCCAAGCGGCACCGCCGCCCATGGTCTCGATCAGGTACTTTTCTGGTGAGGCGGCATTCTCGTGGACAAACCCGATCCCGGCCTCTGCGCCAACCTCCCGGAACGCTACCTGTCCAGTTGCCGACAGTACCGCCTGTCCCGCCGCCGGAACACGCCCTAGCGGTAAGCTCGCAATCCACCAGAAGCCGAATGAAGCGACGACCGCCAGGGATGCAGGAAGGTAGCGCGCCATCGACCAGCGCTCACGGCGGAGCAACCGGGCCGGGCTAGGACGGCCCGGCCCGGTCCTCCCTTAGAAGACTACCTTTATGCCGAACTGGATGCTCCTCGCGCTGAACGTGTTCGTGACTCGGCCGAAGTTCCCGCTCTGCAACGATCCGTTGACGGACCCTAGGTTCTCTACATTGAAGACGTTAAAGAACTCGGCCCGGATGTCGATTCGACCGGCCTCACCCAGCGCTCGGACAGGGATCTGCCGCAGAAGGTTGAGATCGGTGTTGTTGTATCCGGGATTGTCGAAGGCGTTGCGGCTCAACGTTCCGGGCCGCACATTCTGCGGCTTCGGGAAGTCATTGGCCTTGAACAGCCCGTCGAAATAGGCGTCCTTGCCGACATTCCCGAGGGACTCCCCGAACGACGGCGTGTCCGGACGGTCGTTGTTGAAGCCGTCGGCGTTAAAGTCGCAGCCATTGTTCCCGATCAGGTTTCCACCATCGTCGAAGACGGGCTGGAAGGGCAGGCCACAGGAGATGTTAAACGGCGAGCCTGTCTGGAGGATGGTTGTGACGCCGAGCTGCCAGTTCCCGAAGATGGCCTTCGCCAGCCCGGCCTGCCGCGGCGAGGGGACGTCGAAGATGAGGCTCATCGCGTACTTCTGGCGCACGTCAAACCGTGATCGGCCGCGGTTGAAGCGCATCTCGGTCACCTCCACAAGATGCTCGCCTGAGAAGCTGCTGCCGGTGTCCACGGCCTTGCCCAGCGTGTAGGCACCCTGGAAGAGCAGGCCTTGGGAGAACCGCTTCCTCACGCTGGCGTTCATTCCCTGGTAGTACGACTTGCCGTTGTTCTGGCCGTAGATGATGTTTCCGAAGCTCGGATTGAGGCGGTCGAGCCTGCCGTCCAGCAGGTCGCCAGCGAAGCGGTTTACCTCGTAGTTCTGGTACAGCTTCGTGCCCTGCGATCCGACGTAGTTCATCTCCACCGCCCAGTCCCGTGCCAATGAGTACTGGATGCCAGCGAACCAGTTCACCGCGTACTGGTTCTTCAGGTGGGGCTCCCAGATCTGGATTTCCGCTGGCACGCCGATCAAGCCTCCACGTTCGTCGAGCCCCACTTGGAGGTTCGGCGGGCGCGGAAACATCCACGGCGACTCGAGTGTGCTGCTGAGGCCGTAAACGGGCTTGGCGGGGGTCTGCTTGTTGACGCCTGCCACCGCGAAGATTGGCAGACTCGTACAGCAGTCGCGGTAGAACTGCCCTCCGGGCCTGTCGAAGAATACCCCGCTGCCCGCGCGGATCGACATCTTGCCGGCGCCGGTCGGATCCCACGCAATGCCCATTCGTGGGGCGACGTTGTTCATGTCCGTGGACATCAGCGGCGGGCCCTGCCGCACGCCGACGTCGGCGATTCGCTCGGTGAAGTTGCTCCCGCCCCGGAAGTTCGCCCCGACGAAGATCCCGTCCAGATCTGTCGGAATGGGGAACGCCTCCCAGCGCAAACCCCACGTGACGGTCAGGTTGGGGCGCACCTTCCAGTCGTCGTTGATGAACAAGCCCCAGTTCGTGAAGCGCGGCCGGAAGTCGAAGCCACGCGCATCGCCCGTCGCCGGATCGAAGCCGATGTTGCCGTGCGAGAACGGATCGTCCAGGGCGAAGTCCCAGAGGCTGTTGAAACCGTAGTTGGGGCGCTCCCAGACGGCGGCGAATAGTGCGCCGGCACCCGGGCAGCCGCTGTCGCAGTTGAAGTTGCCGCCGAACTTGAACGAGTGCGAACCCTTGTTCCAGGTGGTCACGTTGCGCCACTGCTGGTTGTTTTGGATGAAGACAGCGTCGGAGAATCCTTGACCGTAGGACACGATGCCCGGAACGTTGATGGCCGGAATCTCCCCGCGACCGATCGGCGCGTCACCCTCGGCGTGCTGCCAGGACCACGTAGATTCGTTGATGACGTTCGGCGAGACGATCCGCGTCCAGTTGATGTTGGCGAATGCGGTCCACTCCGTCTGCATCTGAGTGAACGCGGGATACACCGAAGGAGACCCGAACAGCACCTGATTGGTGACGGTCCGCGCGACGCTGCCGTAGATGCGGTCCTTGTTGTTGTTGAAGTTGTGGTCGATGCGCGCCGTCCACTGAATCCCGTCGCGCGGCAGCGTCTGGGCAAACGATCCCCTGTCCGTGACGGGGAAATTGCACGGCAGCGCGCCGATCGGAGTGTCGATGGCGGTCGACCCGCTGCAGTCGGCGCCCATCAAGTCGCCAGCCGTCTGGTTCACCGACTTGGCCACTAGGATGTCCGGGAAGTCGGCCATGATCATGCTGGACAGGTTGTTGGGGTAGCGCTCCCGCACGGTGTTGGCGAACTCCCGGCTCACGACCGTTCGGCTGAATCCTGCCCCGACGCCAGACCGCAGGATGTCCATCGACCCGAACGCGAAGGTGCGGTTCCTCACGACGGGCCCCCCGAGGCTCCAGTTTGCCTCGTTTCGGCGGAAGATCGGCACACCTGCGGCTTGGAAGCGGTTAGGAGCCTGCAGCCGGTTGTTGGTGTGGTACCAGCCTAGGGTTCCGTGCACGTCATTAGTGCCGGACTTGGTGACAACGTTGACCAGAACGGAAGAGTTCCGGCCGTACTCGGCCGAGAAGTTGTTGACCGAGACGCGCAGCTCCTGCACTGAGTCCGCATTCGGGTTGAAGTTGACAACCCCTCCGCGGGGGCTGGCGTTCACGGATGCGCCGTCAACGTTGAAGCTGTTGGACTCGGCACGCTGGCCGTTGCCGCTCAGATTGACACCGTACTCGGCCGAGAAGATGTCTCCCGTTGCTTGCGCATAGGCCTGGCCGCCGCCGGAGGGCAGGCCCACCACTCCAGGAGTCAGGACCACCAAGGTCATGAAGTTGCGGCCCACCAGCGGCAGATCCGCGACCTCCTTCTGCTGGATCTGGCCAGACACCTTGGCCTCGCCGGTCTCGATCAGGGGTGGTGCTGATGTGACGCTGACCGTCTCAGTGGTCGCGCCGAGTTCGAGCTCAATGTTGAGGGTGGTCGTCTGGTCCACCTCCAATGTGACGTTTTCCTGAACGTATGTCTGGAATCCGTCCGCCCGCACAGTAACCCTGTACGTGCTGGCGGCGAGAGCCGTGGCGCGGTAGCGACCTACGTTCGATGTCGAGACGTTGCGAACGGACGCCGTCGCGATGTCCTCGATCTCGACTTCGACACCCGGGATGACCGCAGACGCCGGATCGGAGATCGTACCCTCCAGAATGCTGCTGAACTGGCCCGGCAGGGTCAGCGCCGCCAGCACCAGCAAGCCACAGAGACGGCCGATCAGGCCGACCCCCCTCCGGCCTCGTGATCCACGCTGCCTATCAATCCAAGTACACAATGGCATTGTTCCTCCTCTTGTTGACACTGCGAAACCAGCCGAGCGCGAGGCCGCGCACGGAACTAGTGGGATTGATCTTACGCCCAGTTCCGGGCTCCTAGGGCGCTCTGGACGGCAAGAATGGCAACTCTTGTGCCGAGTCTCGCCAATTCCGGTGCTACAGAGCATTCTCTTGGGGCTGTAAGCTAGGCACGTACCGAAGCGATCTTGGCGCCAAGGATAAAGGCTTGCACCGTGCAGCGACTCTCGCATCTTTGCCTATGGCTGGCCTTTACGGCGAGCGTCGGAGCGGCCCAAGAGCACCACAACACTTCAGCCCGCGAAAAGTACCGGCAGGCGGAACTGCTCATGCGGCAGGGCTCGTGGGGCGGTGCCGTAGTGCTTCTGCAAGAGGTCGTCCAAGAGATCCCCAACAACCCGATGCTGCTGAATGCCCTCGGGGTGGCACTCTCGTCATCCGGTCGGCGCACAGATGCCGAAGCCGCATTCCAAGAGGCGCTGCAGTTGAATCCGCGCTACGAGTCGGCGCTCAAGAACCTCTCCCTGAGCCTGCTGGCCGGCGATTCTCCGAAGGAGGCTCAGCCGTACCTCGAGAGGCTCAAGGCAACAGATCGGGGCGCTCCCTTCGCACACGTTGGACTTGCCGAACTGGCGTTCGGCGAAGCGCGATTCGCGGACGCGGCGCGTCATTTCGCCCTAGCCGGCGATCTGGTCCTCAAGGACCCGGCAGTGCTCGTGAGGTATGCGAGGGCGCTGGCCGAAAGTGGGCAGCCGGCCAAGGCTGAGGCAGCCCTGCTCCGGGTTCCAGCTGCGGCGAGTCCGGACGTGCACTACCAAGCCGGCCTGCACCTCGCAACACTGGGAGCATTCGACGCCGCAGCGAGCGCTCTAGAGCGCTCGCGCGGCGCCATCGCCAATCCTTCCGAGATTGGCTTCAACCTAATTCTCGCCCATTCCAAGAGCGGGAATCACAACCGTGCGTTGGAGGTCGGCGAGGAGCTCATCCGCGACGGGCACGGAACGGCCGAGCTGCGCAACCTGTTGTCGCAGTCGTACGAATCGGTAGGCGACACCAAGCGGGCCTATGACTCGTTGCGGGACGCCATTGAGATGGAACCATCTGACGAGTCGAACTACGTGGATCTAATCGCACTCTGCTTGGAGCACGAGAACTTCGATCTCGGTGTGGAGATCGCCGACATCGCCATCGCCCGGCTACCGGACTCTCACCGAATGCATCTCCAGCGCGGGGTCGCGCTTGCGATGAAGGGTCGCTTCCGCGAAGCTGAGGCAGCATTCGATCGGTCAGCCGATCTGGCGCCGGAGAACAACCTTCCCGGGGTTGCGCTGGGCCTGATCCTAATGCAGCAGGACAAGCTGCCCGACGCGGTGCGGGTCCTGCGGTCAAGAAAGGGAGTCGCGGGCGACGATTACTTGGTCCACTGGTTCCTTGCCGAGGCGCTTCAGCGTTCCGGGCTCACACCTGGCTCGCCGGCTGAGAGCGAGGCCGTGGAAGCCTTGCAGCGTTCGATCGATCTGCAACCGGACCTGTTCCAGTCCCGTCTGTTGATGGGCAAAATGCTGGCGCGGCAGGGACGTCTCGAAGAGGCGATCCGGCACCTGGAGAAGGCACGCGCCATTGATCCCGGGGACGTGTCCGCGACCTACCAGCTGGCCCTTACTCACCGCCGCCGCGGGGATGCGGACCGCGCCCGCGAGTTGCTGGCGCTGGTGAGTCAGCAGAAGGAAGAAGACAGGGAAGAGTTCGCCAAGCGCAGCCTTCTGCGGATCGTTCGCGAGGAATCGCCCTAGTCCAAGGGAACGCTGGGCAGGCAGCGATGGTCGCCGAGGCTGAGCATGGAGCCGCGGAGCTGCGTACCCACTCTCGATTGAGAGCCAGGACGCCCTTGGTCACTCTCGCAGCAGCGCTGGTAATTGCGGCGACGACCGCTGCCCAGCGCCCGCCGCCCGGAGACTCAGCCGCGGCGTTTCGCGAGCGCGGATTGCGGTATCTGAAAGAGGGCAGCCTTCAGGCAGCTTTGGGACAGCTATTCGCAGCCGTCCAGGCAGATCCCTCGGACCAGCGGTCCCACCTTGCGATCGGAAAGATCCAGGCAGACCGCCTACGGTTCTCGGACGCGGTGTCGCACTTCGAAAGGGCCTTGGACATCGATCCGGACTTTGCCGAAGCGCACCTCCACCGCGCGATGGCACTGGAGCGCTCTGGCAGGGGCAAGGACGCCATCGACGCCTACCATCAGGCGCTGCGGGTGGACCCGGGCCTGATTCCGGCGCGCTACATGCTCAGCGCGGCCCTGAGCAAGCGGGGAGACCGGCGGGGGGCGGAGCGCATGCTGCGAACCCTGCTCGAACTGGTGCCTAGCTTTCCCGAAGCGCGTTACAACTTGGCGGTGCTGCTGCAGCTGGATGCCAAGACAGAAGAGGCTGTGGAGCACCTAAGGGCGGCACTTGAGGCGGACCCGGAGAATCCGAAGGCGCTTGTGGCCCTCGGAACGGCGCTTGCGGAACTGGAGGTTTCGGAAGAAGCGGTCTCCGTTCTCCGCAAGGCGGTCGATCTGGAGCCCGGGAGTCCAGAGGGCCACTACAACCTTGGCCTGGCCCTCACGAAGACCGGAGCCGTAGACGATGCAATCGGGGAGTTCACCAAAGCACTCGAACTAAGGCCGGGGCATGTCGATGCACGACGCGCTTTGGGGGTCGGCCTGCAGCGGCGGGGAGCTTTGAACGGGGCCGCGCGCGAGCTTAGTGCAGCGGTAGAAGCAGCCCCGGGGGACTATGACGCCCGGAACACGCTCGGAACGGTCCTGCTGCGTCTGAACGATGTGGAGGGGGCGATCGCTCAGTTCGGGGAGGCTGTTCGGCTCAACCCTGAGCTAGGCAAAGCCCATAGGAACCTGGCGCAGGCATACCAACGCGCCGGCCGGACGAACGAGGCACGGGCCAGCACAGACCGCTCGCGGGCCGTTGCGGAACGTGCCGCGGGACGCAGCCGGGCCATCCTGCTGGAGCAGCAGGCGCGGCAACTGCTCCAGTCGAGCAGCATTGATCAGGCGGTCCCGCTGTTGTGGGAAGCCGTGGAAGCAAGTGCTGACTACGAAGACGCGCATCTGCGTCTCGGCTCCGCACTGCGCCAACTGGGATCGGATATGGAAGGGGCCATCAACGCTCTGAGACGGTGCATCGAACTCAACCCAGACCGAGCCGAAGCACACTTCGAGCTGGGACTGGCTCTGGCCAGCATCGGAAGGCAACAAGAGGCCCTGAGAGCACTGGAGACGGCGGTGACCCTAGCCCCGAGCATGGTACCCGCGCAAAGGGAACTGGGCCGCCTAGCGCTGGAAGCGGGAGAACCCTCGATGGCGGCTACGGCGATGGCAGCCGTGCTGGCTTGGGAGCCCGGAGACACCGAGGCCGCGTCTGTACGCGAACAGGCGCGCGACCTTATGAAGGCACAGGTTCCAGTCGCGGAGTGATCACGGCATCTGGCGAAGTCAGGGCCACGTGATCTTTCCCAGCGTGGCTGCGCGGTTTGCGCCAGTGGCCGAGGGCAGGTTTGCCGGGCGCCGGTGGAACGTCTCGTACGCGATCACCGCAATGGCTAGCGCTTCCTTGGCATCAGTTGCGATGCCCAGTTCGTCCGTGCCCCTAACGCGAACTTTCGGAAGGTTGGCCCGCAATGGTCCGATCAAGGCCGGATTGCGCCAGCCGCCTCCGGAGACCAACACTTCGTCGAGCCCCATCTCGGGCTTCACGAACCTCTCGAGAGCCCCAACGATCGTTCGGACGGTCAGCGCAGCTGCGGTCGCCATCAAGCTGGCCGGCGGCAATCCCAGTTCCAGGAGCGGTCGTACGAAGTCAAGGCCGTAGCGTTCCCGGCCCGTGCTCTTGGGCGGAGGCCGGGCGTACCAAGAATCCGAGAGAAGCCTGCTGAGCAGGTTCTCCTCCGGACGCCCGCTCAAGGCCATCCGACCGTCCCGGTCAAAGCGGTGCACGCCGTCCGAGATGGCGCTCGCGATCTGGTCCATCACCATGTTGCCGGGGCCTGTGTCGAAGGCGATGACGTCGCTCGCAGCCGATCCGGCGGGCAAGGCGGTCAGATTGGCGATTCCGCCGATGTTGAGGGCGACGCGGTTGAGGGTGTTGTGCCGCAGCAGCATGTAGTCGACGTAGGGCACGATGGGCGCGCCCTGTCCGCCCGAGGCTATGTCGCCGGCGCGAAAGTCCGACACGACAGGACTCCCTGACGCCTGAGCGATAAAGGCGGCCTCGCCCAGCTGCATCGTGCTGGACACGGGTCGCCCACAAAGCAGTGCCGGCTCGCCTTGGTGGTACACGGTCTGCCCGTGGCAACCCACCAAGTCGAGTTCTGCAAGCTCCAGACCCGCTTGCCTTGTCGCAATGACGAGCGCTTTGGCAAAGACCTGGCCGAGAAGGTAATGCGTCTGGCTGATGGCAGCCGTGGAAACGTCTGCGTCCGAGACCGCGAGGACCTGTTCCCGAATGCCGTACTGGAACGGGATCTCCGAGAATGCCACAGTCTTCGCAGACAGGTGGGATCCCTGTCCAGTGATCTCGGCAAACGCGACGTCGATCCCGTCGACAGATGTACCGCTCATGATCCCGGCGACGAGCACAGTGCAACCAGTCCGCGTGGCTTGCCAGCATACTTGACCGGGGCGCAGCTATCCGGAATCCAGACTGCTGTGAGCCGCGATGGGAACTGGAGAGCAGGTCGAATTGGAGCCCACTCTCAACCGCACCCAGCAGTTGTGGCTGGGAAGACGGCAAACGCATAGGAGCCAGTCGACCACCGGGACCGAGATAGCAGTGCCCACTGCACGTAACGGAATCACAGCTCCTGGTTCGGGAACTGCGGACCAGCCGATCGGGAGCGGCTGAATCGCGATCGGATCGATCGGGATCTCTCAGGGTCCAAGCCCAACAGGCAGACCGCAAGCACCAGCACACAGAACCCGCCCAAAGACGACTTCGGACAAGACCCGACTGCAGATGGGCGAATCGCGATTCGGTCGGCCGGGCAGCGGTCGCGGTGCGGTCGCCCAATCTCCGACCCGCGACACTGCGCGCTACGAGAATCGATCTCGATGAGGTGTCGTCACCATCTGCTGAGAAGGGTATCGGCAGAACTGCACATCGGGGCTGCCGACTAGCACGGCGGATTGTTCACGATTCCCAGAGCATCTTGAAGGGCATCACGAACACTCGAGGCGCGATTTGCTGGACGCGCTCGCCATCGTGCAGGAGTATGCCGCACGCGAATCTGTCGGCGCAGGCTGCCTTCAGTCGCGTGAGACCGCGGCAGTGAGCCGGACGAGCCGTAGCACTGCCCTTGACTTCGATGCCGACAGTCTTCCCGTCCGCCCGCTCCAGGACGAAGTCCACCTCGAATCCATCCTTGTCCCGATAGTGGCTCACCTGGATGTCTTCTTCCGCCAGATCGACCAGCTTGACTAGCTCGGAGTAGACGAAGCACTCCAGCAGCGGGCCGATCTTGGTTCGATCCCTCTTGATGGCGGGCGCACCGACCCGCCGAAGCACGGCGAGGAGCCCTGAATCCAAGAAATGGAGCCTAGGTGTCTTGACCAGCCTCTTGAGATCATTGCGATGCCATGCATCGACGCGGCGCAATAGGAACAGGTGTTCGAGGAGAACCAGCCACCGATCAACGGTCTTGGCATTGATCCCCAGTTCCGACCCAATTCTCGAGAAGTTCAGCAGCCCGCCCGAGGAGAAGGCCGCACGGCGGACAAGGCGGGCCATTTGATCGCGCTTCGAGACCCTGAACGCATCCGCGACATCCCTGCGGGCCATGACCCTTGCGTAAGACCGCAGCCAAGCCCCCCGGCGCGCAGCAATCGGCCGCGCGACAGCTTCGGGGTAAACTCCGGTCAGGACGCGCTCTACTAGGGTTGATGTGGGGCCGAGGACTGCGAAGCGGGGAAAATCTCCCAAATACGCACGGTGGAGAAAGGTCGGCACAGTCGAGACTTCAATCTCGGCTTGCGAGAACGGCAGGAGCGTCACGGACTCGACTCGCCCGGCGAGGGTGTCCGGCGAGATGGCGCGCCGGAACAGGTCCACTGAGCCTGTGACGATGTAGCGGCCCGGCCGCGGGTCGTCGTCGACGGTGCGCTTGAGGGCGAGGATCAAGTCGGGCGACCGCTGGATCTCGTCAATCGCCGCAGAGGGGAACGCTCGGAGAAATCCCGTCGGGTCGTCGATGGCGAAGCGTCTCGAAATCTCGTCATCGAGCGTCACGAATGGCCGTCCGCCAACTTGGGCAATCTGGCGGACAAGGGTCGTCTTGCCCGACTGCCTTGGTCCGACGACGGCGACGATGCGAGTGTCGGCAAGTGCGGTACGGACAAAGGCCTCGGCGTGCCTCGGGACGAAATGCGTTGGGCCTTCGCGGGTTTGGTACGGCGTTACGTCCGATCAGGATTCTACGTACGTCCGATCCGTGTTATATAACCGTCCAATTAAGAACATTTGATAGTCCAATCCGGAATTCCTGACTCAATGACCTGAGACTCCATGTCTCTGCATTGTACGTTCGTCCGCGATGCCGCCTCAGAGGAGGCATGTTGGTCTACGAACGCCCCGCCGTAAGAACTTCAGCCGAAGACTCCACCTTGGCCGTAGCCCCCAATGACAGTAGCCGACCTCACCCCGTTCGCGTACGAAGCCAGAGGCGACTTGGGGCACGGGGGCGACTCGCATGCGAATACCACCGCAATCACAGCGAGGGCAAACGCATTCCGCGGTCTCGCAGCTCTCCCGTCGGAGACGAGGATGCCCCCGACCGCATGTGCGGCACTGTGACTAGCGGCAATTCGCACGGAACAAGTGGCGCAACGTCCTCAGTGGCTGGCCCTGTCCCGAGAGAGAGCCGTCTCAGCCCACCCAAGAAGTCCTCGTTCAGCGTCAATTAGACGCGCCCGGAATGCCCACCAGGAGCCGCATCTGGGTTCGTTTGCATATGGCTTCACGCAACCAGCATGTCCCCCTGCAATCCTTGATCAGGTGTCGGTGGCAGGCCATCGGAGTGCGAGTCGTGATGCGGTGGACTGCCGCCGAGGCACTGCTTTGTCGTTCGAGGCCGCGACGCCGGAGGACTACGCGCTCAGAGAAGGGACGACTACCGCTCCAACTGAATCGCGACCCCAGCGCCTCTGGGCCATGCTACTGTCAGTCCGGCTCGAGCCACGCTTGGCGCAGCGACATCGTGTTCCTCAGAGTCAACGGTGCTGCTGCCTACTTCCTGCTCCGCCCGGATCCGCCCAGCACCTAGCCATTCTCCCCTCTCGACGACGGTCGAGAGGTACCGCTCGGAGAGCGACGCAATTGCGACCCCGATGTCGTCTTCAAGAGCTTGGCGCACCAATCGAAGGTCGTCGTTGCTGCGGAGCGGGCGCACCCCGAGCGGACCCAAGACTGACGCGAAGCCTGGCTCGATCAATAGGTCACCTATGCGCAGACGATAACCGCTACCGAGAACTTCAGGCAGTGGCATGCCGGTTCGAGGTTCGAGGGCCTTGGAATGGCCGAGGCCCTCCATGACGCCGCCCAAGTCGGCGCGCAGTAGTAGTTCCTCCAGTTCGCGGTGTACCTGTCGATTCAGACGGCTCACACCACAGTCCCAGGCCACGAGCGTTGGAAGGAGTGCAGGCTTGTCTTCCGTTCCCCAGCGCGACGCAATTGCCCAGCGTTTCGCTGGAACTTCCCGAGAGGATCCGCGACGCCGTGAGAACACGCGCGTCCTTCTAGCCTGCTCGATCGCGATATCCAGACACTGAGGCACGGAACGGGGCCCATGCCAAGCACCGATTCGAGGATCGTAGCTGCCTTTTGCTTCGACGATCACGAGCCCGTGGCCATCAAGACCGATCCAATCAGCTTCATGCCCCCGGTCGTGAGGAGGTTTCCGGATCTGATAGGGGCTTCCCTCGAACGAGCGCTTCGCTACGTCCAGAGGAACGAGCACCCGAATGCCCGCATGCTCGGTCAGGTGAGCTCGCGCCATGTAGCGGCCGAGCATGCCAGAGTAGGCAATGCGCGCATCGCGCCCTATACCCGGCCCGTCACCAGCCCATCGCAGCTGGCAGCAGCCAGGCACCAGCATGCTCTCGAACAGATCAGTCCATATGGCTGCCATGTGCGGGGTTGCGGTGACAAGAGTCTCACGAGCTGCCGCAATACCGAGTTTGGTTACTCTCACGCCGTCCCAAGTACCGTGGGGTTGCCGATTGGACGGCCCCCCTTGGCGAAGCCAAACACGGTAGAGGGGCGTTTTCCCGATCCCTTGATGAGCCGCCATAGAACATTGAACCTAATGCACCCGCCGATATCCACACTACGCGACGGTGCGTAGGGCGGCGGGACTTCTCAAATGGTCGGCTTGCCCAGTGCGAGGGCAGTCCGAAGAAACGAAGCTAGCGCGACGTTACCGCCTCAGGATACACTCCCCGCGGCCGTGCAGCAAGAGCTAGCGTGCCCACGCCGCCGATCGCACTCAGGAAATCCCTCTCCGCCCCAGACGCCGAGACCCTCGCAAATTGCCCGTTGCCAAGCCTTCAGTTCCCTGAAACGCGACCCTTTCGACCTTGAGATGAAGTGGAGTGGCAACGACTCGCGGAAATCGGTCAGGAAGATTGGCTGCCAGATCGGAACCGAGTCGGAGATCGGTATCGTCATATACGTTCCAGAAGCCACTGATGGCTGACACCTCACCGTCGCTTCTAGCAGGTAAAGGAGTTGCCGCTGATTTGGCCTTGAAGGCCCTTCCTTCCGCGGACCCAAGTGTGCCGTCAGTAAGCCGCAAGCTGTATTGGCCTTCCTTGGAATAGTCTGCTTGCGCAACAACTGTGGGCGATGATTAGCACTATTGCAGGAAGACGCGTTGATTAAAGAAGGGAAAAGGCGAGTAAAGAAGATCGGTTGGATGATCCGACGGCAGCTAGCCGTCAACCCTCGAGAACACTCGATGGCCTTGCCCGATTCGTCCCGACGAAAAGTACACCGGTAGTCGGTAAACCCCAGGGGAAAGTCGTGCGCATTCCGGAGTCCGCATGGGATCTCGAATTGGCTTGTTAAGGAGCATACTTTCTGATACAGCGAACTGCGCGGAGAGACTTGGGACGGTCTGCGGCCATTGCCCGGGCTTGTTCCGTGTTCCTGAGAAGGATGGTGGTCGGAGACAGGAACGATTCAGCGACTCGATTGCTCGAGGACAACGTTCTTCGGCTGTTCGAGATAGATTTCGGCAAGCTCTGGCGAATACCCGCCCAACGGCGGATTCTGGAGGTGGGAATGTCGATAGAAGGAGAGACGCAGATGGTGGCCCGTTGCATCCCGAGGTGCAACACACAAGGTGCAGTAGGTTTGCATGTTGGGGCCACATGATGT
>JAPPMC010000070.1 GCA_028819235.1 Bryobacterales bacterium
TAGCCGCGTCTCAGCAGGAGCCCCGCTCGTGACTTATGGGGCAAGGGCAGGCCGTCCGTCTGAAACCGCAGAGTGGCCGCCGGAATGCGTCCCACCGCGGCTGGCGTCGCTCCGCGCCCAAGTGCGACGGCCAAGGCGCTGGGCCCGTCGTCGAAGCGCAGGTCGACGACGAGATCCGGCGCCAGCATTCCGGCGAACCGCCACAGGTGCTGGGCTTCGACCGCCTCGCCACCATAGGCAGGGCCCGGCGGCGGGAACTGCTCGACGGGTGGACGGTCGGGAAACGCATTCGCGACAGCCGAGATGGCAAAGTCATAGCGACCCGCATTGCGCAGCAGGGCCGCCGCCAATTCCGTGGACTGGGTAGTGCCGTCAAGCCCACCTACGACCAGAACGCGCGTCGTTTCTCCGGAAGGATCGAGCGCCTCCAAGTGAACTCCTGCGCGGATCGGACTGCCGGCCGAGGTTACACCGATCGATAGGTGGGCGATCTCCGCTGAGATGGCGTGTCCTCCCGCCAGCGAGACGACGACAAGCCAGAGCGCCTTGGCGGGGAAGGTCTTGCAGCGGTCGGGATCTGTTGCCAAACGATCCATTCTAGTGAGTGCCTTGTTCGTGCGGCGGACTGGAAGCCACCGAATCTACCAGGGGAATGTGGATGGCAAGGTGAGAACTGTGCCCCTTGCCGGTGGGCGCGGATAGGACCTACCAAAAGGCACACTGGGGGCGATCCGCCGTCGGTCAGGCTGGGGCGAGCGTCTTGGCGGCTAAGCCTGCGCCGGCTGGGAAAGCGAGAGTGAGAACCCTTCCGGTCGAGCCCAGCGAAGACTCTTCCAAGGCAACCGTGCCAAGAGGGCCAGCTTGAAGCAAATGTACCGAGGTGTTGTGTGGCTGAGAGCTTCGCGCTGGTCGTCTAGCGAAAGGTCCGCAACGGCCGAGAGAAACAACTCAACGCTGGCCCCGAGCGAGTCCTTCACCTCTTCGGACGATGCGCCGTCGACGGCTACATCCACATCAACACAAATCGCCTGCCAGTCGCTCCCGCGACCGTATGCGTAGCATCGAAACCGCTTACTCATAGTTGCAATCCAACGAGAGTTCGTGGGCAACCGGCCTCCTCCTATGCCTCACCGTACAGCACTGAACGGTCAGGTGGCACGTCCGGCACGATCTGGAACTGGTCGCCTGAGTGGCAAAGGGGGGATGCCGGGCGCAGCAGGGCTAGCGCTTCTTGGAGAGTTGGGCCGATGTCGCCTTGTTGTCGAACTGACTAGTGTGGACCCGCGATGGTGTGGCGCTTCGCCGATACGGTGATGGCCCGCTCAATGTCCTTGGCCAGTCCGGTCACCGGCCGCTGCCCGTCTCGCGATAATGCGACCGCTTCC
Source organism: Bryobacterales bacterium (assembly GCA_028819235.1). Lineage (GTDB taxonomy): Bacteria > Acidobacteriota > Terriglobia > Bryobacterales > UBA6623 > VXMF01. Next base: position 1,386 of record JAPPMC010000070.1, read on the forward strand.
CTGAGCCTTACGCCCCCGCCGGTGGACGTGATGCAGGCTCTTTTCGTTTTGGATGAGATGTGTGTCGGCCAGCGACGTCGGAGCCCCTAGGTCCTCAAGCCCATTTCGTCGGGCCTGCGGCACGCTGCCGGCAATGGTGGGAACCCTACTTCCGCGCGCCTTGTTGTGCCAATGCGGAGTCTCTCCTTGTCTGCTTCTCTGCGTCGAGATGGCTGCCGGCGTGCTTCGGATCGGCCCGCACAGACGAACGAGCGATCCGTACGTGCAGCAGTTCGGTCGCCCCATCGTAGGAATTCCTGTGCCAAGAACGGCTGTTTGCGTCGAGACTCGAATTGCAGGAAGACCGGAACGCAGCAATGACTCTGACGACTCCCGAAGCATCTATCGTCTGGGATGCAGACTGGCCTGCGACATTTGCAATGGGGCGAACGCGCAGTCCGGGGTCATTGCACGAGAGGGCCGAGGACTTCAAGGAACGATTTGCGGGGGCATGCCCAACTTCATCTCTCCTGCCCTCTCTCCATGGTTTGCACCACTAACCGGACCTACGAGCTGCACCCGCCATTCTTGGCCAGGCGAAGCTTCCAGACTTGGCAACCGCCGCCAACCCATTGCGGCTGTCGCACGCCCTGCGCCACGGGAATGTGTCCAGCGTTTCGCACGCTGTGTTGACGGCTGGCCTCTGCCTGCACGGTGAGTCACTGGCAATGCTGGCGAGGAACCGCCCAGGGCGCTCTGTCGCACTACTGGACGCGGCCGGCCCGCGGTCGTAGGAGAGACGAGCTCCAAGTCGCCGTCAACTGCGCGTGGGTAGGGGAACTAGCTGTGCAGATGCGTGCTACACATGCGAGAGGAGTGGAGCCTCGTCGCTCCCATTCGGTGGAGGAGTTTTGCGGAGCCTTGGAGCACAAACGGGCGAATGATCCCCTCTTGCCTTGGCTGCGAAGCTGTGATAGGCAAACCTCCATGGTCCGCTTGGACACTTACCTAGATCACGAACGCGAAGGCATCGCAACGTCCGGGTTGCGGCTGGGACACGCCTTATATGCCCTTCCCCGTGTACTTGCTACAGCAACTCATACTTCCGCCCGAGCTGAGTCCAAGCGATGGGTTGACCAGCTGCGAATCCTCGGGGAGAGACTACAGGGCGGAAGGTAAACGTTCGAGCGGGACGTGACGGGCATTGGGTTGGGGTGGATGGTGCTCAC
>JAPPMC010000064.1 GCA_028819235.1 Bryobacterales bacterium
CAGCTCAATCGACGCGCCGCGTTAAACCGCATCAAACATTGAATCTGCCTGCGGGATAGGCTAGGAGTCAAATGCCTGCGCCCGCGAGAATGCAGAAACGGGCTGTCGAGGGGACCGTGCTGGAGACGGTCCGCGGGCTCCTGCGCGAGCTTGGATCCCGCGAGGCTGCGGAGCGAGCGTCCCTGAAAGACTCGCTGGAACGCGACCTCGGCCTCGGCAGCTTGGAACGCGTGGAGCTCCTGGTGCGCTTGGAGAGGGCGCTCGGAACACGCCTTCCCGAGGAGGGGGTCAGGTCCGCCCGAACTCCCGCCGGATGGGTTCGCATCGCAACTGCGGCAAGCGCCAGAGACCCTTCCGAGGTCGGGCGCTGGCCGATCCGCCAGCCGGCGCGGGGAGCCCACGCCCCCCCGGTCGAAGCGTCGACCATGACCGAGGTGCTGCTCCGGCAGGCAGAGCGCGATCCGGCTCGCGTTCACGTGCACCTGCTGGACGGCGACGGCGGTTCGGACATCGGGCACGCAGAATTGGCCGACAGCGCTGCGCGGATCGCTGCGGGCCTTGCGGAATCCGGACTGCGCCGCGGCGAGACGGTGGCCATCATGCTTCCGACCTGCGCCGACTTCTTCGCCTCCTTCTTGGGCGTGATGCTGGCCGGCGGCATTGCAGTCCCGGTCTATCCCCCGATGCGGGCCAGCCAGATCGAGGGCTACATCCAGCGCCAGCGGCGCATCCTCCAGAACGCTCGCGTGCGCTTCCTGATCACGTTCGACCGTGTCCGCACAGTGGCAAGTGCATTGGGCAGCCACCTGCCGACCTTGCAGGAGATGCTCGGGGCTGGAGAACTCTCCGAGAGGGGACGCGGCCTGCCGGCCCCGGAAGTGCGGCCAAGCGAGACATGCTTCATTCAATACACGTCCGGAAGTACGGGCGATCCGAAGGGCGTCATGCTCACGCATACCAACGTGCTGGCGAACATCCGCGGCATCGGACATTGTGTCCAAGTCCGGCCCAGCGACGCTGTGGTCACATGGCTGCCGCTGTACCACGACATGGGGCTGATCGGCTCTTGGCTCTTCAGCCTCTACCACGGTCTGCCCATCACCGTGCTGTCTCCACTGGACTTCCTAGTGCGTCCCGAGCGCTGGCTGTGGGCCCTGAGCGACTCGAAGGGCAGCCTGTGCCCCGCCCCCAATTTCGCGTTCGAACTGTGCGTCCGAAAGATCGGAGACGACGCGCTCCAAGGAGTGGACTTGTCACCCTGGCGGATCGCCATCAATGCCGGCGAGCCCGTGCTGGCCGCGACGTTGCGGCGCTTTTCACGGCGGTTCGCCCCGTGGGGGTTCGAACGCCGCAGCTTCAAGCCCTTCTACGGTCTCGCGGAATCCTCCGTGGCCCTCACTCACACGCCCTACTGGCGGGGCCCCGTCGTCGACACGATCGACCGCGCGGCGTACGAGAAAGAGGGATTGGCACATCCTGCAGAAACCGGCGAAGCGGCGGAGGTCCTGGAGTTCGTCAGCAACGGCAGGGCGATGCCGGACCACGAAGTAAGGGTGGTCGACGACGAGGGCGCGGACCTGCCGGAAAGGACCCGCGGCCGGATCCTGTTCCGCGGTCCGTCCCGCACGGACGGCTATTTCCGCAACCCGGCCGCGACGGCTGCAGTGCTGGGCCCCGGCGGGTGGATGGACTCGGGCGACTTGGGCTACATCGCAGACGGCGAGCTGTACGTGACCGGACGCCTGAAGGACTGCATCATCAAGGGCGGCCGGAACATCATCCCGCAGGACGTCGAGATGGCGTCTTGGGAGGCGGACGGTGTCCGGAAGGGGTGCGTAGCCGCCTTCGGGACGACAGACCCGGACAGCGGGACTGAGAAGCTGGTCGTGGTTGCCGAGACCAGGCGGAGCCCCGCCGAATACGCTAACCTCGCCTCTGCCGTCACAGAGGCCGTCGCCAGCCGAGTGGGGATTCCGCCGGATGACGTCGTGCTCGTACGGCCGGGAAGGGTTCCGAAGACCTCAAGCGGAAAGATCCAGCGGTCCGCCCTTCGCGCGGACTACGACAGCGGCCGGGCAGACGCCTCCGCCGCAGCGCCGACCTGGCTGCAGTTGGCTCGCGTGTGGACCCGCGGCACCCTGCGGGCGGGAACTTCAGCCTTGGCAAAGAGGGCCCGGCATGCCGGAGCCATGCAAGTTCGCGCCGCTGTCGGCTTCACCGCGATGGCGTTCGGGCTGGCGGCCCGGCTCGCGCCCGGGCCGGGGGCGGCCAGATTCCCTGTCAAGGCCGGCGCAAGGATCTGCGGTGCGCTAGCGGGGCACCGCACCCGCGGAGGAATCCGACACCACTCCGGGAGCATCGTCCTTGTCGGGCGCGCGGACCGGTTCGACCCCCTCAGGGTCGCGGCGATTGCAAGCTCCAAGTTCGTCTTTGCGGACCGAACCGGCTTCTCCGAATTGGCTCCATCGCAGGCGTTCTTGGTCGACCCACTGGTTGCCACTGCGTCCGAGCGCAGCACTCGAACGGACCTGCAAGCGACGATCGAGGCAGCACTCTCGGACGGCTTGGCCGTGATCAGCCTCTCCCAGTCCGGGCCGGCCTCCGGGCGGACCCGGTTCCGCTTTCGCTACGAAGCATTCGCGGCTGCCCAGAATTCGGGCGCGCTTCTGGCACCCGTTGGCCTGAAGAACTCCGGCAATGGCCACGTGCGGGCCAGCGTCGGAGCACCTATGCGAGTGACGGGCCTTCCGGACAGCCTGGCAGCGTTGCGGGCCAAGATCCGGAAGGAGCTGGCGGGAACGCAGTAGAATGAAGGCGACATGCCGATCTACGAGTACAAGTGCGACGACTGCGACACGCTGTTCGAAGCTCTAGTGATGGGATCCGCAGCCGAGCCCGACACCTGTGACTGCGGTAGCGGGGCGATTGAGAAGGTCTACTCGAGATTCGCGGCTGGCTCAAGCGAACCCTCACCTGACGCTTGCGCCACGCCGGCCGCCGAGCGCTGCGGCGCACCCGCCTGCATGGGCGGCATGTGCGGGATGAACTGAGACGTCGTTAGGGGCCGAGCACCCCGATCGACACCACTTGGCCGCCCGCCGCGCCGCTGTCAAGCACGCCGTACGTGACCGTCCCGCTCGTGGCGCTGACGTCCCACAGCGGCCTGGCTTGGGCGCCGCCCCCCCCGGCCGTCGGATAGGCCACGGCGGAGCCGCCCTCCGGAAGGGGAACTGGCTGGCCTTCGCCGCTGGCCAAATCCCACAGGATCAGCTTGGAGCCCGGCGGGCTTCCTCGCCCGCCGCCCTGCTCCCTCCCAACCGCGAATGCGCGGCCAAGAAGCGGCACTACGCCAAATGTGCGCCGGCCCTGCTGGAACAGGGCGTTCGGGCCGACCTGGACGTTCCGGAAACCTTCCGGAAGGGGCAGGCGCTGGGCAACCCCCTCGGCGAGATCAATGACCATCAGGCCTCGGTTTCCCGGGAAGGGCGGCAGACTGATCCCGCGCGGATTGGTGCGCGGCGGCCCTCCTGTCGCCAGCGCCACGATGCGGTTCAAGCCGGGCAGCTGTTGCACCTGTTGTGGATTGCCCAGCGAAATCCCCGCGTTATCGGGCAGCTCGACCGTCGAGAAGGTCTCGGTCTCACCGTCGAAGATGTGGACTTTGGTGGGTGCTTCCAAGGCCGCCTCCCGGTCCCCGTCCGCGAAGTACAGGTACGAGTTCAGGGCGCCCTTGGCCCCTTGCTCAAGAGGCCCCGGGGCCTCCACGGTCCTCACCTCTCCCGTCTCGACATCGAAGAGGAGGAGGTGGTCGCCGACGCACAGCTCGTTCTCTTGGGGTCGCGCGAACTCGCCGAAGGCTTCGCGGGCACCGACAAGGGCGAGTGTGCGCGTCAGGGGAATCGGCAACCAGCGCACCAGCGGGTGACAGTTCGCGGCGTGCGAGCCTTCCGGGAATGGAGTCATGCTCACGTCGACAGGAATCGAATCCGGGTAGGTCGGCCCCGGCTCTTCCTCTGCGGGCGCTTCCGAAGGCTCGTCTGCGGGCATGTCCGTCGCGTCTGCCGCCGGGGCCGGCTCCGGCTCCGGAAGCGCCACCTGGAAGGTCACTACCGCATCCCGCATGCCCTCCGATGACCGGACGATCCCGAACACGGATGTGCTCGGGCTGAAGTCCGGGAGTGCAGGGCTGACCGAGTTTCCCGCCTCGATGCCCTGATTGTTCACTCGCCGCGGAGGGGAAAGGGGGACCCATCCCTCGGGGTACGCGCCTTCGTAGACCACCCTTGCGAGGGGATCGAAGAGCACGGCGGCAGGTCCCGAGGACTCTGAGTCCAGACCCGGGCCAAGGAACCGCATGCGGTACCCCCCGGACCCTGTCAGGTTGACCGCTTGGGCGATGGTCGTCGTCCGCCCGTTCACATTAAGGGGGGTCTCAAGCGGCACCGCCCCTGAGACGTCGCCGATCAGCTCGCCTTCCGGGCTCATCAAGTAGAATCCGGCCCCGTTTGGTTTCTGCAATCGGAGGGCCGGATTGTTCCCCGCTGCGGCCTGAACGCGGTCCACAGGCTCGTCCAGCTGGACCACTTCCGGACCGGCGCCCGACGCCGTGTCGATCAGCACCAGCAGGTCGGTCTGGGCCTCGCCAACATCGCCTTGGGGTACGGCTAGCGCCGCAAGCACCGTAGTGCCATTCGACGACTCGAACGGCCTGTACTGGGCCTGACCCGGAGCCAAGGGGTACGACGGCAACAGGCAGTGCTCAAGCACCGTCGCGGTCTCGGTACGAAAGTCCAGCAAGTTCGTGCCGCTGTAGCAGAACTCTCCGTCGACATCGAGCTGACCAGTCAGGGCGACGCCGTACGGATCCAGCTCGGACAGGTCAAGGCGGGCGGGACTCTCGACCCCATCGGGGACCGCCATGTAGCGGGGCTCGGGAGTGCCGTTTTCCCCCAGCAGGGCCCGGGCGCCGATGTTCGCGGAGTACCAGCTCAGGACACCTCCGGCCCCGGCGCCCTCCGGCACGTTGAAGGTCATCTCGTAAACGCCCACAGATGTCTCGGAAAGCTGGACCGACGAGATTTCCAAGGGAGCCCCGTCCAAGTAGGCACGCTGCTCGTTGGCGGGCGACAGTCCCGCCCCGAGATCGCCATTTTCGGGAGGGGCTTCGGGCGGCCCAAGGCCAACGGAGAAAATCGTAAGCGCCTCGCCCGCGGCAACAGTGACGGACCCAGGTGCTTCCTCGGCTGCTGGAGTGCCTACCAGCTGCGGGCCAATACCGTCCGGGCTGCCCTCACCGCCTTCCACCACGAGGGTCCGCGTTCCCGGAAGGGTGAACAACTCCGGCCTCGCCGCGGCAATCAGTATCGGCACAGCGGCACCTACCTCAGAGCCGTCCTTGCGCACCGACACGACGTTGAGACCCGGCTCGACATCCCATGGGACTTGCGCATTGATCTGCGTTGGGGAAACAAAGTAGATTGGGGCCGGCGTTTCGTTGATCAGCACCTCGACCGGCGGATCGCCCAAGGCGGCCGGGAGGGGAACGGACTCAGCATTGACGTGGGCTGCGCTGAGGCCGGTCCCGACCACCGCCAGAACGCCGCCTTGGGCAACTGCGGCTGGGAAGGGCCTGAGCGTGACTCCGGGCAGGATGCCGCGCAGTGAGATCTCCGGCGGCGGATCCGGCTCCAGCTCCGTTTCCTGACCCGGAGCGATGCACGCCGCCAAGAGCAATCCGGCCAACAATGTTCGACAAGACGCGACAGGATTCGCTTCGAGGCCGGAAAAGGGCCGCAAATGCTGTAGCAGTGTCAGAACCTGTAGGAAAGCGAACCCTGCAGGATCCGCGGAGCCCTTGCCCGGATGATGAACCCGCCCTGCAGTGCGTCGAACTGCGTGTTCGGACCCGCCAGCTGGGTGATGTTCAGCGCGTTGAATGCGTCCATTCGCACCTGCAACCGGCGCTGGCCCTCGAATCGGAAGTTCTTTTGCAGGCTCACGTTCATGTTCACGCGCGCCGGAGCATCGATGATGTTCCGCCCGGAATTCCCGACCTGGAATGGCTCGAAACCGTAGGCGCTCTCGACGCATTCGATGCCGTTTCGGTTCTCAGTTCCGATGCACGGCACGCGTTCAAACGCGGACAGGTCGAACCACGGAAAGTCGACGCCCTTGAGGCCGGGGTACGCGTCAGAGGGCAAGTAGCCGTGTCCGACGCGGTTCGGACGGACGGACTCGCCCGCGTTGATGTCCACGTTGGCCGCGCGGACCGTCAGGGGCTGGCCGGAGTAGGCGATCGTCGTCGACGATAGCTGCCAACCTCCCAAGATCGCTTGGGGAACGCCCCGCATGTTGCGCAGGAACCTGCGCCCGTTGCCGACCGGCAGCTCATACCGCCCAGCCACCGTGAACGCGTGTCGCTGGTCGAAGTTCGACCGCCCGCGGTCAAGTCGCAGGTTGCGCGTGTCGAGGGCGCCGGCCCCACCAGTGCTGCGGTTGTCGATCGCCGATGAGGCATCATCGATCGACTTGCCGAACGTGTAGTTGATGCGGTAGAAGAGACCGCTCCGACTGCGGCGCCGGAGCGATGCCTGCAGCGCATGGTACGTCGAGTTCGACCCGAAGGATGTGTAGTTGATGGCGTTGAAACCGTCGATCGGCCGAGGGAAGGTCAGATTACCGTTCGCGGCCTCCACGGCGAGCTCGAGGTCGCGGATCGGCTGGTTGTAGTCGTAGCGCCTCTGCAGGTGGCTGCCCTTCGAACCGACGTAACCCACCTCCAGCGCCTGACCACCGCCAAGGTCGCGCTCGATGGTGAAGTTCCAGGACTGCAGGTACGCCGTCGGGGGATCCGGGTCGAACCCGTTGACGTTCTGGATGCCGCCCCCCCGGACACTTTCGCGGCCCTGAGGAAAGGGATTCTGCAGGGTCGGCGGCGGGATCCTGGCGTTGCCCCCAGAGTTGTATACCTCTTGGAACGTGAACGGGAAGACCCCCGCCAACTGGTTGCGGACCGGCCCGAGCAGGTAGCCCTGGTAGAACACGCCGTAGCCCCCTCGCACCACGTTCCGGTTGTTGCCGAACGGGCGCCATGCGAATCCCACCCGCGGCGAAAAGTTGTTGTAGTCGGGATCGATCAGGTGCCGTGTCAGCCCGACGTCGGAGGCCTGGACGGTGCGGTCCGCCAAGCCTTGGGCCTCGAGGAGGTCCTCCAAGCCGGATAGCGACCTGTCGCTGGCCAGAACGACCTTGTTGAGGCCTGGAAGGTAATTCGACATGCGGTCGTTGAGGTCGTAGGGCGGCATCTCGACCTCGTAACGCAGGCCGAGATTGAGCGTCAGGTCCGGACTCACCTTCCAGTCGTCGTTGATGAACATCCCAAAGCCGAACGCGCGCATCTCATTGAACGTGGTCTGGACGCGCCGATTGACATTCTGCAGGCGCCCGAGCAACAGGTCTCCGACAGTATGCCGGGTGAACCGCCTTCCGAAGCGGAAGGAACCGCGCACGTTGTTCCACTGCGGCTGGTCGTACATCGCCCTGGACATGTCGAAGCCCATCCTGAGGGTGTGCTTCTGGCGGATCCAAGAGAGCCGACCGGAACCCTGCACATCCCAAATCACCTGCTCGCGGGGCGTGTTCGCGCCCTGGCCCAACGGCCAGTAGCCCTGCAGGGTGACGCGCGGCAGGCCCTTGAGGTGGTCCGGAATGTCCGGCGGAACCGGGAGCCCCAGCGTTGCGGGGTCGTCGTCGGCTGCGAGCGAGTAGTAGTAGTTGTCGCGGTGGCTGAAGCCCCCTGCGAACTCCAACACCAAGGTCGGCGAGAAGGTGTGCGTGTGGCGCAGCGAGATCAGGTCGCGCCGGTCGATGCCCTCGTCTCCCCAAATCGCAAGAGCGCTGCCGCCGAACGGATTCTCGGTGTTGTTGAAGCGCTTCTGGTAGCTGACCGAGAAGGTGTCCTTGGCCGAGAAGTTCTGGTCCACCTTCAGCACGATCTGGTGCCAGTCGTCGTCGTCGACAGCCGTCGAGATGTTGTTGAAACGGACGTTGTCGCGGTTCGGGAGCGGGTAGAAATCGATCAGATTGAGGGCTGCGGGGTCGATCTGCGACGCGGGGATCAGGTTGTTCGGGAAGCAGCCGCGCTGGACGCGCCGGTTGCAGGCGCCCCTACGGTTCGGGTCGTTCAGGTATACCTGCTGCAACTCCCCAGATGCCGAACCCGTCGTGATGTCCAAGGACTGGCTGAAGTCCCCTGCGCGCTCCAGTGCCGTCGGCACGTTGCCCAAGCGCGTGCGGGCGATCGACTGCACGCGCCCCTCATAGCTGGCCAAGAAGAAGCTCTTGTTGCGCACAATCGGACCACCCAGCGTGCCGCCGAACTGGTGACGGCGCAGCCGCAGGCGCTCCTCGTCGAAGAAGCCCCGCGCGTCCAGCGCCTCGTTGCGCATGTACTCGAAGGCGGAACCGTTGAACCTGTTGGTCCCGGAGCGCATCGTAATGCCGATGATGCCGCCGGAGAATCCTCCGTACTCGGCCGAAAAGCCCGACGTCACGACGCGGAACTCCTCCACTGCGTCCAAGGGCGGACGGACCTGGGCGCCGCCCCCGACCGGGTTTCGGTTGCTGACGCCGTCGACGTAGAAGTTCGTCTGGTCCTGCCGGGCCCCATTGACCGACGCGAACGATCCCTGCCCCCGCGCGCGCGGCATGACGCCTGGAACTAGAAAGGCCAGTTCGGTGAAGTCGCGGCCCAGCAGCGGGAGATCCTGAATCTCCTCGTAGACGATCACGTCGCCCTTGACCGTTCCACGCTCCATATTGATGGTCGGGGCGGCCGACGAGACGGTGATCGACTCGGTGACTGCTCCGATCTGCAGTTGAACATCCAAGCGCAGCTGTTGACCGGTCTCCATCTGCAGGCCTGAGCGCACAAACCTGCGAAAGCCGTCGGACGCCACCTCAAGCTCATAGGGACCGGGCTGCAGACTGATGAGCGTGTAATACCCGGACTCGTTGGTCTCCGACTTGGTTTCAATGCCCGTGTCCACGTTCCGGATCACGACGCTGGCGCCGGGTATGACCGCCTCTCCCTCGTCCGTGACCGATCCGGTCACGTTTGCCAAGCTCACTTGTGCCGGCATGGGCGCGGCCAGGCAGGCCAGCGCCGCAGCGGCGATGACTGTACGGATCATCTCAATCCTCCGCCCACGAATGACATCAGGAACCAAGAACTCGGCCAATGCCTACCACCGCTACTACCGCGGAACCTATGCACTCAACCAAGCCCGAAGGAACGATAACACGCACGGGCGGGCGCGAAACGCGCATGAATTCAACTTCTTGTAAATTCTTCGGGCCAGATCAGCGCCGAACTGAGGCAGGGCGGGTCACCAGCGATCCCGCCACAAGCGCGAGGGCAGCAGCGGGAACGATCACCGCGACCGGCATAAGCCCCGTTCCGCCGACTGAGTATGGCCCCGCAGCGTCCAGCGAGTCCAAGAAGAACCCCGTCCACAACGAGGCCGCCGACAGAATCGAAGCCGCCGCCCCCGCGGCCGTGGCCCTCTGCCAGAACAGGGTGGCCGCCAACATGGGCAGCAGTCCCGCGAATCCTGTCAGCGCCCAAGTGCCGAGCGCGAATATCGACTGCGAAGCCACCAGCGAGCACAGGAACGTCGCTGCGAGGAACGCCAGCACGAATAGCCGCCCGAACCATACTTGGCGGTCCTCCCGTAGAGTCCCGTGAAAGCCGTAGTGCTTCACGATGTCCTGCGTGAACATCGCTCCGAGGGCCAGGATCTGGGAGTCGAGCGAGGACATGATCGCCGCGAAGACGCCCGCCGCCAGGCACCCCGCGACGACTTCGCCCGTGTTAGCGACGATCAGCTTGACCAGCACGGGCCCGTCCAGGGGCGGGTCGAACTGCAGCCGCCCGACGGCGCCCAATGTCACGGAAGGGAACCAAGTCGCGGCGACCAGAAGCGGGTAGGCCACGATCGCCAGCCGGAAGCTTTCGGCGCTGCGCGCGGACAGCCAGTGGCTGTACAGGTGCGGAAACGCGCCCGTGCAAAGCGGCAGGAGCAGGAAGGAGGCCATCTGCAGCGCCGAGAAGCGCCCGGAGCCGAAGCTGGCCATGGCGGGCTGCTCGGCCCGCAGGCGCTCCATGGCCGCCTCCACGCCGCCGAACTCCGACATCACTGCGACATAGGCCACGACGCCGAACAGCAAGAAGACGGTCGTCTGCAGGGCGTTGACCCAGGACGTGCTGCGCATCCCCCCGTAGCTGACGTAGACATAGGTCACCGCGCAGACGGCCAAGCTGCCGACCCATCCCGGCAGGCCCTGGCCGGCCCCGCCCGTGAGGATCGTGAGCGCGTCGCCGGCGCCCTTGACGCCGATCAGGAGATACGGCAGCATCAGTGCGACGACCACCGAGAACAGCAGCAGGCCGAGGCTGTCCGAGCCGTAGCGCTGCCGCACCAGTTGCACCTGCGTCACGTGCCCGTGGCGCTGGCCGAGCCGCCATGCCCGGATCCCGAGGTAGTAGATCAGGAACGGGACCAGCAGTGCCGTGCTCGACCCCATCAGCGCGAAGACGATGATGCCCCGTTGATAGGACTCCCCGGATGCCCCGAGCAGGGTGTAGGCCGTCATGTTCGTGCCCAGCAGCGTCATCACCAGGACAAAGGGGCCGATTGAGCGGCTGGCGAGGAAGTAGTCCTCTCCAGTCCCGCGGAAAAGCCGATGGCCGAACACTCCCAGGCCCAGCACGAGGGCAAGGTAGACCGCAAGAACCGTGAGGACCACGCCGGGCACCTACTCGCCAAGGTCCCGGGGCCAGCCCCACCGGACCACCGCCGCGAGGGCTCCGGAGGCGGCAATGCAAAGTCCCAGATGGTAGGCGAGATTGGCGGGAAGGCCCGCGATGAGACGGTCCTCGGACCACATCCAGAAGTTTTGGAACAGGGCGCAGGCCACCAGCGCGACCAGCAGCGGCCAGCGCGGGTGCGATCGGGGCATCGGTTCGGGCCTCAGATCGAGAGGGGGAGCTTGCAGAAGCCCCGGAAATTCGGGGTTGCGACCCTTCGCGCCCGCAACAGGTCGACCTCCCAGCGGCCGCTGGCGGCGACCAGTTCGGAGAACAGGGATCCGGCCATCTGGCGGGCGAGCGGCGCCCCCACGCAGAAATGGATCCCCTTGCCCAATCCGAGGTGCTGGTTCCTGCGGCGGCGCAGGCGGAACCGATCTGGATCCGGGAACTTGCGCTCGTCGCGGTTCGCCGAACCGATGTGCATCAGCACCTGCGCGCCTTCGGGGATGGTCGTGCCGTGCATCCGGACATCGCGGGTCGGGCAGCGCACGAAGCCTTGGGCAGCGGCGTCCCAGCGCATGCCCTCCTCGATGAACGCGCCCATCAATCCCGGCTCGTCCTTGATCTGGCGGTAGACGCCCGGATGCAGGGCAAGGGCATGGGCAAGGTTTGTGAAGAGGTTGTTGGTCGACTCGAATCCGGCTGTGAGGAACGTCATGGTCGTGACTACGACCTGCTCCCGTGTGAGCCGCTGCTGGCCGCTCTGGACGGCCTGCATGGCGCTGATCAGGTCCTCGGACGGCCTCTTGAGCCGCTCGGAAGCAAGGGCGTCCAGATACTCGTTCAGCTTGCGCATGGCCCGCTCTTGAGGCGCTTCGGCGCCATTGGTCGTGCTGCTGCGCAGGAAGAAGTCATCGAGCCAGCGCCGCAGGAGCAGAAAGTCTCCGCGCGGCACGCCGAACATCGATCCAAGGATTTCGGCGTTCAGCGGCGCCGAGATCTGGGCCACTACCTCCGAAGAGCCCGCCTCACGGGCCTTAGCGGCGAGCTCTCGCGAGAGGCGAGCAATGCGCGGCACCAGGCCCGCGAGCGTGGCGCGGGTGAACGCCTGCTCGACCAAGCCGCGCGCGAAGCGGTGAGATGGGGGATCGGTGGTGCCGAGCGTGCGCCCGATGCGCGCCGGCATGTCGTTGATAAGATTCCCGCGCCGCCCGGACGACCAAGTCCTCCAGTCGCGCAGCCCATTCGCCACGTCGTGGTACCGGGTTAGGACCCAGATGCGTTCGGGCGGGGAGTAGTGCGCAGGATCCCTGTCGCGCAATGCTCGGTAGGCAGGGTAAGGGTCGTCCTCGGAGACAAGCGTGAGACGGTAGGGGGTCACCGGTTTCCCCCAGGGCCCGGGGTGCGCTCCATGGCAGCGACAATGCGGTCCAGCAGATCGAATATCTCCCGCTCCTCCCGCGCACTGCGGGGTATGCCCCACAGATCGCGGTGAAAGCTCTCGCCCGCGGCCTCCCAGAGCTTGGCCTGCAGCTCGCGCCCGGCCGGCGTGAGGTGCACGAGACGCGCGCGGCCGTCGCCCGGGTCGACAGTGCGCCGCACCCAGCGCTTGCCCTCCAAGAGCCGGACCAGCGCGCCCATCGTACTGGGATCCGAGTAGCAGGGTGAACAAAGCTCCTGCTGGCTGATCCCGTCCCGCTCGGCCAGCAGGCTCAGGACGACGAATTGGTCCGCGGTGACGCCGAACTGACTACGGAGTTCGCTGTTCGCCCGGCGATGAAGGGACTGGTAGGCCCGCCGCAAGCGAATGCCCAGCGATTTGGCGAACCCTGCCATCGGCTCCCACGCTTGACTAGTGTTGCGTATGCGCAATATCCTGTCAACGAAGGCAGGCGCCGGCAATGGCTTTCGCAGCACTGTCCGACGTCACCCTGCACTACCGCCTTGACGGCCCTGAAGGGGCGCCCCGGGTTGTCCTGCTGAACTCCCTGGGCACGGACTGGCGCATCTGGGGTGCATTGGTCGACCGCATCGGGGCCAGCTACCGCTGCCTGCGGTACGACCAGCGGGGCCAAGGCCTCAGCGACACTCCGCCCGGCCCGTACTCCGTCGGCGACCACGCGACAGATCTGCTCGCCTTGCTGCGACGACTGGACTGGAGGCCGTCGGTGCTGTGCGGCCTCTCAATCGGCGGCATGATCGCCATGGAGATCGCGGGCCGCCGACCGGATGTGGCGCTCGGCCTCGTGTTGGCCGACACGGCCACCGTGATCGGCCCCAGGGAATTCTGGGAATCCCGCATGCGGCAGGTCCGTGACCAGGGGCTTCACGCGATCGCTGCGGAGGTCATGCGGCGATGGTTCGGAGGCAGCTACCTGCGGGATCGTCCTGCCGACGCGCACGGATGGTCAAACCTGCTCGCCCGCGCCCCGCTGGAAGGCTATCTGGGGTCCTGCGCGGCCCTCCGGGACGCGGACCTTGGGCAAATTGCGGGAAGCATCGCCGCCCCTTCGGTGTGCGTCTGCGGGTCCGAGGACCAATCTACTCCGCCCGCGGCCGTTCGCGATCTCGCGGCGGCCCTGCCCGACGCGGCATACGTGGAACTGGCCGGTGCCGGGCACCTGACGCCCGTCGAGCAGCCGGACCAATTCGCGGGCGTCCTGCGCAGCTTCATGGAGGGGCGGCTTGGCGGGTGAAGACCGCGCCGCGCTCGGCACAGCGGTTCGGCGCCAAGTGCTCGGCGATGCACACGTCGATGCTGCCGAGAGAGCCAAGACGTCGTTTGACGAAGCCTTCCAGGCCTTCATCACAGAAGGGGCCTGGGGCTCTGTCTGGGCGCGTCCTGAACTGGACAGGCGCACGCGGAGCTTGGTGACAGTCGCGCTGCTGGCGGCGCTGGGCCACACCGACGAGCTGGAAATGCACGTCCGGGCAGCCCGCAACACCGGCGCTCGGCCTTCCGAGATCGCAGAGGCGCTGCTGCACGTGGCCGTCTATGCGGGAGTGCCGGCGGCGAACCGAGCATTTGCGGCCGCCAAGCGTGCGCTCGCAAGCCAAGAAGGCACAGAGGCCCAGCGGTGAAGGCGACGCTGCTGTGGCCCCGGGACTGGAGATCCCAGCCTCGCCAAGCGCACGGTGACTACAAGTCCACCCTGCGCAGGTCGCAGTCGCAAGCGCTCGTGAGCTTGCCGCCGGGGACAGGAGAGCATGCTGGGCCGACGTTCGGGCCGCATGACGTGTTGGCGGCGCACGCCGACCTGACGCGCAACGCCTCGGCCGGCGGCGAGGCGATTGGCGAGCGGATCATCGTCGCGGGGCGTGTGCTCGAGGAAGACGGGCGGCCGCTGCGCGACGCGCTGGTCGAAGTCTGGCAGGCAAATGCCGCCGGGCGCTACACGCACGAGCGGGACCAGCACGACGCCCCGCTCGACCCGAACTTTCTGGGCGCCGGCCACGTCCTGACTGACTCCGAGGGCCGCTATCGGTTCACGACCATCCGGCCCGGCGCGTATCCCTGGCGCAACCACGCAAACGCTTGGAGGCCGGCCCACATCCACTTCTCGGTGTTCGGCCGGGCATTCGCCCAGAGGCTGGTCACGCAGATGTACTTTCCCGGCGACCCGCTGCTGCCCCTGGACCCGATCTTTAACGCCACCGCGAGCAAAGCGGCGCGGCGACGCCTCGTGGCGGAATTCTCCCAGAGACTGTCGGAGCCGGAATGGGCACTGGGCTACACATTCGACATCGTCCTTCGGGGATCTGCGGCTACGCCGATGGAGGACTGAGCGGATGCGCGGCCAGACACCCTCGCAGACCATCGGCCCGTTCTTCGCACACGCCCTGACAGCGGGTGCGACCGCGTATCGACCGCCTGTTTGCGGCGATCTGGCCGACGAGGCCTGTGAGGGCAGGCCGATCCGCGTTGAGGGCCGGGTCGTCGACGGCAACGGCGAAGGAGTGTCCGACGGAATGGTCGAGGTCTGGCAGGCGGACGCGCGTGGAGAGTACCGATCGGACTCAGGGTTCCGGGGATTCGGCCGGTTCGGAACGGACGCTTCCGGGCGTTTCCGCGTTCGGACTGTGAAGCCGGGCCCTGCCGCCCCGGGCGCGGCACCCCACCTGCATTTGGCAGTCTTTGCGCGCGGGATGCTGAACCACGCTTTCACTCGTGTGTACTTCTCGGACGAGAGCGAGGCCAACCGCTCCGATCCCGTCCTGAGTTCCGTGCCCGCCGACAGGCGGGAGACGCTCGTGGCCCGATGCCGCAATGGCGAGGCCATCTACGACTACGAAATCGTCCTGCAGGGCAAGAGAGAGACGGTGTTCTTCGATGTGTGAGGCCCGGCGCGGGCCGGGGTCCGTCGTCCGCATCTCCGCATGACGGGCTCGCCCCAAAGTTCGGCCCTGCTGGGCCCGCTGCTCTCGGACCCGTCAACTTCGGCTCGCTTCACGGATGAGTCAGCGGTGCGGGCCCTTCTGGAGTTCGAGGCTGCGCTGGCGAGGGCCCAAGCAAGCGCCGGAGTCATCCCGGCTCCCGCCGCGGAGGCAATCTCGCGAGCCGCCGCGGACCTCGAGCCCGATTGGCGGCGGCTCGGAGCGGGATCCGCGGCCTCCGGGCACCCTGTCGCGGAGCTGGTGGCACAGCTCCGGGTAGCCGCGGGAGGGGCAGCAGACTTCGTCCACCGCGGGGCGACCGCGCAGGACGCCGTCGACACGGCGCTCACGCTGCGGCTGGTCCCCGTACTGGAGGACTTCGACAGGCGGCTGTCGGGCCTGATCGCGGACCTTGCAGCCAAGGCGAGAGGGCATCGGCGCACGGTGATGGCCGGCCGCACACGTCACCAGCAGGCTGTGCCGATCACGCTAGGCCTGAAGGTGGCGGGCTGGCTGCTCCCTCTCGTCCGACACCGGCAGAGGCTCTCGGAGCTGCGACCGCGCGTCCTGCTCGTCCAGCTCGGCGGCCCGGCCGGGACGCTTGCCGGCCTTGGCCGGGACGGCGTGCGTGTGCTCGAAGAGCTTGGCAAGGAACTTCAGCTGGGTGTGCCCTGCGCGCCTTGGCACACCCAGCGGGACGGGTTCGCGGAACTGGCTGGCTGGCTGGCGATGGTGTCAGGGTCGCTGGGGAAGATCGGTACGGACCTAGGTCTGCTGGCCCAGACAGAGGTGGGGGAGGTGTCCGAGGGAAGCGCAGGAACATCCAGCGCGATGCCGCAGAAGTGCAACCCGGTGAGGGCCGAGAGCCTGGTGGCACTGGCCCGGGCAAATGCCGGACTGGTCGGATCGATGCACCACCCGCTGGCCCTGGCCCACGAGCGCGGCGGCAGCGAGTGGACCCTAGAATGGCTAACACTGCCGCAGATGGTCTGCCAGACTGCGGCCGGCCTGCGCCTGGCCGACTCCGCCATGGCCGAACTGGAGGTCGACGCGGACCGCATGCGAGCCAACATGCGACTCTCGGGGCGGGGCTTGCTGGCAGAGGCGGCCAGTGCGGCTCTGGCAGCGTCGATGCCGGTCTCCGAGGCCGCGGCGCTGGTGCGGCGTGCGAGCCTCCGTGCTGCCCACCCGGGGGGCGATCTGATCCGCAGCCTGCGGAAGATGACGGAGGCCCCAGTCGCCTGGGAAGCTGTCGGAGACGTCTCGGCGTGGCTGGGATCAAGCGACGCGTTCATCAATCGGGCGCTGGCAACGGCTAAAGCCTGAGTGCGGAGCCCCAAGCGCGGCTAAGCCCTCTACAATACTTCCAGCGGGGGGCAGCCAAGCGGGAAGGGAGGTTGCGATGGTCAGAATCCTGAACGACAGGAAGTACGTCGAGATCCCTGGCGACACGGCCTTCGAGCTGCCGCCGCTCGTGCTGCGCTCGAGCCCGAGAATGGACCAGATTAACGAGCTGACTTACGTAGCCGGGCGAATCGTGGACACCGAGTCGCTCATTCCTGGGGCGGTCCAAGATGCGCTCAGTGCCGAGAACCTGCTGGACGACTCGCGCCTCGGGCTCGCGGCCAACCTGATCGCGGAGTATCGGCAATTCGTCGAGCACTGGGTCTGGGGCGAGTCTGTCCTCGAATGGATACAGCAGTGCGAGACCAGCTTCGAGGCACGACCGGTGCTGCGGAACCTGTTGCGCCCGGACGTGTGGCCGCACGCCGGTCGCTCGAGCTTCGTCACACTGCTCGAGGACAAGCAGGCCACCGATGAGGGCATCGAGCTCGAAGACGCCATGGGCTACCGACTCACGTTCCGCCAGCCGCCGCCCATAGAGTTCTTTTCGGAGAAGTTCCTCCTCTGGCTGCACTCCAGCCTAGGGCGAGCGGCGTTCGCCAAGTGGGCTGGGAGTTTCGGCGGCATGGACGCATCGCTGCCGCCGGAGCGGTTCCAGTTCTTCGTAATGGCGGACGAGATCCGCGAGGTCTGAAGCCAGCGGCGCGGTCGGAGCCGAGCGCTCCGGGCCATTACAATGGCTTTCAGGCGTCCCCCAGCCCCACTTGCGCGGCATGGACATCGGATGCCGGAGCGGAGGGAGAATCACATGCCGGAAAAACAGGGTGCGCCCGCTGACGGCGCAGGGGTCACGCGTCGCAGCTTCATGCAGCGGTCGGCCGGTACGGCCGGCGCGACGGCCGCGGGCCTGCAGATCATCCGCCCGCCGGCGGCGCGGGCGCAGGACGGCGAGAAGCTCACCATCGGGATCGTCGGCTGCGGCGGCCGCGGCACGCGGGGCGTGGCAGAGGCGATCCGCGGCAATCCGAACTATGAGCTGCGAGCGATGGGAGACCTGTTCGAGGACCAGCTCGAGCGGTCGCTGCGCAGGCTCCGGGATTCCGACGAGTTCGAGCCGGAAGTCAAGCAGCAGATCAAGGTCGCACCGGAGAACCGCTTCCTGGGGTACGACGCCTACAAGAAGGTGATCGACTCAGGAGTGGACGTGGTGTTCCTGCACACGCCGCCAGGCTGGCGTCCGCTGCACTTCGAGTATGCGGTCAACGCCAACAAGCACGTGTTTGCCGAGAAGCCGCTGGCCACCGACATGATGGGGGCGCAGAAGGTGATCCGCCTGGCGAAGGAGTCCGAGCAGAAGAAGCTTACGGTCATGATCGGCGCCCAGCGCCGCTGTCAGAAGGAGTATGTAGAGTCGGTCGGGCGCATTCAGGACGGCGAAATCGGCGATGTCGTCGCGGCCTATGCGAACTGGATCTCGGGACCCGTCATCAAGGGGGCCGACTTCGAGGACAAGCTGGATGCGGAGTCGCTTGCCTGGCAACAGCGGGCCTGGTACTCGCACGTGTGGATCTGCGGCGACCAGATCGTCGAGCAGCACCTGCACAACATTGACGTCATCAACTGGGTCATGGGAGACACGCACCCGGTCAGCGTTGTGGCTTCCGGCGGGGCGGTGTGGCGGCCCCGCGAGAAGCTCTACGGGAACATCTACGACCACGTGTACGCCGACTTCGAGTACGGCAACGGAGTACGCATGGCCAGCCATTGCCGCCAATACCCCGAGCGAAGGGTGCGGCGCGTCAACGAGCTGGTGGTGGGAACGCGCGGCCGCTCTACTGTGCGCGACCTCGGAACTCCGTCCCAGACCAGCCCCTACGTGCAGGAGCACATCGAGATGGTGAACTCGATCAACGGCTCGGGGCCGTACAAGAACTTCGCCCTGGCGGTGGCGTACTCGACGATGACGGCGATCATGGGGCGTGAGTCGGCCTACGCAGGCATCGAGGTCACCTGGGACATGGCCATGAACTCCAAGCAGAACCTGATCCCAGACAACCCCACCCTTGAGGCCAGCTATCCCGTGCCCGACCTCCCCCGTCCGGGCGAGTACGAGTTCATCTAGCGGCCGGAAGGAGCGGCGGGCCGGCGCATGCCCGCAGGGCGTGAGCAAGCCCGCATGGGGGCGTAGCCATGGACAGAAGGCACTTCCTGCGGTCGGGCTTGGCCGCACCGTGGTTCGCTGCGGCGTGCTCGCGGCCGGCGACTCGAGTTGTGCCCGTGTCCCACCGCCTGCTCGCGCAGGACCGTGGGCATGTGGCGATAGTCGGCAGGAACGGCGCCGTCGAGTGGGCCTGGGAGAACGGCACGGTTGCGCATGACCTGCACCTTCTGCCGAATGGCAACCTGCTGGTGCCGACGGCAGCCGACACGATTGTCGAGCTCTCCCCAGAGAAGGAGGTCGTTTGGCGCTGGCAGTCGACGCCGAAGGACGATTCCGTGGACCGCGTGGAGATCCACGCCTTCCAGCGCTTGGACAACGGCCTGACCATGGTCTCCGAGAGCGGCAACCGCAGGCTGATCGAGGTGGACCGCGAGGGACGCTTGCACCACGAGATCGGACTGCAGGTGGAGAATCCGCACTGGCACAAGGACACCCGTCTGGTCCGCCTCACACAGGACGGAACCTATCTGGTCGCCCAGGAAAACGATGGCATCGTTCGGGAATACGACCGCGACGGGAGCATCGTCTGGGAGTACCGCATGGAACTCACGGGGCCGCCCACACCGACACACCGCGGGCACGGGACGGATGTGTACTCGGCCTACCGGCTGTCGGGCGGCAACACGCTCATCGGCGGCGGAAACAACAACCGGGTGCTCGAGGTCAGCCCTTCAGGCGAGATCGTGTGGAGCCTCTCGAGCGGCGACGTTCCGGGCATACCCCTGTTTTGGGTGACCCAGCTGCAGGCTCTTCCGAACGGAAACGTGGTGGTGACGAACACCCATGCTGAGGGGGACACGCCCCAGATATTCGAGGTTACGCGCGAGAAGCAGATTGTTTGGAGCTTTCTGGACTGGGAGACCTTCGGCAACGACCTTTGCGCGAACGTCTTGCTGGACGTAGAGGGGGACGTTGTCCGCTAATCGGTCCGGAGGGCAGCGAGCGACCCGTACCGGACCGGAGAGGCACCATCCGGAACCTGCCGCTTCGGCGCAGCGACAAGGGTCTGGATCACAACAGGGGCTCTCGTAAGTTCAGTCGGGGCTGAACAATCTGCCATTCTTGCCGTTGGAACGGATTCGGTGTCATCCGCTGTCATCGCGAAGATGCGCACCGACGCTAACCATCTCGCAGCCGCCACGGCGGAGGAGGTGCACGTGTTGGCAAACTGGATCTGCCGCCATATGGTGAAGTTGTAGCGCATCCGGCTGTACCGCGAGGTGAGCCGGCGATTGGGATACCGGCCAGCGCACTCGTGTAGCCCGAAGGAGCTTGAGATTGAAGAGTGGAGGTGAAGCAGCGAAGAGGTTCGACTGCGTGACGTGGACTCGCGAGGTCCGGAACACGATCTACGAAGAAACGAAGCACATGACCCGTGAGGAGCGGCAGGAGTGGTATTCCCGACGCCCAAGGGATCCCGTTCTTGCAAGGCTGTTCGACCGCAGAAAGCGTCCGGTGGGCGGGAAACCTGGAAGAGGCCGCCGGAATCCGGGTGGCCCTCCATCCGTTCGACCGGAGGTCGATGCACCAGACTTCGATACAAGTGACCAATGAGACACGAACCAAGAGAGGATGGACGACAACGGGATCGTCTTGGGGTGACCGAGGCCCCTGACGGCGGATGCGATGCCCGCGCGAGCGGCCATAGCGCCCTCTAGCAGGGTGAGGACTGGGCCGACTTGAACGAAATGGTTCGGAACGCGGTGCGGAGCAACGGCGGAAGGTGGGGAATCGCCTGTTTCCCTCGTAATTCAGTGACTTGCCGACGCTTTGTTCCCATGAACGGACATGGATATCGTGACCAAGATGTTCGTGGCGCACACGGCGGGTTCCTGGCCCGGAGGCCACCCCATCACGGCCTACCGAACCTGTTTGCGCGAGGCCGACACGCGAGCCCCAGCTGTCTCCAAGGCGGCATCTTCACCCAGGTGCAGCAGACGAGCCCGATGGGGAGACACCAAGAGAAGGGGTCCGCCGCGCCGTCCAAACCCGCGTCGCGCAAGGCGTGGCCGTCGAGGAGAAGCCGGTCGGCGTCCCGCACATCGGTCGCATGTGGCGCATGCGTGGACTGACGACCTGCTGGGCCCTCGCGGCCGAAGGTCCTCAGACCGTCATCTGAGGCCTCATTCCGCTTCGGCGGGATGCCCGAGGGCACACAACCGCGAGCCAAGGGGCCCAGAGACCGCCGGTCGGCTCGGCCATGGCCCCGTCAGGCGGTCAGCCCCGCTTGACAGACGCCAAGGGGAGGTTGTCGGCGACCATGGCGGAGTTCTTCATGTCAGAATTCACTGCGGCGATGCGCTGGTCCCGCAGAGCCCACAGATAGCACTTCTGGGGGACCTTGAGGTCTCCGGGAACCGCCTTCTCGATCATCGCCACACGGCGCGGATCGTTCGGGAGGCCATTGTTTCGACCGTGGTGGCAGGGCCGCGCAACCTTCATTGCGATGACGCCTAGGTCTGCCGCTTGGGCCTTGTCCAGGGCCGCATCCACGAAGCTGCGGTTGACGATGTTGTAGGCCACCATCGCCGCCGAGTACTGCCCGGAATCGACGGCTCCCTCCAGCACACCGGCGGGGTCGCTGTGCCCTGAAACCCCCAAGTGCCGCACCTTTCCCGCCTTGCGGAGCTTCTCGAAGGCCTCAAAGATCTCCGGGAAGGCGGTTACCTCGTACGCACTGTTCGCCCCGTGCGGGACCATGAGCAGATCCAAGTAGTCTGTCTGAAGTGCTCTTAGGCTGGCCTCAACCGAGCGGATTATGCGCTCGCCATACTCGGCTGGCCGATCGATCTTCTCGCCGTAGAGCGGCTCCATGACATTGCAGAGCACTGCGTCCCGAAGCGCCTTCTCCTGCCCACCGAAATAGTCGCAGATGTGGTCCGGCGCCAAGGCCTGCCGGCGCTCCAGCTCCTCTTCGGCCTTGCCGAGCAGCTTGCCCTGCTCTGCCTCGGATAAGCTGTCGAAGATCGCCTGGTGCAGCGCGTTGCGATTCGAGGTCCAGACGCTGACCTTTGTAGTGAGGAACACCTTCTCGCGCTTCGAACCTGCGATTACTTTGGCGTAGCCAAGCTCGCTCTGGCCTCGACCGTACGCCGGCGCGGTATCAAGGTAGTTCAGGCCGCGCTCGATCGCTTCCTCTACGTGCCGGTAGCTGTCGGGGGCGATAGTGTTGCCTCCGCAGATGACCTCCGACACCATGTAGTTCGTACGGCCGAGCCGGCGGTAGGCCATGCCGGGAACACGGTTGCGCCACTCGCCGGCGTCGTCTGCGTTGGCGGCGCCAGCCTTTGCCTCAATCGCGAGGGCAAGCGCCCCTGACGTGCCGGTTCGGAAGAAATCGCGGCGGTTCAGGCCCTGCGCGAGTTGCATAGGGCCATGATACCCGTCGGGACGAGCCCGTCTTGCGGTTCGGCCGCGCTCGCCTAGACGGTACAGAGCTCAACGGCCTCCCGAAGTGACGTCATCGGGTCGCGCTTCGGGATGAACTCGTGGGCGAAGTAGCCGTTGAAGCCAAGGTCGGCGATAGCACGTGAGATCGCCTTGTAGTTCAACTCCTGCGTGTCGTCGATCTCGTTGCGCCCTGGATTGCCGCCGGTGTGGAAGTGGGCGATGTAGTCGGCGTTCTCGCGGATCATGCGAATCACGTCACCCTCCATGATCTGCATGTGATAGATGTCGTAGAGGAGTTTGACCCGCGGAGACTCCACGCGCTTCATCAATTCCACGCCCCAAGGGGTCGTGTCGCAGTGGTAGTCAGGGTGGTTGACCTTGGAGTTGAGCAGCTCCATCAGGATTGTCACTCCCTCGTCCTCTGCCTGCGCCTTGATGCGGTTGAGGATGATCGCGGAGTTCTCCCAGGCCTCCTCGTCGGACATGCCCCGGCGATTGCCCGAGAAGAGGATCAGGTTCGGAACTCCAGCCTTACTCGCCGCTGAGATCAGGTCGCGGGCATTGCGCTCGATGCTGGAGTGGTTCTCGGTCCGGTTCGTCCCGTCACGGATCGAGCAGATGCCGTTCCCGACCGCACACTTGAGGCCGTACTTGCTCAGGACGGGCCACTGTTCCTTGGCCAGCAGCTCGACAGACACTATGCCCATCTTGGCGGCGTGTTCGCACAACTCCTCCAGAGCCATGTCGCGGTAGCACCACTTGCAGACCGACTGCTTAAGGCGGCCTTCCGCCGCCGCTTTCTCGGCCGCGTCGCCGACACGGGTGGCGCTCGAGAGGATCCCAAATCCCGCAGCAGCCTTGATGGCCCCCCTCCGGGTGGGGGCGCTCGCCGAACCGTTCATGCCAAGGATTCTAGCACCGGGCGAGCGGCGCTATGGTCACAGCTCGTTGCCGGTGATCCTCCGATAGGCCTCGACATACTTGCGGGTTGTGTTCTCAACGACGTCAGGAGCCAACTCGGAGCCGGGCGGTCGCTTATTAAAGCTAACCTGTTCCAAGTAGTCCCGGACGTACTGCTTGTCAAAGGAAGGCTGAGACTGGCCCGGCCTGTAGAGGTCCAAAGGCCAGTATCTCGAAGAGTCGGGGGTGAGGACCTCGTCTGCGAGCACCAGCTGTCCGTCAGAGACTCCGAACTCGAACTTGGTGTCGGCAAGAATCAGGCCCTTGGCCAGCCCATGCTGGGAGGCCCTTTCGTAGATCGTTATCGAGAGGTCGCGGAGCTTGGCCGCGGTCTCGGCACCGACGATGTCGGCGGCCTGGTCGAGCGAGATGTTCTCGTCGTGACCCACGTCTGCCTTGGTCGACGGCGTGAAGATCGGCTCGTGCAGCTTCTCGCACTCCTGCAGCCCTTCCGGAAGGGGAATTCCGCAGACGCCGCCGGTGCGGTTGTAATCCTTCCAGCCCGAGCCCACGATGTACCCGCGCACGACGCACTCGATCGAGCACATGTCCAGCCGCTTGACCAGCATGGAGCGGCCCTCTAGCTGGTCCCTGTAGCGGTACAGCGGCGACGGGTAGTCGCTCACGTCGGCCGTGATGAAGTGTGTGCCCACCAAGTCCCGGAGGAATTCGAACCAGAAGACGGAGAGCTTGGTCAGCACTTCGCCCTTGCGAGGGATCGGGGTCGGCAGGACCACGTCAAATGCGGAGACCCGGTCGGATGCGACCATCAGCAGGCGGTCTTCGCCGACCGCGTACAGGTCGCGGACCTTGCCCCGCGAGAGCAGTGGCAGGTCGGGAATGTTGGACTTAGTCAGAACGCTACTCATGATGCAATCACCGTGCGCCCCACAGGGGCGCGTCACAGAATTCTCCCGGCGGCCTATGCCGCCATACCCCGCGCTTTGTCCACGGCCGCCCACACCGCCGGGGGGCTCATCGGTAGCCGTTGCAGCCTGACTCCCGCCGCCCGCCGGATGGCGTTGGCGATGGCCGCCGGCGGCGGGATGATGTTCGCCTCGCCCACGCCCCGAACGCCGAACGGGTGGCCGGGGTTGGCCACCTCGACGATGCAGGTGTCGATCATCGGCAGGTCAAGGACGGTCGGCATGCGGTAGTCCAGCAGGCTACTGTTGCGCATCGTCCCGTCGTCCCCCATGAAGTACTCCTCGTTGAGGGCCCAGCCGATGCCCTGCACGGAGCCTCCCTGCATCTGGCCCTCAACGTAACTGGGGTGAACGGCCTTTCCGACATCCTGCACGGCCGTGAACCGCAGGATGTCGACCTTGCCGGTTTCCAGGTCCACCTCGACATCGACGATGTCGGCCGAGAACGATCCCCCGACGCCACGCGGCTTTACCGTCGCCGTCGCACTGACAGGGCCCCCGGTCCTGCTGGCCTTGGCGGCCAGCTCGCGGAACCCTATGCTCTTCCCGTTGCAGGAGTAGACGCCCTTTTCGTGCTCCACGGCCTCCGGCCCTACACCCCAGAGCTTTCCCGCCCTGGAGCGCATCTCGGCGACGATCTTCTGGGCGGCGTCGTGCGCTGCCCAGCCCGTGGCAAACGTCGTGCGGCTCCCGCCCGTGACGGAAGTGAAACCGACCGAATCGGTGTCGACAACTTCGGGGAGAATCTCCTCCGCTGAAATCCCCAGCACCTCGGCGGCCTGCATGGCGATGGACGTGCGCGTACCGCCGATGTCGGTGGAGCCCTCCACGAGGTGGACCGTGCCGTCGGTGTTGACGTTCAGGGTGCAGCTGGACTCGAGGCCGACGTTGAACCAGAACCCGACAGCGACGCCACGCCCCCTGTTCTGCCCGCCGAGCGGAGCCGACCAGTGCGGATGGTCCTGCACCGCCCGAAGAACTTCCTCGCACCCGATGCGGCGGAACTTCGGACCGTCCACGCGGCGCGTGCCTTCCTTGGAGCAGTTCTGCAGCCGGAACTCGACCGGGTCGATCCCGAGCCGTTCGGCGACCTCGTCGATGACCTGCTCCGCAGCGAAGGCGGCCTGGGGAGCGCCAGGCGCACGGTATGCGGCGCAGCTGGGCTTGTTGACCACCACGTCGTAGCAATCGACCGAGACGTTGGCGCAGTCGTAGGGGGCGAAGATGCACATCCCGCCCGGAGCCACATAGGAGCCAGGATAGGCTCCGGCCTCGTACGCGAGACTGGCCTCGAGCGCCTGCAGCTGCCCGTCGGCGCTTGCGCCGACCTTGACGCGCACGTGCGAGCCCGCCGTCGGACCCGTGCCGATGAAGACGTCTTCGCGCGTCATGACCATCTTGACCGGGCGACCGGTCTTTCGGGAGAGCAGGGCCGCGACCGGCTCCAGGTAGACGGGGATCTTTCCGCCAAAGCCTCCCCCGATCTCCAGAGGCGTCACTTTGATGTTCGAGACCGGGATCTCAAGGACCTTGGCAGTGACGTCGCGCACGACGAAGGCGCCTTGCGTCGAACACCAGATGTGCAGGCGGCCGTCGTGGTTCCACAGAGCGGTCACGTTGTGGGGCTCGATGTAGCCCTGATGGACGGTCGCCGTGTCGAAGGTGCGCTCGGCCACGACGCTCGATCGGCCGAACCCGTCCCCGACATCGCCGAGAGTCCACCGGAAGTGCTCGGCGATATTGGACGGTCGGGCCGTCTCCTCTCCGAACTCCTTGGTGAACAAGTCCTCGTGCAAGACCTCAGCCTCCGGGGCCATCGCCTCCGGGGCCGTCATGGATGACGGAAGCAGTTCGTAGTCAACCTCGATCGCGCGCGCGGCCTCTTGCGCGATGTGAGCGTTCCTCGCGGCCACCGCGACGATGGCGTGGCCCTGATAGAGCACTTTGCCGTTGGCGAGGATGTTGCCGTGGACGTAGGCCAAGCGGGTCATGCCCTCTCCCACGTCGACTTGCTTGTCCTCGGCTGGGGGCAGGTCGTCCGCCGTGACGACCGCATGAACCCCGTCCATGGCCTCGGCCTTGGAAGTGTCGATGGAGCGGATCCTGGCGTGAGCGTGTGGACTGCGCAGGACTGCTCCGTGGAGCGAGTCCGGCAGCGTCAGGTCGGCCCCGTAGATGGCCCGCCCGGTGACCTTATCCGTCCCATCGTGGCGCACGGGACGGGTGCCGACCACGTCGAAGTGGCGCGTGGCGAGGACCATGTTCGGCTCGTAGTCCTGGGAATCGCCGGAACCGTTGCGCCGGGAAGCCGACGCCGCGGCCTCGGCCTTGGCAGTTGTTGCAGAGCTCATGCCGCAGTCTCCTGTCGAATCTTGGCGGCCGCCTGAACGGAGCGCACGATCTTGTCGTAGCCCGTGCAGCGGCACAGGTTGTTGGCCAGCCACAGCCGAATCTCGCTCTCGGTCGGGTCGGGATTCGCGTCCAGAAGCACCTTTGCGGCCACAATGAACCCGGGAGTGCAGACCCCGCACTGCAGCGCTGCGCCTTCCAGGAATGCGGCCTGCACCGGGTGCAGCGCCCCACCTTCGGCGATTCCCTCAACCGTCAAGATGCGGGCCCCCTCCGCCTCGGCGCCGAGCACCAGACAGGCCGGCACAATGCGCCCGTCCATCTCAACGGTGCAGGCGCCGCAGTTGCCGTCGTTGCAGCCTTCCTTCGTGCCGGTAAGGCGCAGCACGTCGCGCAAGACCTCCAGGAGCGACTGGCGAGGCTCGCAGAGGAACTCCGCCGGCTGGCCGTTGATTGTGGTCTGCACGTGAATCGAGCGCATGGCCATTTCCGCCCTCCTACCCGAGATCTCCGCCCGCCCGCTGCACCGCGGTCTCCAGCGCCCGCCTCGTCAGCACGGCGCACAGATTGCTTCTGTACTCGGCCGTGCCGCGCATGTCGCTGATCGGACGGGCCGCGGCGCGGGCCGCCTCGCCCGCCAACCCGAGCGCGTTCCGGTCCACGGGGCGGCCCTTCAGCACTTCTCCGGCTTCCCGGACAAGCAGCGGCGTCGGCGCCACCGCGGCCAAGGCCACGCGGGCGTCAGCGAACCGGCCCCCGCTCAGCCTCACCGATACCCCAGCGCCGGCCACGGCGATGTCCATCTCGTTACGCGGGATGAAGCGCAGGTAGCAGGCTCCCGAGCCGGGCTCGGGAGGAGGCAGAAGCAACGCCAGCAGCACTTCCGACGGCCGCAGAACGGTCTGCCCCGGACCCGTGCAGAAGTCCTCGACCGGCACGTTCCGCCACCCTTCGGAGGAGGCAATCAGACAGGTCGCGCGGAGCGCGATCAGGGCCGGCACGGCATCCGCGCTTGGCGAAGCATTGCACAGGTTGCCCCCTACCGAGGCGCGTCCCTGGATCTGCGTGCCGCCGATCATCGAGACGCTGTCGATCAGCCCCGGATAGTGCCGTCGTACCGCCTCGTCCCCGTAAATCCGGTAGCAAGGCACGGCCGCCCCAAGCGTCAGGCCCTCGCTGTCGTCATAGCTGAGCTGATTGCACTCCTCGACCGCCTTCACGTCGATAACGACGGCGTTACTGCGGCGGCCCTCGCGCATCTGCACGAGCAGGTCAGTGCCGCCAGCCAGCGCGCGCGCTGCCTCACCGTGCTCCGCGAATGCGTCCAAGCACTCGTCAAGCGTGCGCGGACGGAGATAGTCGATCCAGTGCAACTGCCGGGCTCCCCCACGGTCTCGAGTCCGCCCGATTGCCGTCGCGGGATTCGGAACTCAAGGCCGGAGACCCATTATAGAAATCTGTCGGCAGGTCCCGGCGACAGCGTGACACACGATGGATCCGGTCGCCCACTAGCGAGGGGCTGTTCCCGATGATGCCGGTCCCGGAGCGAGGCGTCGCGGACGCCCAGCCCCCTCAGCTCCTCGAGTCGACCTCCCAGTCCTTATTGACTCTCCGGCCGTAGTACGGATAGTAGTCCCACGGAGCATCGTGGCCGAGCGCTCGAGGATCGCCCGTGTCCGCCAAGTGCCGCATCAAGCGGCTGTTGAGAGCCTCCAGAGTGGATGCTGCCTCCGGTAGGGCGGCAATGTTGTTCAGCTGACCCGGATCCACCCGCAGGTCATACAGCTCGTGCCCGGGTCTTGTGCCGAAGGCGAGCTCGGCGAGCCGGTCCACCTCTGGGAGGTTCCGATTCTCCATCATGTGCGTCTTGGTGGGCGAACTATCTATTTCTCCGTAAGGGATGGCACGCGCACAGTCCGCTGCGTTCGGCGAGCCGGACGGCCATCGCGTCGGCTCGAAGTTCCGAATGAAAAGATGGCTCTCGTCGCGGATCGCTCGGCACGGGTAGCCCTTGCCCCCTGCCCATGCCCCATAACCGGGACTTGACAACGTGACCCCTCGTGTGGC
>JAPPMC010000266.1 GCA_028819235.1 Bryobacterales bacterium
GTCCGGTTTGCCCATATATAAGGAGCACGAAGGGTTTTGGCGCAAGCACGAGCTAGCGACCCGCTCCATCGGGTGTGGCTGTGCGACCGGGCATCGTTGTTACGGGACGGGAACCGCCTCCGCTTTGCTGGCGGCATCCCCCGTCAGACATCGTCATGGGGTGCGCTTCGTAGTGTTGTCTGAGGATGCGACTTTAGGGGCCCACCCTGTAGAGCGTTGCTGAAGGCCGGACTCCAGGCGTCCCGGCTCAAAGGTGATTCCCGAGCTGGCAGCCATCCGGGTCGCCCTCCAAGCGCGCTGTGCAGCAATTCAGGACGCAGCCAACGGACCGCTACTCGATGAAGGCCGTAACCGAGTTTGATTGCCGACCATCAACCGTCATCGTAATCACCACCTCCCCTCGGCCAGAGAGCGCGCGGGGCAATGGTCCGAGGCTGACCCAGTCGAGCCCGAAACCGGATGTGGCGACGTCGTAGACATCTACTGCCAGACCGCCAACCATGGCTTCAACCTCTTGAATCCAGGACCGAATCCCGGTGGCCCACAGGCCGAGATAGACCTTGTCGGATCCCGCTCCAAGGTTGATTGGGATCGCAGTGCGGCCGCCAATCGGCGCGTGGATCGTCGAGACGCTTTCTCTAGATTCCGCTCCGCTGGCATCCACTCGGACGGCATCGCCCCATGCGGGCCCCGTGCCATCCAGATTGGCCGAGAAAAGGCCCGGTGCCACGTGAGTGATCTGAACCTCGAATGGTTCGGAAAGTTCCGTGCCGCGCCACACCGTCAGCGACGCCGTTCCCAACGACAAGTCCTCTGGCACGGCGAGACTCATGAAGCTGGGCGACACGCGGTTCAGGCTAGCGAGATAGGCGTTCCGGGCGCTGTCGATGATCGTGACGCTTGTCCCCTGCAGCACCGTAGGCTGGGCCCCGGGTCCTATCCCCGCAGGAAGAGTGCCTGGGTCTCCCGAAGCCAGATTGGAACCGAAGAGGTAGAGGTTGGAACCGGGGGCTGCCCCGGGAGCCCGGCTTGCCGCATTCTCGGCCGACTCGACGATCGGCGCGGCGACGCCGGGATCGTCGCCGTCGGCGCTGCCGCGCGGCACGACTACATACGTGACCGGGATGGTCGCAACGGCTTCCATCGCAGGAGCAGCCGTTGCGGAAGCAAGCACGGTGAGGTTGCCGCCGTAGGCCTCAGGCAGGACGCCGCCAGGCAATGCACCGACCCGGATCTCCGTGGTCGAGCCACCCTGAAGAAGGCCGTCTGCTGGCGTCGCGGTCAGCCATGCCTGATCGACCTCAAGGGCGTAGCGGAATGGATCCTCACCCTCGTTCTCCAGTCGAATCACTTGGTCCCCCGGACTAGTGTCGGGAGCAGACACAAAAGTCAATGCACTCGGGCGCGTCGTAGCCGATGGCCTTGGAGTGGTCCAGCGCTCTGCCTCCGCGCTGAGCGCGCCTTGAATGGTGGTCCGTGGAGAGAATACGACCAAGGCGGCGAAATACGTCTCGGACGGGTCCAATGGCGGATCTGAGTGTTCGTTGATCACGACCAGTTCACGTCCGCCTGGCCCCGTCGATCGGAAGTCAGCATCGAACACAGGCGTACGCCCGTCGTCTCCGTAGTGCCAGTCAAGACGATCCCCACCGGCCATGACGAACAGGTCCACATCAGCTCCAGGCGTGGTTGCTTGGTAGGAAACCCGGATCTCACGCGAGTCGGTCGGAGGCTCGATTCGAAAACCGCCCTCGGAGTCATAAACGTAGAATCGGAAGTCCGTTGCTGGGAGCGAGACTTGGATGGGACTCCCAACCGGGACTTCCCTCGTTTGCGAGAAGACGGCCTCGACTCCTGTCGGTTGGCGTATCTCCAGCGTCGTGCCCTCATCGCGACCCCTGATATCGCCGCGCCACTCGACGAATTCCCATCCCGGACTTGGTACCGCTGAGAGGCGCACGGGAGCCCCTTCCTCATAGAAACTGTCTGGCGACCCTGGCTCCACCCTGACCGTGCCGGACTGAGTGTCTGCTACATCGGTTACGAGGGCGAACTCCGAAGTGAATCTTGCTGTCATGGAGCCGCCGTCCCGTGGCAGGGTCAACGTTCTGGACCGGGCGCCTCCGGAGCTCCAGCTCTCGAAGCGGTACCGATGGGACTTGGATTGATGCGCCTCTTGAGTCTCGTCGATTCGCAGCCCGATACGATTACGCCGGATGTCGGTCACGAGATTGACTGGCGCGTACAATTCCCATTCATCGACACCGACGTAGTAATCCCGGAGGTGCATCCGAAACGAGTCAACGTTCGCTTGGATGCGCAGCAGCGGTCGGTCAGTGAACACAGCCTCAAACACCTTTCCGGGTCTGGTCACTCGCCAAGGTGCCGGATTGGAGGAGCGTCCGTGGGGTCCGTAGAGTATGCCGGCCCATTGCAAGAACTCCCGGCCCGTGCGTGATCCCGGCGTTGCGTGGGCCTGAACCTCCGTTCGCAGGGTGTAGTATCCGTCCGGTGATTCCGGAATCAGGTTCACAGTGCCTGTCCCGCCGGGCTCCGCGCTACTGCCCACAGAGTGCTGCAGGATGAAGTTCGCTTCCAGCCAAGTAGAGTTCTCGCTCGCGACGAACGTCCGCGCACGCTTACCGCCATCGTTCCAGCGCCCGAATAGGTAACGGGTCCCCCCTAGGATCTGGGATACCGGCGCTTCAACGGTGTGTATGCTTCCCTCAGACCAATCGAAGCTGGCCGGTGTGGTGAGGCGTTCTCCGTCCACAAGGATCTCCAAGCCGGGCGGATTGGTGGTGACCGAGGTCTTCTCCGGAGGCTGTCCGTAGAGGCGAGCCACGCCGTCAATGTCTCCAGCCGACAGTCCCGCGGACGGAATGTGCATCCCTGGCGGGATGGTCTCAAAGACTCCGCCTGCATTCCATCCGCTGTTCCACCTGCCGTAATGCATGACGGATGCGTAGTCGTAAGGGCCGACAGCGGCGTACTCGGCCTCGTACCAGTCCCTTCTGTCTGGGTTGACGTTCTCTGTCAGGACCGTTACGTAGAGGTCGCGATCCTCACGTTCGTGCTCGTGCCAGAGTCCCAAGGCGTGGCCGATCTCGTGTGCGACCCCGTGTGTTCGGCAGGCGCCCGGCACCAAAGAGATCTCTTGCGCTCCACCGACCATACCGACCCACGAGCGACACAAACCAGACTCGACATTTGAGAATCGAACGTAGTTCGCCTCTGTCGTGCGCGGGATCAGGGAAACGACGGTCTTGTTATTCCACGCGCGGATGGCCAGTAGGGTGTCCTGACGCTGCTCGGCTGAGACATTGTTGTCGATGACGTACGGTACGATGCCCTCGGGCCAGAGATCGTCCTGCTCCGGCGCCAGCGCGCGCCCACTGGGCACGTCCCAATGGCCGTACCGGGCCGAAACGCGGGGAGGCAGTGGTCGGCGCACTATGTCTTCGACTCTGCCAAGAACGATGTCGCCCGAGTGGACCGCCATGCCGTCGACAACTACGTAGGGGAGTTCGCGGCCCCGAAACGTCGTGGTGAAGAGGCGCTCCGGCGCAAGCGCCCCTGACGGGCTTGACATTTTCTGGGCCTCGGGCCCCTGTTCCACTTGCGCAGGGGCAGACACCAAGAACGGCCAGAGCACGAGGGTGACGGCTGAGAGCCGTGCGAGCCGCCTTGCCAAGCGGTCGGACACAGCAATTCCAGATTCAAGCACCAGCGTGCGTCGCAAAACGAAGGTGCGGCGCGACCATACCGATAGCTTGGTGCGGGCGCAACTCATTCGACTACGCACGTCCTCACCAAAGCGCCGTGCAAGCGTGCCAACACTCCAGCCGGGCAACCGTTCGATGTACGCGTGGGGGATACCGATCTTCTCGCGTGTGACGTCCCGCCGGGATGACCGAGAGGGCTTCATCTGTCGTCCGAGTCTTACAGCCCGCCACAGCCCAGCCTCGCCCTTATGTCGGCCAGTCGCGCCTCAGCGGCCTTACGCGCTGCCAATTCCCGCTCGGCCCTTTGTTCGGCTTCTAGTTGGGCCACCTTGACCGCTCGTCGGGCCGCCTCCCCCATGCCCCCGGCTTCTAGCTCAGCTGCCAGCTCTGCCGCTTGTCGGACCGCTACCGCCTCGCGTCGGGCCGCTGCGTCTCCCTCTATCGAATCAAGCCATTCCACACTCCACAAGTAGTCCGTGCCGCTCCGATCGTCCCGCACCCGCAGAAACGCTCCCTTCGGCCGCAACGACACCCCCAGCACCGCGCTCCGCACCGCACCGGGCAATCCGACCTCCGGCCCCAGCCGCCGATAGCCACTCTCCCCGAGTTCGTAGCCCACCAGCCGCGGCCCCGGTCGCCTCGCGTCCGGCTGAAACAGGAAGTACTCCCGGATACCCAGTCTGGCGTACAGTGCCTTTTTCTCCTCATGGTTGCGGAGTTCGCTCGATGGCGAGATCACGTCCATTGCAAAGTCTGGCGGTTTGCCCTCCACCCACAGCTTGTAGGTCCCACGCCCCTCCAAGTCGTGGTCCAGCACGACGATCACGTTCGGGGACACGAACTTGCCCACGCGCTTTCCCCGCACCCGCCGCTCGTCCTCCTGGCCCTCCGCGTAGTACAGGAACATGTCGCCTTCCACCACCACGTCCGACCGGCGCCGGAAATGCTGCTTGAGGTTTGAGCGCAACTCCACGATGGCGTTGGCCTGCAAGGGGTTCTCGGGCAAGAATCGCCCGTCCGAATCGGGGTATTCGAGAGGCTCCGGGTCCACGGTCCACTGTGCCGGCTCGCCTGCTAGGTCCGACGCGTCGTACTGCTCGATAATTCCTTTGTCCGCCATGCGAGCAAGGCGTGGGCGGCGGCCCGGCACGGAGTCAGAATAGCAACGGGCGAGAACAGGTCCGTGATCCGGTTGAGTGCAGCGGCATTCGCCGTCGGGGTGCATGAACAGCACGGCGGTGCGGGCCTATCTGAGGCCAGTTTCTCCTTCTTCTCACGCCTCGCCGGAACGCTCATCTTGCAGCAGATGTGTCGGACGACATCGGCCGCCCGCCCGCCACTCTTCAATGGAGGAGAAGAAGCCGTGCACATGCCGTTGAGGTGGCAGGCTGATGGATGACTCACGCCTTCCAGAGCACTGGCGCGACATCCGAAGTGCCTTCTGGGAGGTTCCCGTACTCGGTGCTCGGTTCGACCTCTCTAGTCGTCTGTCACGATCACATGTTCCCTTGGCCTCTGATGAGCGCCGGGCAGGGACGCCTGGTTCATTCGTTCGGCGCAAATCCCTACGGCCCCCGTGCTTGCACACTTGCCAGGATCGTGTGTTCGGAACGGATCCGAGCCTTGAACGAGTCCGGAATCTGGTCCCAAACGAACAAATCCACCCTGAATGGGAGATCGCTCTCATCAAACGCTTCCCTCAAGTCATAGATACGCTCCAGCTGGTCTGGCCGTGCGAAGGCCACCAAGTCTAGGTCCGACCGGTCGGTCGAAGTCCCTACGACTCGCGATCCGTAGGCCCAAACTTCCGTGTGGGGCAAGTGTTCCTGCAATAGGGCCAAGACGACGGCAAGTTGTCTTGGCCCGACGTCGATTCGCTTGTCTATTCCCATGTCGCTCGACTCATCGAGACGTAGAGCTGGATCGCATCTGCGATGAACGTCGGCACAACTAGAAGACACGCTTGGGCCTTCTCTCCGTCATAGTCGTGTGAGGTGTCGATTCGGGCGTTGGCGTACCTTAGCCATTGCTCGACAGGAGAAGGCAGGACAAGATTTTCTGATGCTAGGCGAAATACAGGCTTAGGGCTGTTCGGCACGCTGGGGATGCCCAGTTCCAAGATCAAGTATCGTCTCAGGACTTTCCACAAGCAGTCATAGCACGTCTCAAAGCGCTGAATCACTGATTCCGCCATGCCTTCTTGAACATTGATCGACCAATAAGGATCTCCTTGGCTGAAAACTTCATGCTGCTCTTCTAGCCTACATAGGGACTCTCGAAATTTCCCATAATCAATGCTGGCTTCACTAAGCGACACAGGCATGCTCACTTGTTCAAGGACGAATCATGCACAGAGAAACGCAAAGACAAGACTCACTGAGCCGACATGCGACTGCCGTGCTGACCAAGCTCGGATTCGCCTACGCTCCCCGAGACGGCAGGCGCTAGGTGTAGGTCCGTTTAGTCAACGCCGACTCGACAACCAGAATACTAGCCTTCGGACGCTGCAGGCCTTGGATCGGCGGCATCGGGAAGTGCTCAGCTGTTCAGTCCGCCAGTGGGAGGTCACGCGTTCGGGGCCCCGTCGCAAGAAGAGTGCAGCTTGGAGTCTGCAGGCTGACCCGACTTTTCGCGGCGATGCGTTCGGACTTGGAGGAGGGTCGTCGGCGCCTTCCTGAGAGAATCTCTAGAGCCGAACCTTTGGCCTAGAGTCCCAAAACGTCTTGGCCCCGAAGGCTGGTTGGTGACCAACCGGCCCGTCCAACTACCCAAGCTAACCTTGGCGGCCCGGCCAGCGCCCTGCCGAACGCTGTGCTGCCCTAGAATGAGCGTGTGGCAAAACGCATTCTCAGCACAGCATGTATTGGCGTCTTGGTTGCGGTAGGTGCATTTGCCGCCAAGCTGCCGGAATGGTACACGAGGGAACTCGGGGATGCTGAGTTCAA
Organism: Bryobacterales bacterium; assembly: GCA_028819235.1. Classification (GTDB taxonomy): domain Bacteria; phylum Acidobacteriota; class Terriglobia; order Bryobacterales; family UBA6623; genus VXMF01. Next base: position 6,671 of record JAPPMC010000266.1, read on the forward strand.
GGTCCGGCTAGTCCAGTCGACCACCGAGATCGAAGGAATTGCCGGTGACGGCTTTGAGGGAGATGTGACGCTTGTGGAAGTGCGCGTACGCCCTCTGTACGGCTCGGAGTTCACGCTGTCTCGTGACGACTTCCTCCTGCGGGCCCGAAACACGAATGACACATCCGTAGCGCGCACTCCCGACCGCATTGCCGGAAGCGGCGTCCTCGACCTGACCGCCAAGACGACGAATTCCTCCGCGGGCCTGTTCGCGGAAGACACTAATAGCCCCATATGGGGCGGCGTGCCGGGCACAGGCGGACGGCCCAGGCGCCTCGGGGGACCGCCCAGCGGCGTGGGTAGCGGCGGCACCTCAGAGATTGTGCAGACGGTAGAGGGCCGCACCGAGGGCGTGGGCACTGCAGCCGAGCGCCTGCAGGCAGCGGAACTTCCGCTCGAGATGGCGGACGAGCCCGCAAGCGGCTACCTGTACTTTGAGATTCCAGCCAAGGTCAAGCGCAAGCACTTGGAACTAAGCTACGATGGAGCGTTGGGGAAGTTCCGCGTCGAATTCAAGAGACCCGAGTGACCCAGTACGCCCTCAAGCGCCAATGGATTCCCACCCGCGAGGGCGACTCCCCAAGCCACCCCCCGCGCAGCCCGGCGAGCCAGTCCAACCGTCGCTAGACTTACCAGCTCTGAAACAGCAGCAAAGGAGCATGCGTAACTCGCATTTGATCGTCCGAGCCCACACCGCGCACGTCTTCTCCGGCGTGCGCGTGCCGGCTTCCACTTCCCAACGCCCATGCGTCTGATCGGTCCTGCAATCCTTGCCGCATACTTCGCGATAGCTCTAACCTCCGTCTCGCTTGCCCAAGAGCCGGTCGCCCCTCCTTCCGAGCCCCGGCCAGCTGAGGCCACAGGCTCCGCGGCCGACCCTGCCCCCTCAACGCTGCCCTACCTCTTGGCACAGGCGCAGCAGCAGCCCGCTTCGCCATTCGAGGACATCCCGCTCGAGGAGCCTCAGGCCCCGTCGCCTTTCGAGGACATTCAAGAAGAGCAGCGGCAGCCCCAGCGCCGCCCCGGCGAGGAGATCGTCGAGGCCGTCGAATTCCGCGGCACCCGGCGCATCCCCCGTGACAGCCTCTCGGCACGCATATTCACCCGGCGAGGCGACCTGTTCGATGAGCAGACGCTGCGACGAGACTTCATGGTGCTGTGGAACACCGGCTACTTCGACGATCTGCGGCTTGAGGTTGAGGACGGGGAGCTCGGCAAGATCGTGCGCTTCGTGGTCACCGAGCGCCGCGTCGTGCGCACCATTCGCTATGAGGGCAATAAGTCGGCGACGCTCTCCGACATTCTCGAGCGGTTCAAGGAACGCAGCGTCGGCCTCACTGTCGAGTCGCGCTATGACCCGACCACCGTCAATCGTGCGGTATACGTTCTTCGGGAGCTGCTGGGCGAGCGCGGCAGGCAATACGCCGAGGTCAATCCCGAGGTCCGCCAGATCCCGCCGGCTTCGGTGGAGATTGTCTTCAACATCGACGAGGGCCCCAAGGTCAAGGTCGGCTCGGTGGACTTTGAGGGCCTGACGGTATTCGGACCGAAGACCGCAAGGCGCGCCATGAAGAACACCAAGCCACTCGGGATTCCGCGCTCGGTCGTCTTGGAGAACATCTTCACGCGCACCTTCGACATCCGCAAGCTCGAGGAGGACAAGGAACGGCTGCGGAATGCGTTCCAGAAGCGCGGTCACTTCCGGGCCAACGTCCTCAGGCACGAACTCGACATCCAGGACCGCCCGGGCCGCGCAACCTTCCTGCTGCCATGGTCCCTGCTGTTCAGCAAGCCCAAGAAGGTGGCAAACATCGGACTGCTGCTCGAGGAGGGCCCGCGTTACTCGCGCGGAAAGCTGAGCTTCACGGACGTGGAGCTGTTCAACGTCCCCGACCAAGTCCTTGGCCCCGTCTTCGCGATGCAGGAGGGCGCGATCTTTGATGTCGAGAAGCTCCGCAAGGGCATGGAAAACCTCAAGAAGCTCTATGGCGAGTTCGGCTACATCGACTTCGTTGCCGAACCCAGCTTTGAGTTCCGCGAGGATCAGGATCCCCCTTTGATCGACCTGAACTTGGCGGTGGACGAGGGCAAGCAGTTCTTCGTCCGGCGCATTGAGTTCGAGGGCAACAACACCACGCGGGACAAGGTCATCAGACGGGAACTGCTCTTGGACGAGGGGGACATGTTCAACACCCGCGTATGGGACGTCAGCATGCTCCGGCTCAACCAGCTGGGCTATTTCGACCCCATCAAGACCGAGGGTCCCGAAACGGACACGGTCGTCACACGCAACACGCGCGAAGGGCTGGTCGACCTGACCCTCAAGGTCAAGGAGCGCGGCCGCAACATGATCAACCTCAACGGAGGCGTGTCCGGATTCGCTGGCAGCTTCATCGGCTTCGGCTATGCGACCAATAACTTCTTGGGGCTGGGCGAGACGCTCTCCTTCGACGCCCAACTCGGAAGCCGCGAGCGCGTCCTGCAGTTCGGCTACACCGAGCCGTACCTGTTCGACAAGCCCATCCAGGCTGGTTTCACGATCTTCTCGAGCCGCTTCAGCTTCAATCAGGCGCGCGAAGCTTCGATCTTCGCCGGGGCGAACCTGATCCCGCTCTTCGAGTCGCTCGGCCGGGACAACATCCTCGACTACCGCCAGACTTCCGCAGGATTCACCACCTTCATGAGCTATCCGCTGAGACGCAGTTTCGCCCGCCTCAGCCTGACCTACAGTTACCGGCGCTCGAGCGTAGTGACGTTCAGCCAGTCGGCCAACAACCTCTTCACCTACTGGAATTACGAAGGAGTGTCAGGCCCCAACTCCCTCGAGGGGATCACAACCAGCCAGATCACCCCGGGCTACTTCTACAACACGGTGGATCACCCGATCACCCCGTCCAAGGGCAAGAGCCTCTACGCGAGCTTTGCGATCGCGGGCTTCGGCGGGAACACGCGCTTTATCCAGCCCACGGTCGAGGCAAAGTACTTCCGCCCCCACGGCGGGCGCACGATTGCCATGCGCGGCCTGATCTCCTACCTCAGCGGCTACGGCGGCCGCGTCCCTCCGCCCTTCAACCGCTCCTACATGGGCGGCGAGAACGACATCAGGGGCTTTGAGATCTGGTCCATCAGCCCAATGGTCTGGATTCCCGACTCAACATTCGTCCCCGTCACCAACGACAACGGCATAGCCCGCACGCAGGTGCAGATCGTCGATGGAGTCGAGGAGCGCGTCCCGCTCCTGACGGAAGTGCCCGTGTACCGGCTGAACTGGCCCGGCGGCGACACGCGGTTCGTCTACAACTTCGAGTACCGCATCAAGCTCTTCGGGCCGGTCGTGCTCGCGCCCTTCTTCGACATCGGCTTAAACAAGATCCTGCGAAAGGGCGAGGTCCGGCTCAACTCCGGCCGCGTTCTGGAACTGAATAAGAAGTTTCCGCAGGCAGGCTTTCAAGAGCGCATCAACGTCGTTCCTGGAACGCAAAAGACGCGTGCCTCCACTGGGGTGGAACTGCAGGTGATGATGCCTGTTGTGAACGCGCCGTTCCGCTTCTACTGGGCGTACAATCCGATGCGCGTGCAGGAGTTCCTGCGTCCGCCGATCGTGGCCGACCGGTCGCTGTTCTCGAACTATCAGTCGTTCATCGAGGCGGTTCGGCCAGTCGGAACATGGCTGCCGTTCTTCGAGAAGCGTTCCATGTTCCGCTTCACGATCAGCCGCACGTTTTGATCCTGCGTGCTGATCGGGCGGGGCGACGGGCGTGGTACGCTGGAATACACCGCTGGACTGAGAGAGCCATTGTAATGGGAACACAAGGAATGTCGATCGCAGCGCGCTGGGTGAACCTGCGCGGGCCGTGCTTGCTGGCTGGCCTCGCATGCGCATCCACGCTGCTGGTCGGGAGCGCCCGCGCCCAGTCGGAAGTGGCGCTCCTGAGTGTTCAAGAGGCGATCTCGCGCACCGCAGAGGGCCAGCAGCTGATCAAGCAGCTCGAGGCAAAATATGAGCCCACCCGGGCACGGCTCGAGTCCATGAATGCCGACCTTGCGCGCAAGCGGGACCAGCTCCAAAAGGGCGCCAACACGATGAGCGACGAGGCCCGCCGGAACCTCGCCCGCGACATCCAGAAGGCAGAAGTGGAGCTACAGCGCGAGACCGAAGATGCCCGCGGAGAGTTCAGCCAAGAGCAGGGCCAGCTGTTCAACTCAGTCGGGCAGAAGATGATGGCAGTGATCGACAAGTATGCGAAGGAGAACGGCTTCAAGATCGTGATGGACATCTCGAATCCGCAGGGCCCAGTGCTCTACGCGGTCAACGAGGTCAACATCACATCAGCGATCATCTCGGCGTACGACGCCCAGCATCCGGTGGCCTCGTCGGCGGGCGTCCAGTAAGCCCGCGGCTGACCGGTTGGCTGCCGGGCGAACCGGCCATGCCAACCATCGGCGAACGAAATGCGTGACCAATCGAATCGGCGCTACAGTCGGTCCAACAAGCGCCGCAACCGTGGCGGCAATGGCCACCGACGCGGCCCGAACGGGAACCGTTCCCTGCATGGGAACAGGGGCCGCGGCGAAAAGCCCTTGTGCATGCGCTGCGGGCATCCGGCGGTGGACGGCAAGCTGTGCGCCTTCCACAAGATCCTCTTGAATGCCTTCCGCCGGGAGTTGCCCGAACAGGACCCGAGGCGCCTGCGCTACTGACTTTGGCGTCGTCCACCGGACTGTGGCCGTGTGCGGACAAGCTTCCCCCCTGGGCCCGCGCTGGGCTGCAGTGCATGTCGGATGACGGTCGTGCCGGACCGAACGCAAAGCGGCACTGACGCTGGGCGGTCCCTAGCTCCCCCGAGCCCCGGGACTCTCTTGGTCCACGCCGATGTCGGTTATTGGGATGCACTTCTGGCGACGATTTCCCAAGTGTGGCGGCGGGCGCCAGCAACCGCCATCGGCGCTTACTTCACTTTCGCACTGCTCGCTTCCAGCGCTGCCGTATTCACCTCCGGAACTCTGGCTTGGCTGGCGCTCGCCGCCGCGTTTCCCGGCATCGTCGCTGTCCTCGTGGTGGCATGGGTGACGCGCTTGGACTTGGCGCGGAGCGGCGGCGGCACACCGCACATCACCTACCACTTGTGCGAGAGCGGAGTGGAGATAGGCCGCGAGGGCCGGACCGACTGGATTCCGTGGGACGAGCTTTGGGACGCGGCAGAGACGGGCCGAAGCTTCCTGCTGTGCCCGTCGCCGGGCGCGCAGTACGTGATACCGAAGCGCTATTGCAGCGCGGACGCGACGCGCGCCCTGCGGGTGGTCGTGGATTGGGCGGGCCGCGGTCGGTCAGGGAATCCTGAGTCCGAGCGCCCTGCGGCGGAATAGGTCCAAGGTGCTAAGCACGGCCAAGGTCCGTACGCGCTTCCGGCCCCGCCCGAACTGGCGCCTGCGGACCAGTGAGCCGGCCGAATCCGCGAGCCCGATGTAAACCGTACCAGGCCGGTCTTCCGACGAGCCGCCGGACGGCCCTGCGTATCCGGTCGTCGACAGCCCGACCGCGGGCTCCCCCAGCGCTTCAATCGCTCGCGCGCGAGCCCGCTCGGCCATTTCCCGGGCCGTCTGCCTGCTGACCGCCCGAAAGCGCTCAAGGGTGTCGCGAGCAACGCCCAGCCATGCGGCCTTCGCACCATTGGAGTAGGAGACAATCCCCCCTGCGAAGAATTCCGAACTCCCTGGAACGTCCGTAAGCCTTCCGGACAGCAGCCCTCCAGTGCAGCTCTCGGCCACTGCCAAATGCAGCCCTTTCCGGCGCAGCAGATCGGCCACGATCTCGGGGAGTGGCCGTCCGTCCGTCGAATACACCGCGTCTCCGAGCTCCGCGCTGATCTGCCCGGCTAGCCGGTCGACGGCGCCTCCGTGCTGACCCTGGAGATGAATCTGGACATCGCCCGGAGACGACAGGATGGTCGTGGCAATCGTTCTGCACGGGGAATAGAGCGGCCCGATGCGCTGTTCCAGGTCCGACTCGCCAATTCCCGTGACGCGCCCGTGCCACGAGTGGAGCGGCCGGGAAGTGGTCATGGCCCGCAGGCGCGGCAGGCATTCTTCGGCGAACATGGGCTTGAGTTCGCGCGGCGGCCCCGGCAGCAGCACCAAGACCCGTGAGCCGTCCTGAAGCCACTGCCCCGGTGCCGTGCCACGCGGGTTGTCTAGCTTCACCGCGCCCTTCAGCAGGTACGCTTGGCGCTTGTTGACTTCCGCCATGGGCCGGCCGAAGCTGCGGAAGCGAGCTTCGATCTCCCGCACGATGGACTCATCCATAAGCAGGGGACGGCCCGTGGCATCGCTCGCCGCGTCGCGGGTCAGGTCGTCCAGCGTCGGTCCCAGGCCTCCGCTGAGGAAGACCAGATCCGAGCAGCCCTGCGCCCTGCGGATCTCGTCGCACAGCAATTCGCGGTCGTCCCCGACCACCGACTTTCGGACAAGAGGGATTCCGAGTTGGCCCAGCTCGCGTGCGATGTACAGCGAGTTGGTGTCCAGCTTGCTCGGCGTGAGCAGCTCGCTGCCCACAGCGATCACTTCGGCCCGCATCGGCTGGTGCGCCCTCGACGTTCTACGGTCGACGGTCCTCAGGGGATCGGCGGCAGCTTGTAGATGCCCGATCCAGTTGCCACCACGAGGCTGTCGTCCGGGGCCACGGCAATCCCGACGATGCCTTGGCCGGACACCACGTGCTCCAGCACTTCCGCTCCTTCCCCGGAGCTGATGCCCTTCAGTCTCGTGATTCCCCGCCGTCCGTCCCGGGAGGCGCACACGTAGATTCGGTCCATTGAGTCGAAGGCGATGCCCTGGGGCCGGCCGAAGCACTGCCAGTGGCGCTGGACTTGGCCGTTGCTGTCGATGCGCTGGATGGTCTCGCAGCTCGAAGTCGACGGGGCACAGACGTACAGGTTCTGGTCGCTCTCGCAGAACGCGGGATGGAATGCGGCCACAGAGGGCTCTAGCGTGGCGTAGACGAAGATCCGCTTCGACTTGTCGATCTTGAAGACAGTGCCCGAGCGGTCTCCGACGTAGACATTCTGGTCCTTGTCGACCGCCAATCCGGTAGCGACCCCCATGCCCTCCGCGAAGACTTCGATCTCGGCATTGGGCGAGACCGCGTAGACCGTCCCGTCGTGGCGGCTCGACACAAGCAGTGTGTCGTCCGCGAGCATGGCCAGCCCTGTCGGGTTCACGATCCCGGACAGGAACGGAATGACCTCTCCGTCGGAGGCCCGGATCTTGAAGAGCGAGACGTCCGCCTCTTTTCCTCTAGGTCCGCTGAACGTGGTGAAGACGTTCCCGTTCGAGTCGATCGCGGGGTTCGCGACTGGATGCACCTTGTCCGCGAGGAGCTGGCCAAGGGCGAAATTGGCACGGTCGCTCCGGCCCCCTGTGGTCTGCACGGCCACATGGCCCGTCGAGGCCGCCGCCGGAACTTGGACAACGATCTGCCGTCGGCCGAAGAACGCCGGGCGGGCGCGTGTTCCTCCGATCCAGACTCTAGGGGGGGTGTAACTGTGGTTCGCGAGGGCTTCGCCGTGTATCTCGATCAGCCCACCCGGGATCACGGCTCCGGGCCAGATGCTCGCGATGTTGGGGGGCACGCAGACCACGCAGCGCTGCACGCAAGGACCGTCAGGGCCCGATCCAGCGCACCAATGCGACTCCAATCATAGCGTAGGCTCCTGCGCCCAGATCGTCCGCCACGATGCCACGCCCCCCCGGCAGCGACTCGAGCCGACGCAGGCCGAGCGGCTTCAGGATGTCAAATAGGCGGAACAGGACCAGCGCGCAGAGCCACTGTTGCGGCGAACCCGAGGTCGCGGGTGCCAGCGCTAACCACAGCCCCAACACCTCGTCGATGACCACGATCGACGGGTCCTCCGCCCCCAGCTGCCCAGCGACGGCCCCGCTCGCCCACACGGCTAGCGGCGACAGCAGCACTGCTGCTGCGGCGAAGCTCCACACGGGCAGGCCCGCCAGGTGTACACCGGCCCAGGCAATCGCCAGCGCCGCCACCGACGCGGCTGTCCCGGGCGCTGCGGGCGTGTAGCCGATATAGCCCCAAGTGGCTATGGCCAAGGACAGGCCCTTACCCATCTGTGCTTTCCGACGAATCCGGCGGAAGGTCCCAGTACTCGTCGGCTTCCGTCCTGGGGGAGGGGATGGAGTATTTGCCTGTGGCCCAGTTGGCCAGGTCTTGGGTCCGGCAGCGCTCACTGCAGAACGGAGCCCACTTGGAGGATGGTGCCGCCGGCTTGCGGCAGATGGGGCAGTTGGCGGCGGCTCCGGTCATGGCCTCTGGCTGGTCGGGACTCTACTGCAGGACGGTCAGCTGGGCTGGCGAGGGCGGCGCTGCCGGGCGGTCGATGCTCTCGACTTTGGCGAACAGGTCGTAGTCTGCCGCCCGGGTCACAAGCGCAGTGCCCAAGTCTCCGGGCTGCGGCGAGCAATTGTCCGGAAATTCGGTGATGAACGTCTTGCCGTCGATCTCCTCGGCCTGCACCTGCAGTCTCCCTTCCCACAGCAGCGGAGTCTCGCTGGCCGGACCACCGACCAGGATCGGCATGCGCTTTCCGATCAGCGAGCGGTTGCGACGCCTCGAGATGCGCCGCTGCAAGGACATCAGGCGCCGCTGGCGGTTGTAGCTGGTCCGGTCGCTGACCTTGCCGTCAAGTGCGTAGCTGGCGCTGTTCTCGTCGTCAGAGTATCGGAAGCATCCCACATGGTCGAACTCTGCAGCTTCGAGGAATTGGCACAGCAGCTCGAAGTCTGCGTCCGTCTCTCCCGGGAACCCGACGATGAAGCTGGTGCGGATCGCCACACCGGGGATGGTCCGGCGGATGCGCTCGACAAGCTTGAGGAAAATCTCCCCGCTGGCGCCGCGCTTCATCCGCTTGAGCACGCTTGGGCTGGCATGCTGAAGCGGAATGTCGAGGTAGGGACACAGCTGGGAATGCTGGGCGATGGTGTCGAGCAGGCGGGCCGAGACCCGGTTGGGATAGGCGTAAAGCACACGGATCCATCCCGCCCCCTCGATCCCGGCGAGCCTCTCGAGGAGCGTCGGAAGCCCATTCCGAACTCCCAGATCCTCACCGAAAGCCGTAGTGTCCTGCCCGATCAGGTTGATCTCGCGGACGCCTTGCCGGAAGAGGCCGGTGGCCTCGCGCACGACCGACTCGAACCGCCGACTGCGAAAACGTCCCCGGAACTGCGGGATGATGCAGAAGGTGCAGGGGTGGTCGCAGCCCTCATTGATCTTGACGTAGGCGAAGTGCCCGGGCGTGGCCCTGACTCGAGGCGTGAGGTCGTGGTACAGATACCCTTCTTCGGGAACACCCGGCAGGGGCCCGGCGCCGCCCTCGCAGTGCGCCACGATCGATTCCAGCTCATTGGTGCCGAGCACGGCGTCGACTTCCGGGATCTCCTCGCGCAGTTCGTCCCGGTAACGCTCGACTAGGCACCCGGCCACGACCAAGCGGCTGGCGCGGCCGATCCGCTTGTACTCGGCGGTCTGGAGAATGGCGTCGACTGACTCCTGCTTGGCCGGATCGATGAAGCTGCAGGTGTTGACAACCAGCGCATCGGCCTGCATCGGGTCTGCGGTCAACTCGTGGCCCCGCGCTTGCAGCAGCCCCATCATGACCTCGCTATCGACGAGATTCTTGGGGCACCCTAGGCTGACGAATCCGATCTTCACTTGGCCACACGGGTCCGAGCTTCGCCCTCACAGGCCCGAAGGGCTACTCGCTGCCGGCTGACGGTTCTGCCGGCCAACGCCGTAGATTACCAGTGTATTACGGGCCCTAGGCGATCGCCCTTCTGCGAGCGCCCTCCCATAGTCGTGGGGCCTTTCGTGTCAGCCTCCACATCAGTCCCGGCCGACAGCGCCGCCGCGCCGTTCCCGGGCTTTCCACGCAGTCCGGGAAGCCTTTACGATGTGGCCTCCCCGACCGGCCGGATACGCTACAATCCGAGTTCGATGCGCGTCGCGATCGGCGCAGATCATGCAGGCTTCGACCTGAAGCAGCAGCTCTTGGAGGTGTTGAGGTCGGACGGTCACGAGTCTCTGGACGTGGGTGCGCACGCACTGGATCCCGGGGACGACTATCCCGACTTTGCGTTGGCCGTCGCCGAACGGGTCCGTGCCGGAGACGCGCAGCGGGGCATCGTTGTCTGCGGCAGCGGTGTCGGATCATGCGTTGCGGCCAACAAGCTGGCGGGCGTGCGCGCCAGCGTTTGCCACGATACCTACTCGGCCAGCCAAGGTGTGGAGCATGACAGCCTCAATGTCCTGTGTTTGGGTGGCAGGATAGTGGGCATCGCCCTCGCAACGGAACTCGTACGGGCGTTCTTGGGGGCCACATACCGAGGGACGGGCCGCTTCGCCCGCCGCCTGAACAAGGTCTTGGCGGTCGAGCGGAGCGGATGAGGCACTCGCGCGCCAGCTCAGCCTGGGCGCAGTGATCGAGGGGTGGAGCAGCTGCAGGGCCTCCTTTACTGGATTTCGAGCGCATTCCTGCTCCCGGCGCTGCTGGCCATCACCGCGCTCTTCATCTACGTGACCTACTTGGCCGGAGGCGTGTTCTCCGAGGCTCTCGACCGCAGGTCCAACCGAGCGGCCCTTAAGGCGCTGCATGCCGGCGAGCCAACCTTGGAGCGCTTCGCAAAGCTGCGCTGGAAGCTTGCCCTAGGACGGTTCGCGGAAGCGGCCCGGAGTCGCCCGGCCCGGCTTGACAAGGCCGTGGCAGACCTTGAGAACGAGCTGCGCAAACGCTCGGGCAGGTTCTCCGTCCTATCGCGGACGGGTCCGATGTTGGGGCTGGTGGGGACCCTGATCCCTTTGCAGCCCGCACTGGCGGGTTTGGCCTCCGGCGACATGCAGTCGATGGCCTCGAACCTGCTGATCGGATTCACGACTACCGTAGTTGGGCTGATCGTGGGGGGCGTCTCCTATGCGCTCGGCGCGCAGGTCCGCCAATGGGGCCGCCAGGACCTGACCGAGATGCACTACCTCCTGGAGTGCTGGGGCAGGGAACTGGGATTGGAGGGCGAGGAAAATGCGGGCTAGACCACGCATGGCCGGCAAGAAGGCCTACGACTGGATGCGGCGCGCCGACCGAGTGCTCGGCGATTCCGGGGATGGCGATCCCCTGGCGGGGGTGGTCAACCTGTTCGATGCCAGCATGGTGCTGGTGGTTGCGCTGCTGCTGGCCCTGGCGGGCAGCGCCGGTCTGGCTGAAGTGGCCGCCCGCATGAGCACGAGGGACATCACAATCGTCACGAACCCTGGCCAGCCGGACATGGAAATGATCGTCAAGCGCGGTCAGCGCATAGAACGGCTGAGGGCCAGCGAGGCGCGCGGGTCAGGGAGAGGCCAGCGCTTGGGGATTGCATATCGCCTGGAAAGTGGCGAGGTGGTATACGTCCCTGAGGCTGAATGACGGCTCTCGGGTGGTACGCTGGGGGCTTGCGGAGGCCCGTGAATTGAGCGCAGCCGCCCAAGTCAGGGCCGGGGCCACCCTAGACCTGCTGGAATTGGAAGACCGGTGGGGGGCCCATAACTACCACCCGCTGCCGGTGGTCGTCGCCAACGCCCGAGGGCCGTGGGTGTACGACGTCGAGGGTCGGCGCTACCTAGATTGCTTGAGCGCTTACTCGGCGGTGAACCAGGGACACTGCCATCCGCGCATCCTGCGGGCACTGAGGGAGCAGGCCGAGCGTGTCACTCTCACGTCGCGCGCATACCGCAATGACCAGCTGCCGCTCTTCTGTCGGGAGCTGGCCCAGCTGTGCGGGATGGAAATGGTGCTTCCGATGAACACGGGAGCCGAAGCCGTCGAGACCGCCATCAAGGCTGCCCGCAGGTGGGGCTACATGCGCCGCGGGATACCAGCCGGTAAGGCCGAGATCTTGGTCTGCGAGAACAACTTCCACGGGCGCACGACGACCATCGTGGGCTTCTCCTCGGACAAGGGGAGCCGGGAGGGCTTCGGGCCGTTCACCCCTGGTTTTCGGGCGATTCCGCACGGCAGTGCCGAGGCCTTGGAAGCGGCGATTACGCCCCATACCTGCGCGTTTCTGGTAGAGCCTGTGCAGTGCGAGGCCGGAGTCCTCATCCCGCCGCGCGGATACCTGCGCGACGCCGCGCGGATATGCCGGGACCGGGAAGTGCTGTTGATGGTCGACGAGATCCAGACCGGCCTAGGCCGCACGGGCAAGCTCTTCGCCTGCTGCCACGAAGACGTCCAGCCAGACGTGTACATATTGGGCAAGGCACTTTCCGGGGGCTTCTACCCGGTGTCTGCGGTCGTGTCGCGGAGGGACGTGCTGGGAGTATTCGATCCCGGCAGCCACGGGTCCACGTTCGGCGGGAACCCGCTGGGCTGCGCAGTTGCCCGCGAGGCCTTGAGGGTATTGTTGGACGATCGGCTTGCCGACAGGGCGGCGAGGCTGGGGTCTTGGTTTCTCGAACGCCTGCGCGCAATAGACCACCCGGACATCGTCGAGGTGCGCGGCGTCGGCCTGATCGCCGGCATCGAACTGCGCTGCCCGGCGCGGCCCTACTGCGAGCGACTGCAAGAGCTGGGAATGCTCTGCAAGGAGACGCACGACCATGTCATCCGGATCGCACCGCCTCTTGTGGTCGAGCGGGAGGAACTGGACTGGGCCTTGGAGCGGCTGCGCGCGGCCTTTGCGCGCTGAGGGAGCTGCTCTCCCTACTGCAGCACCTCGTCCGGATTGACACGCAGCACCGCCCCGATCTCGGGAGTGGCGATGTTCTCCAACGTCACAACGTGGGTTTTGGTGTCGATGCGGCGCGCGGGGGTTTCCCCGCGGAGGGCGGTCAGGACGGACTGCACCGCCATGCGCCCGATCTCATATGGGTCTTGCACGACGAGGGCCCGGATCACGCCGTCCCGGAAGTCGCCCTTGAGCGTATCCGTCCAGTCGAACCCGACCAGTTTCACCTGCTCCGCGAGGTTGCGGTTGCGGAGGGCCGTTGCCGCCCCGACCGTGGCAGGCTCTGCCGACGCGAACATGCCGTTCAAGTCCGGGTGCGCTGTCAGCATGTTCTCGGATGCCGCCAGCGCCAAGGCCCGATCGGACTGGCAGTACTTGTAGTCGACCACCTCGATGCGCGGGTAGCGTGCCGCGAGCGTCTCTTCGAACCCGGCCTCGCGCTCCATGGTCGACGCTGCACCAGGAACGTTCTTGACCATGGCGATCTTGCCTGAGCGCCTCAGCAGGTCTGCCAGCGTGTGCGCGGCTTGGACGCCCGCTTCATAGTTGTTGCTGGCAACCATGGAGACGTAGTCCTCGGTGTTGATCCCGGAGTCGAAAATGACCACAGGGATGCCCTCCCGCGTGGCTCGCTGGACGACCGACACCAGCGCGGTGGCCTCCGTGGGCGCGAGGACCAATCCATCGACGCGCGAATTGATCATCGCCTCGACAATCTCGATCTGGCGGGAGAACTCGGTCTCAGAGGAGGGGCCCTGCCACTCGATCCTCACGCCGGCCTCTTCGCCGGCTTCCATTGCGCCGGCGTGGACGACGGTCCAGAATTCGTGGGAGACGGACTTTGGGACGACCCCGATACGGACCGTGTCCGGCGCGGCGCAAGCGCCGAGAATCAGGGCTGCGGCCGATACGGCCGGAATGGAGGCTCTACGCATCGGGCTATCCCACTCTATTCTGAGGCAAGCAGGTGCCTTCTCGCAACAAGGTCGCCGGAGCATGCTTCAATACGGGGCTAGCGGTGCAGGGAGAGAATCTCTTCCAGCGCGGCCCGCACGACCGGATCCCTCCTCAGTTCGACCTCGTCTCCGGCCGCCACACCGAGCGTCAAGTTGAGTGCCTCCTGCTTGAGCCCGGCCCGTATGAAGTCGAGCGTGGTCGACCATTCCGCAAGCGACGGTCGGATGCCCCGTTGCGAGAGATAGAACTGGAATTCGTCGAGCATCGCGTTGCTGGGTTCGAACGACTCGTCCACGTCCGCGCCGTCGGCGACCAAGTTCCGAGCGAACTCCAGGAATGAATTGCTCGCGAGGAGCACCTGCTCCAATGGCGTTAAGATGCGTGGCTGCATGGTCCGATCCGGTTCGATTCCCCCTAGGTCGGGCTGGCTTGAGTGGCCCTGTTCACACGGCGAAATCTGGAACTGTCCGCAGCGGCCGCGCCACCGCTGGATCGGGCGCTGTGACGGCGTGAGGTAGAAGGCTGTCGTCAGCGCGAGTGCCGTACCGCCGCTGAGCTCGGAGACGCTTTGGACCAAGCCCTTGCCGAATGTTCGCGTGCCCAGCACGCGGGCGCGGCCGTGGTCTTGGAGCGCCCCGGCGACCAGCTCAGCGGCACTGGCAGTGCGGTCGTCGACTAGGATCCGCACGGGAAAACGATACGGTTGGGCATCGTCCGGCACCAGCACTTCCTCCATGGGGCCCGTCCTGCCCCGGACCCAGAGGATGCGGTCGCCGGTCTCCAGAAAGTAGGCTGCCACCTGCACGGCCACCTCGACGATTCCGCCCGGGTTGCCACGCAAGTCCAGGACGGCCCCCCGGAGTTGCGCGCCGCCCAAGCGCTCGACAGCCGCCGTGAGCTCGCGGGCGGTCTCAGCCTCGAAGTTGAGGATCTTGGCGTATGCAACGCCGGGTGCGAGAAGAAACTGGCGGGAAACGCTGGGATCGGCCATCTCGGCCGGGATCATGGTCATGTCCAAGAGGTTGGGAAAGTTAGGGCGGCGCACCATCAGCTGGGCGCGCCCCTGTCTCGCCCTGCCGAGGACCGCGACCAGCTGCTCAACGGGCAGCTGGCCCAAGGGCTGCCCGTTCAACGCTAGGATTTCGTCGCCCGGCGTGATGCCGGCCCGTGCCGAGGGGCTGTCGGGAAGCGTCTGCAGGACGATCACCCGGCCCGGCAGGAGATTGACGACACTGCCGAAGCCTTTCTCGGTCGACCGCTGCATCTCGCGAAGGCTCTCGACTTGGTCGGCCGTGAGGAAAGCGGAGTGCGGATCCAGCGTCCAGAGCATTGCCGGCAAGGCCCCGGCGTAAACCGCCGCGGCCGGCTCTACCGGGACGGCCGCCCGATCGGACAGCAGGCCGAAGACGTCGAGGAATCGCTTCGCCTGCGGCTCCAACTCTTCGGCGGGTCCAGCCGAGAGCACTGGGATGGCGATGGATGCAACCACCGCAGCCAATACGGTCCGTGCGGTCAACGGCATGCTGAGGACCTCCACCCCGTGCGGACCGGCTCCGTCCGCTCGCGATCTTGTCGGCCGGCATGATCAGTTGCAGACGAGTTGGGGCTCCCAGGCCAGCCCCGACGCTCCCCAGTCAAGAGGGAGCTGGGATGCGGAGAACGGGCCAGAATCCGAAACGTCGCCCTAGCGCGGCGGCGAGCCACGGGGGAGGGACTGCGCCAGCGCAGGCCACCGGCGGTTTCCGACGATTGGGTCACGGAGACTTTCGAAACTGTTTGGACGGACGGCATGCAGGATTCGCCACGTGCCTCATGCTGCCATTCTCGCAGCCCGAGCTGCTCGTCGGAGACGCTACTTCGCCGACGCAGCGCTCAGCCCACAGGGCGGCCTTCTTTCACGACCGAACCGTTCGTCCGCAGCGGTCGCCAGAAGCTGTCGACGACCTGTTCCTTTCAGGGAACGGCTCCGTGCGGCTCCTGGTCCGAGCGGAGGTCCGGCCGTCCAGCCCCCGGTCGCTGCGAAGCGGTTGCCACTCCGGCTCGAGACCTTCGTTTCGCGTCTTCGTTCCATTACCTCGGGCTGCCCGACGGAGAGCCGCCCGTGTTTTTCTCGAGCGTCAGCAGGAGAGCCGCCCGAATAAGGTGCGATTATCCGATGGCGCCCCGAGAGCGCCCCGCGTGACAACCTAGGCTTGAACAGCTCTGCCGAGTGTGCGTCCGGGCCCCGGCCGCGGACAGTGCCCCTATTCCCCGAACTGACGCTCAATGTAGGTCACATACTCTGGTCTTGACCTCCATTCCTCGATGTAGGGGGAATAGCCGTCGTGGACCATCCACCAGAGGGGCTGGGAACTCTCGGGTTCGAAGTCGCCACCCGGATAGTCCTTTCCTGCGGCGCTCGCGTCGACCGACGCGTTCCACTCCTTCAATGCTTGGATCAGGCGGGCCGTGGTCTCTGGGTCGCTGGCTGAGATGTCATCGGTCTCGCCAGGATCACTTCCTAGGTCGAAGATTTCCCAACTAGTGTCAGGGTCGGCCGCGGCCTTGATGACCTTGAGGTCATTGTCGATCAGGGCGAGCTTGCCCAGGTGCCGGAATCCGATCGGCTTCTCGCGGCGCCCCGGGTCCGATGTGAAGAGAGGGGCCAAGTCGATTCCGTCTTGGGGTTGGAGCGCGGCGGACGGAGGGGCGCCGGCGGCTGCCGCCACGGTTGGGAAGATGTCCATCGTCGAGGCCGGAAAGCTGCTGACCCTCGGCTCGCGGATTCTATCGGGCCACTCGATCACCGCCGGTACGCGGATGCCACCCTCGTACAGGCTGCCCTTGAATCCCCGAAGCCCGCCAACCGTCCCGGGCTCGATGTTCCGCAGGCCACCGTTGTCGCTCGTGAACCAAAGCACGGTGTTCCCCTCGATTCCGAGTTCCCGCAGTCCGGCGCGAAGCGTCCCGATGCTGCGGTCCATGGCGACGAGCTCCCCGTAGTGGTGCTGGGACCTGTCGTCCAGGTCCCCGAACTCGGCCCGGTCTTCTTCGGAGGCGATCCAAGGGGAGTGCGGGGTCCCGTACCAGAGAACGGCCAAGAAGGGTTCCGCCCCGGCCGCGCACTGGCCGATGAACTCGAGCGCCTGGTCCACTACGATCTCCGAAGAGTCTCCCCGCATCTGCACGAATAGGCCCTTGCGGCTCATCAGCGGGTCGCGCTCGAAGAAGTTGGTGACAGAGAGCCAGTCGTCAAACCCGAAGGCTCCCGGCTTCCGCCGGTCGTCCGCCAGCACTGGCACTCCAGGTCCCCGGAGCCCGTTCAGGTGCCACTTGCCGAAGTGCCCCGTGGCGTAGCCGACCTCATCCAGGGCTCGGGCGATCGTCCGCTCTTGGGGGTGCATTCCGAAACCGTGATCCTCCACGCCAGTACGGTCGTGCGTCCGGCCGGTGAGCACTGTTGCGCGGGTCGGAGAGCAGTTCGGGGCACCTGCGTAGAACCGATCGAACCGCAGACCCGCGGCCGCCATGGCGTCAAGGTTCGGCGTCTTCAGGACCGGATGGTTGTAGTATCCGGTCTGTCCCCAGCCCATGTCGTCGGCCATGACCAGCACAAAGTTGGGTGGGGGCGGAGGGGTTGGAGGCTCGCCGCTGTCCTGCGCGCAGGCCATCACCACGATGCTGGCGAGCGCCACTGCCGTTCGGAATTTGACGGTTTCTCGCATCACTTCTGCCGGGGACTGATTCTACCAACGTCCTGGCGCACGGAAACCTCCGATGCGCCCCGCGTGGCGAATCAGCAATGGCAGCTCTCAAATGCGATTCTGGACTTGACGCCACCCGGGCTCCGTTGCACGGAATGTGTTCTGGACGGGCCTGGTCAGTCGCCAGAAATGCTCGCAGAGCGACGGGGAATGACCGGCGCTAACAGGGAGCTGTGATCATCGAGACCATCCTTCGAGCGGGGAAGTGTTTGGATGCAGGCTCCGCTCAAGACCTGAAGCGGAGGATTGAGGGAAGGCGAGCAGCGCCCGAGAGCTCGGGCCGAACTGCGTGCCGAAACAGCGCAACTCTTGGGGCCAGACCTTGCTCTCATCCCGCCGCGACCTTCGCGTCACGGAAGAAGTCGGTCGGCATGTCGCGGCACAGTTGCCACGTTATTGCCATAGGCCGCTGGCCCTTGTGCACGACGTAGGCGACTAGGCCGAGGAGGTGAAGTGGTTGGAGGCGGGCTTGAGCTGCGAACTTCTCATCCCAAGAGCGTCACGAGGAGGTCCTACGGATCGGTGCCCTTCACGCTCTCGTGCTTGCCGCCACCCAGTTAGACCGCAGCTAGGTGGTGTCTAGCCAACCGCAACACATGTCGCCGAACGACCATCGTTAGCCCCGGCGGAACTGCGAGACTGCCCCGCCCACCTTCAGCGCCGAGCTGTCGAATCGGTTGCAGCCCAGGTCACGAACGCTAGGGAGAACTACCGAGGGCGGCACCGACGTGCGCCAACACGGCCACCGTGATGGCGATCCCATTGCCGCGATCAATCGTGCTCAACGATCGCGAGCGCGAAGCGTCGGCTGCGATGGCGCATGGACCAAGCCAATCTGCCATGCACAATGGGGCCCAGCCACAGCAAGTCGCCGCGACTGCAATCTCGGTGGATCGCCGCGACCCGCAGGTCGAATGCGGCACTCTTGTCGACTTGCCGAGTACGTCTTCCAGAATGGTCCGAGGATCGGCCCGCCCAGAGAAGCGCGTCTTGGATCGACACAATCAAGACTCCGACACGTCGTGACACATTCCCGTGTGGGAGACCGAAGCTGCGAACCGAGACTTCGGCTGCGGAGGCACAACCCTAGACGCCAGCCAAGACCAGTCAAGTGCACTGGCTGCCAGAACGAGTTCCGATCCGGCGGTCGCTGAACAGCGGATTCCCGATGTCTCGACTCATGCCCCTTGCGGTTAGATCTACGCCCGATGAAGCCGGCATCTCATAGTCGATCGTCAACGGCATCTCTCGGGGACAAGACTGCGGCGACGGAAGTGGTGCATACTGGTGATGGTGGAGCACACTGTGTGACAGTGATCCGCAAAGAGAAGGACGCCGTGACCGCACGACCATGGAGTCCAATCGGCCTAGCTGGGCAGTACGATGGCTCGTTATGCGCCATTACAGAAGAATTCCATTTCTCTCTCGGTTGGCTCTCCCAACAGATCGTTGCCGTAGGGCTAGAAGGGCATCAGCATCGCGAGCGGGGGCTTTCCCTGAGGTTGCTGACGGAGGGGGCACCTAGATGATCGGTCAGGGCCCTACGGCAATCGACCTCTTCTGTGGTGCCGGCGGACTATCCGAAGGGTTTCGTCAAGCAGGTTTCCGTATTCTCGCGGGCAGTGAAGTTGACCCTGCAGCTGCAGAGACCTTTAAGGCGAGTCACTCCGGTGCTAAATTGCTCCCAGGCCCCATTGAGGACATTCCGGCAGACGACTTTCTCGAAGCTGCTAGACTCGGAAAAGGGGAATTGTACTGTCTCATTGGTGGACCTCCGTGCCAAGCATTCAGTGTCTACAATCATCAGCGCGGGCTGCACGATCGGCGCAGCAGCTTGTTCTACGAGTACTTGCGGATGGTCGATGGACTTAGGCCCGAATGGGTCGTGCTGGAGAACGTCACTGGCATAACATCGGTTGGTAGGGGCCAAGCTGTGCGGCAGATTCTCTCCGGTCTCGCAACACGGGGCTACCAAGTTGAGGCCCGAATTCTTCGCGCCGAAGAGTACGGTGTGCCCCAAGAACGACGCCGTATCTTTTTCTTGGGAAACCGAATCGGATTACCCATCTCGTGGCCGTTGCCGAGTCACGGTCCTACCTTGCAACCATTCGTCACCGTATGGGACGCCATCGGAGATTTGCCTCCTCTCAAGAACGGCGAACATCCGCGCTGTCCGCTTCCCTACGCACGCCCACCCGCGACTTCCTATCAGGCGATGCTCCGTGGAGAATGTACTGAGGTGAGGAACCATACCGCTCCACGGCTCGCTCCGATAAACGTCCAGCGCATGAAGCATATTCCACAAGGTGGCAGCTGGCGCAACATTCCGTTTGATCTCTTGCCTGCAGGGATGAAACGCGCTAGGCGATGCGACCACACGAAGCGATACGGTCGTCTTCGTAAGACTGGCTTGTCGTCCACAATTCTGACCAAGTGCGACGTCCACTGGGGAGCGTTTATTCATCCAGAGCAAGATCGAGCACTTACCGTCCGCGAGGCAGCCCGTTTGCAATCATTTCCAGACCGGTTTGCCTTTGCAGGCCCTCGTACAGAGCAATACATCCAAGTCGGCAATGCCGTGCCACCTCTACTCGGTCGTAGCTTAGCTGAAGCCATTCTCACTGTAAGTTCCACACCCGAATCGACTCATCCCAACCTGCTTAACCAAACTGAGGTCTTGGTCCTTGCAAATTGAACCGTCGGAAGTCTTGGGAGAGGTTCTAGGACAGCCAGCCACCGCATCATTCTCTAGCCAAACAGTAGTAGGGTCAGATCCAGCGTCATCGCCTTTTCACTGTCCCTTCATCGATGCCCGGTGTGTCAAGCGTAGTACCTCCTTGCGTGATGAACCGTATCCCATTTGCTCGATTCGTCGAAAAGTTGACAATCAGATGAAGTATATCTGCGTTTGCCCCAAGCGGTTTCACGCCGTCGATTTCATAGACGACGTGATTCGACACTGTTGGCCCGGCAAACCACCCACTAACCCCCGAGTTGCGAGCGAGGTTAAGTTGAAAGGCTTCGGTACCGTTGATTTCGTGATCGCCGACATCGCACAGGGTGGCGAAATCTCCAATTTCTTGTCTGTCGAACTCCAAGCCGTCGATATTACCGGCTCAGTGATGCCTGCATACACAGCCTTGAGAGAGGCCAAGAAGCTCAAACGCCGACCCACGTTTGGTCTCAACTTGGCGAATGTCTACAAGCGGTACGTAACTCAACTCATCCGCAAGGGGTATACTTGTCATCGCTGGAAGACGAAGATTGTCGCGGTCATGCAAGATGTTCTTTTCGACTACATTTGTGAATTCGCTGAATTCATGCGTTCTCCAGACGTTAAAGCGCGTCCAGTGAACATCATCTTCATGGTCTATCGATATGATGACGACCCAACGCAGGTCGGTGCTCAGCAGCTTGTCCTCAGCAAAGTTGAGGGCACGAGCCATGCAAACCTCCAGCAGGCCGTACTCTACAAGGAACCGCCATCGCGAGAAGACTTCTGCAACCAAATTGTGAGTGCGCTTGACCGCCCTTCGAGGTGAAGTGGGGACTTTGGACGAGCCACCAATTCCAACATTCGCCTCGAGCGTCTATTCATTGTCGATATAGCCGACTGTTCGGGAACATTCTGGGCTCGACAAGATGACGGTGCCCAACGTCTGCGTCTGCACCCCACGGCTTGTCTCCGTCGCGTCAGGATTCGGTTGGGCTGGGTAGCTCATGGTGCTCTGACGACCACGGCGAGAGCGCTGACTCGTCAGGACTTGGTTGGACTCCACTGCTACCGGGTCAGGAATCGGTTGGGCGGCAGGGCCGAATTGGGCGGATTCGTTGTCTGGAGGGTTTGAGTACGTCTACTGAGAGGCAGAGTTGTCGAGCGTCTGCAGAAGTTTATGACGCCATGTGCGACAGAGCATTACTTGCAATGAAATGGATCACAGCCACTGCAGCTACTGCTTGCAACTGAGATCCGCGTATTCTGGTGCGTCTGGCTGGGCCAAGCCGACATCGCACCCGGTTCCCCGCTTCTGCGGCCGAGGCCGACCTTCGCCCCGCTGGCCGTGCCACAGTCACTGTTTATACTCTCTCATCTTGGCCGCGCCCAAGCGCCCATTTGGCTTGAATCCGGCCACA
>JAPPMC010000279.1 GCA_028819235.1 Bryobacterales bacterium
GACCAAGGATCGACTCCGGCAAGCGTCCCAAACATCAACAAAAGAATGTGCCTGTCCCGCTGCCGGTCCTCCACCTTCGCGACGGTGTCCTCGACGGATTTCACCCGACCGCGGCGGTGCGAGAGCAGGAACGCCGGCAACAGGCTGACCGTTCGGCCGGTGCTTGGGCAGCGGAAGCGCCGGATGCGCGTCCCCTCGGGCTCGACCCGATCGTAGAAGCCGTGCCGCACGAGCCCGCAGGGCTCCTGCTGGCAGTCCCCGGAGGGGGCCTTGCAGAACGGGCAGGCAGGCGGCTCAACCGTCAGCCAGAGCTTTCCCTTAAGATATTCAGCGCTGGTGCAATCCGTCGGAAACAGCAACTGCATGGCGCGCACCGGCCGCGGCCTGGCAAGGGGGAACTTGCGCAGGCCATTCTTGCCGCGAGGCGGCCTTGACGGTCGCCTCGCACTCCAGCATGGTCCAATCGGGTCCCGAAGGGAAGTGCGCCAAGTGGTCGGCGGACCCGGCGGGCAGCTGGAGGCCGGCGAGCTGGCTGCAGGACGGGAGCGGGAGCGTGCCTGCCCGGAATCGGCTCGGCACAGGGGCCCGGCGGCCCTCCGCTTCAGCGGCGTCAGCTTGGCCAGAGACGGGATGATGCTGAACCTCCCACCAAGATAGGGCGGTAAAGTCAGCAGCCGTCTGGTATTCCCGGGTTATTTGAACATCAACCCGATCTTGGCGTCCTCTCAATCTGACGAGAATCGGCCCTCTGACGATCAAACAATGTGACGTTCAACAGCCAAGCTCTCCTTATCGATGCCCTTCTCGAGTTCTGCGTGGTGGTCCCAGCTGCCGTGGACAAGCTGCACGAACCGCACGCCCCGCTCGACCAGACGGCGCGCAAGCAGGCAGTTCCGTCCAAACGCGCCCGTCGCCTCCTCTTCCAATCCGTAAGCCTCCAAAGTCGCGCGAGACTCACCTGAAAAATCCAGCAGCTCGGGCGCCGCCATCTGCATGCGAAAAGCCAGCTCGTACGAAGCGATGCGCGCGTCGACCTCGGGATCCCCGCTGAGGGCTCGGTGCATCTCGTTGAGATCCCGCAGCACGTCCAAGCGCGCCCGCTGGGACTCGGCGGTGTAGCCGGGCGGATTCGACAGGTGGAGCACGGGATCGCCCTTGGCCCGGAACGGCACGCCCTGATAGCTGGACGGAAGGAACCCGCTCGACCATATGCCGCTGCCGGCGTCGGCGCCGCTCCCGGAGTTGAGCACTACGAACCCCGGGAGGTCGCGGGACTCGCTGCCAAGCCCGTACAAGGACCAAGCGCCCATGGATGGGTGTCCGACGAAGGGCGTGCCGCAGGCCATCATGAGCTGCCCCGTGTGATGGTTGATCTGGTCCGTCGTCATGGAGCGCACGACGCAGATATCGTCGGCGCGGCGACCCGTGTGCGGGAGTAGGTCTGAGAAGGCGGTTCCGCTGTCGCCATAGCGCTGGAATTGCCTCGGGCTTGCCCAGATCTTGGAGTCGGGCTGGATAAACGCCAACTCCAGGTTTCCGGCGAGGGACGGGGGGAGGGCTTGACCATCCCAACGGCGCATGGAAGGCTTGTAGTCGAACAAGTCCAGCTGGCTAGGCCCGCCGGACTGGAACAGGAAGATCACGCTCTTGGCGGTCGGAGCAAAGTGGGGGGCCCGCGGCAGCATTGGATCGGGGTCTGCGGCGAACAGTCCGTCGTCAGCGAAGAGGCTGGCGAGCGCGATCCCCCCTAGCCCACAGGCCGAATCGAGCAAGAAGCTCCGCCGCGCCCCGACCACACGTCTGGCACCGGTCCCGCCGGGCTGTGACGGCCCCGGGGCCGGGCACGCGTTCGGACTCTTCTCGGGCAGGCCGCCTCCCCGTGCGCCGTGCGACAGTCTTGGCCTCGTCATGTCCTGGTGATGAACTCCGCGAGGTTAAGCAGAACGCTGGCGACAGCGGACCATGCCCGGGATCGGATCTGCTCGGCTCCGATGCCAGCATCACCTTCCCCCGACTCGCCGCCAAGGACGTGCACCTGGACCCGGTAGAAGCGGAGCAAGCGATCGGCCTCGGCGCGAGTCGGATCTCGTGCCAAGCCGAGCCTGAATCCCAGACGGATGCGGTCCAAGACCGCGGGACCGGCCTCCTTGGCGAGCCGCTCCGCAAACGCCTCCGAAGCCTCGACGAACACCGGGTCGTTCAGCAGCGCAAGCGCCTGCAATGGTGTGGTCGAGCGGTCGCGCCTGCATGCGACCTGGACCGTGTCCGGAGCGTCGAACGTCTCAAGCTGCGGATAGGGCAGCGTGCGTTGGCGGAAGATGTACAGCCCTCTGCGATACCTATCGGCACCGACGCTCTGCGGCCACTGGACAAAGTTGCCGAATCCAATCTCGGTCGCTCCCTCGGGGAGGTACGGGCGGATGCTCTCCCCTCCGATGCGGCGGTCGAGGCTCCCCGCAACCGCCAAAGCGGCGTCCCGGATCGTCTCCGCGGGCAGCCTCAGTCGAGACTGCCGCGCCAACAGCCGATTGTCCGGGTCAAGGCTGGCCAAGCGCGGTCGCACTTCGGACTTCTGCCGATACGTCGACGAGGTCACGATGAGGCGGTGGAGGGCCTTCAGGTCCCATCCGCTCTCCATGAACTCGACGGCGAGCCAGTCCAGCAGCTCCGGGTGGCTTGGACGCTCGCCACGCGTTCCGAAGTCCTCGGGAGTCGCTACCAGCCCCGTACCGAAGTGCTGCTGCCAAATGCGGTTCACCGCGACGCGGGCGGTAAGCGGATTCTCCGGTGACACGAGCCACCGGGCAAGCGCGAGCCGATCATTCTCGCCGACGCGAAGGCCCGGCAGTGCCTGGGGAGCGGCAGGCTCCACCAACCCTCCCGGCCGCCGGTAGTCACCGCGGATCAGGATGCGGGTCTGCGGAGGGCGAGGATTCTCGGTGATCGTGTAGGCCTGGGTGAGGGCTGGGTAGGACTCCTCGAGCGCCTTGAATTCGCGCTTCAGCTCGTCAAAATCCAATCCCTCGTAACCGACCGGCGTCTGGAAGTCGTAGCCTCCGACCACGTTGCGCACGAAGTACGCGGAAAGGCGGTCCCGCTGCTTGGCTGTCCGCTGTGCTACGGGAGTGCGGACGGTCTCCGTACCTCCGTCGAGCTCGAACAGCAGCAGGTCCCACAGGATCTTCCAGATAGGCTCCAAGCCCGGACGGATATCGGTGGAGGCCGCAAGGATCCGCTCCTCCCAGTAGGCCTGCAGTTCGGGAATCCTGTAGCGCCGGAACAACTCGGCGCGCCGCCGCTCGAACTCCGGACGACGGCGGAGGTAGGGCTCCAGTTCGCCAGCCAATGGAGCGTCGATGTCCGCCTCGGTCGCGACATTGAAGAAAGCGTACAGCCCGAAGAAGTCGCGCTGCGAAATCGGGTCGAACTTGTGGTCGTGGCACCGGGCACAGCCAACCGTCAGCCCCAACCAAACAGTCGCCACGGCACTCGTGCGCTCGACCGTTCGCTCAACGCGGTCCATCTCGATCGGGAATCCCCCCTCGCGGTTGTGGAGAGCGTTGCGGTGGAAGCCGGTGGCCACGCGCTGCTCGACCGTCGAGCCAGGGACGAGGTCCCCTGCGATCTGGTCGACGGTGAAGCGATCGAAGCTGACGTTCCGGTTCAGCGAATCGATGACCCAGTGGCGCCAGCGCCAGGCGAAGGGCCGGATGTAGTCCGCTTGGTACCCGTCACTCTCCCCGAAGCGCGCTTGGTCCAGCCAGTGCAGCGCCTGCATCTCTCCGTGATGCGGAGACGCGAGCAAGCGCTCGACTGCCCGTTCATAGGTCTCGGTGCCCTCCTCCGCCATTTCAACTGCATCCGCACTTGGTGGGAGGCCTGTCAGGTCTAGGCTCACTCGCCGTAGCAGCGCTGCGGATCCAGCCTCGAGGGAGGGACTGATACCCTCGGCATCGAGCCTCGCCATCACGAAACTGTCGATCGGGCTGCGGACCCAGCCCGGATCGCTGACAGCGGGAATCAGCGGACGGACCGGCTGCGTGAAGGCCCAGTGCTCAGCGGCAGGCCGCGAGCCTCCGCCGCCCTCGCCCGGTTTCGGCCAGACAGCGCCTTCGTTGATCCACCGCGTAATCAGGCGGATGCTCTCCGGAGGCAGCGGGCCTGTCCCGAGCGGCATGGCACCACCCTGTTGGGCGGGTCGCTCGAGCATGCGGACCAGCAGGCTTCCGTCGCCATCGCCTGGCTGGATCGCAATTCCGGACTGCCCACCCTTGCGGGCACCAGCCGGATTGTCCAAGCGAAGGCCGCCGGATTGCAATACCTCGCCATGGCAGCCCTGACAACGCTCCCGGAGAATCGGCTCGATTTCCGTTCGGAAATCTACGGCGCGTTCCTGCGCCCCGGCCAGACAGGCCGCCAGGCCCAGGGAAGCTGCGATAGGACGGGCTGCTCTCAACATTCAGCGGGGCCGATCGCGCCCCAGAGTATCAAAGGCCGGAGTACAACCGTTGCGGAACAGCCAGCACCCGCGACGGCCGGGCCAATCCGAAGGCTCCGCCGTCGCAGGAGCGCCGCATTCGTTGCGAAGCTGCCACGGAACCCCGTGATGTTGCGCCGGAGCCGGCTGCACGAGTTGTAACATGTGGAAGGTGAATGCCTCACGGTGGTGCCCCGCGGCCTTGTCGGCTTGGTTTCTGGCAATCGGGGCGGGTCCTGCAGCGACGCTGGACTTCGAGGCCGGCATCCTGCCAATCCTAGAGCGGCGCTGCATGGCCTGCCACGGCGACTCTCCGCAGGCGGGCCTCAGTTTGCGCAGTCCCGCGGAGATTCTCGAGGGCGGCCTGTCCGGGGCGGCGATCGTGCCGGGATACCCGGATCGCAGCCTGATGCTCGCCAAGATCGTATCGGGCCAAATGCCGATGGGCGGCGAGAAGCTGCCGGAAGCCGAGATTCTGGCCGTTCGGGAGTGGATCGAGGAATCCGCCCTGTCGGGCGAACTGGCATCCGCCATCCGCACAACAGAGACTGACGTTCTGCCGATCTTCCAGATGCGGTGCGGCCGATGCCACGGCAAGCGCGCGCAGGAGGGTGGTCTGGACTTGAGGACTGCGGCCTCACGCCTCAAAGGGGGCAACTCCGGGCCGGCCCTGATCCCTGGCAATCCCGAGGAAAGCCTGCTGCTCCAGCGGATTGTCGACGGTGAGATGCCTCCTCCGGACATGCTCTTCGAGAACAACGTCAAGACCCCGACCGACACTGAGGTGGCACTGATCCGGAAGTGGATCAGCGAAGGTGCGCCAGCCGCGGAAGACGACCTGCCGTCGCCGGAGCCGCCGCTCTCGGACAGGGATCTCTCGCACTGGGCATTCAGGCCACCGGCGCGCCCCGACGTGCCACAAGTGGAGAATTCGGCGCTTGTGCGCAATCCGGTCGACGCGTTCCTCCTGCGCAAGCTTGAGGCCAAGGGTCTTGCGCTGACACCGGAAGCGAGCCCTCTCGTCCTGCTACGCAGGGCAACGCTGGACCTGACCGGTCTGCCGCCCACGCCAGAAGAGGCGCGAGCCTTCTTGGCCGACACCGAGCCCGGGGCCTACGAACGTCTAGTGGACCGGCTGCTCGAATCGGACGAATACGGAGAGCGCTGGGCCCAGATCTGGCTGGACTTGGCCGGATATGCGGACTCTGAAGGCGTGATCGACGAGGATCGGCTGCGCCAGCATTCGTGGCGCTACCGCGACTACGTCATTCGGGCCCTCAACTCGGACAGGCCGTACGACCGGTTCCTGACCGAACAGATCGCTGGCGACGAGCTGCTCGACTACAAGAACCTCGGGGAAATCACGCAAGAGCACGTGGATACGCTTGCCGCGACGGGATTCCTGCGCATGACTCCCGACGGCACGTACGGTTCCGCGACCGGTTCACTGGCGGAGCGCTTCAACGTGGTTGCCGATGAGATGGAAGTGCTCAGTTCCGCCGTGATGGGCGTGACCGTCGGTTGCGCGCGCTGCCACGACCACAAGTACGACCCGCTCTCGCAGAAGGAGTACTACAGCCTGAGCGCAGTGTTCCAGGCAGCGCTCGATCCATATGACTGGCGGGACCCGACTGAGCGGTTTCTTGAAGTGGGTGTCGCTTCCGAGCGGGAGGCCGCCGAAGAGGTCAACGCACCGATCCAAGCCCAGATCGAGACTCTCCAGAGAGAGTTCGACGCCCTAGTGACACCGTTCTTCGAGCGTGAACTGGAACGGCGGCTCACAGACCTGCCGGAGGATCTTGCAACCCGGTTGCGGGAAGTCGCGCACACGCCGCGGAAGGAGCGAGCGCCAGCCCAGAGCCGCCTAGCCAAGGAGCACGACGAGCTACTCAAGATCCCGAATGCGGACGGCGAATGGCACCAGATTGCCGAGGCCTTTCCGGAACTGAAGGACACCGCCGGCCCCGTCAATTCGCGCATTAAGGAACTCAAGGCCAGCCTGATCCCGCTGCCGAAAATTCGGGCGGTCTATGACATGGGCGGTGAACCTTCCCGCACTTATCTCCTGCAGCGTGGCGACGCGCAAGCCATAGGCGAGCGCGTACTTCCGGGCGTACCCCGCATGCTCTCGGCCACGACAACCGCATACCAGCCAGAGCCGCCGCGCCCGGGAACAAGCGGCTACCGCCTAGCCTTCGCCCGCTGGCTGACGCAGCCGGATCATCCGCTGACGTCCCGGGTGATGGTCAATCGCATCTGGCTGAACCACTTCGGCAGGGGCATCGTGTCCACACCGTCGAACTTCGGGCTGACGGGCGCCCCGCCCACACATCCCGAACTGCTGGACTGGCTGGCCAGGGAATTTGTGCGCCAAGGGTGGAGCATCAAGGCGATGCACCGCCTGATGATGATGTCGGCCGCGTACCGTCAGTCAACCCGCGTCGACCCGAGATCCTCAGAACTGGATCCCGACAACACGCTGCTCTCCCGAATGCCGCTGCGAAGGATGGATGCTGAAGTTCTGCACGACTCGGTCCTGCAGGTCACCGGAAGGCTGGACCCGGAACGCTACGGGCGCCCTGTCAAGGTGACCAAGAGGGACAGCGGGGAAATCGTGCCGGACGCGACAGCAGCCGGGTGGCGGCGAGCGGTGTACGTGCTCAGGAAGCGCCGTATGCCGGTGACCCTGCTTGAGGTGTTCGATGCTCCGAAGCCGGCCCCGAACTGCACGGAGCGGAGGGAGTCGACCGTGGCCCCCCAAGCGCTGCAGCTGATGAACGGTGACGCCGTGCTGGAACGCGCCAGATATCTGGCCGGGCGCCTGATTGACGAAAATCCGGGCCAATCAGAAGAGCAGGTCGCGGCCGCCTACGAACGCATCCTCTCCAGACCTCCGAGCGACGAGGAAGTCCGGCTGGCGACCTTAGACCTCTCAGCTTTGGAGGGCCACTGGGCCGCGCACCTTGACAATGTCCGACACGTTGGGCCGCGCCGCGAGGCGGCGCGCTGGATGGCGCTGGGCTCGCTGAGCCATGCCCTGCTGAACTCGGCTGAGTTCCTCTACATCGACTGAGGCATCCATGCAACGACCGAGCCGACGCGACTTTTTCTCCCGCATTGGGGACGGCATTCACGGGGCCGCCTTGGCGTGGCTGCTGGGGGGCGAACTCTCAGCCAGCGAACGCCGAACCTACGACCAGAAGCTGCGCGCGCCGCACTTCGAGCCGAGAGCGAAGTCGGTCATCCATCTCTTCATGAACGGCGGGCCGAGCCAGGTGGATCTGTTCGACCACAAGCCGGCCCTTGAGAAGTACGCCGGCTCGCCGGCGCCGCGGGACCTCGCCAACCAGCTCGAGTTCACAGACGAGGTCGGCACTCTGATGCCCTCGCCGTATGAGTTCAAGAGGCACGGCGAGTGCGGGATGGAGATCTCGGACCTGCTGCCCGGACTGGGCAGCGTGGTCGACGACATCACGCTCGTCCGCTCAATGTACGGTGAGCACTTCAACCACGAGCCCTCACTATACCTGATGCACTCCGGGCGGACGCTGCCAGGCCGGCCAGCGCTGGGAGCGTGGGCGGTGTACGGGCTTGGCACAGAGAACCAGAACCTCCCAGGCTACGTGGTGCTCGACGACCCGAAGGGCTATCCGATCAACGACCTCCAGAACTGGCAGGCCGGATGGCTGCCGCAGGTGTACCAAGGAACGAAGTTCCGGGCCGACGGGCCACCGGTGCTCAACCTGAAGCGGGAAGAAGATCTTCCCAGCCCGCTGCTTGACGCGGAGAGATCCCTGATCCGGCGCCTCAATGCGGCTCACAGGGAACAGCGGCCGCGCCAGCCGCAACTCGACGCGAGGATCGAGAGCTACGAATTGGCCGCGCGAATGCAGATGGCGGCCACCGATGTCGCCGACCTGTCTTCGGAAACTGAGGCCACCAAGGAAATGTACGGCATGAATGACGAGCGCACGCGAGCCTACGGTGCCCGCTTGCTGCTCGCGCGGCGCTTGGTCGAGCGTGGCGTGCGGTTCGTGCAGGTCTTCATCGAGTACCAGATCTGGGACAACCACCTGAACCTCGACCGTGAGCTGGGCTACGCTTGCCGCAAGACGGACAAGCCCGTGGCCGCCCTGATCCGTGACCTGAAGCAGCGCGGGCTGCTGGACTCGACCCTGGTGATCTGGGGCGGCGAGTTCGGGCGCATGCCACTTGCCCAAGTCGGCCAAGCGGGCACGAGCGGTCGCGACCATGGCCCGGCGGGCTTCAGCATCTGGATGGCCGGCGGCGGAGTCAAGGGCGGCCATGTGCACGGCGCGACCGACGACATTGGCCACAAGGCTGTCGAGGACCGGGTCAGCGTTCATGACTTCCACGCCACGATGCTGCACCTCCTAGGGCTGGATCCGGAGCGGCTCGTCTTCAACGTGCACGGGCTAGACGAGCGTTTGATCGGTCAGTATCCAGCGCGGGTCGTCCGAGAGATCCTTGCTTGAGTCGGGCTGCGGCCGCCAGCGGGAGCGTCGTGGCATCGGCAAGGGCATCCGCTGCGTGCCTCAACCGCGCTCGCCGTCCCGTCCTTGGTGCCCCACCACCGCCCACGGGACGATTTCGCTAGGCAGACTGCCGGCGAGCCCATTGTGTTAGCGCCAAACACTAACCTCGCGATCGCGCGCGATGCCAAGCTTCTGCCGATCCAGGATGTAGCTGGGAAGATCGGGATCCCCTCAGAGCACGTGCTCCCGATCGGCCACCACAAGGCGAAAGTCGCGCGCCCGTTCATCAGGTCGCTTGCCGGGCGGCCCAACGGCAAGCTGGTTCTGGTCACCGCCGTGAGCCCGACTCCGGCCGGGGAGGGCAAGACGACCACCACGGTCGGGTTGGGCGATGCCCTGAACCGCATCGGCAAGCCCACCGCCATCTGCCTGAGGGAGCCTTCGTTGGGCCCGTGCTTTGGCATGAAGGGCGGGGGCGCCGGCGGCGGCTTCGCCCAAGTTGTGCCCATGGAGGACATCAATCTCCATTTCACGGGCGATCTGCATGCCGTCGCCGCGGCCCACAACCTGCTCGCGGCAATGCTCGACAACAGCGTCTACTGGCGCAATCCGTTAGGCATTGACGTGCGGCGCGTGTCTTGGCGGCGCGTGTTGGACATGAACGACCGGGCCCTGCGACAGATCAACTGCTCGCTGGGAGGGGTCTGGAACGGGTTTCCGCGCGAGACGGGGTTCGACATCACGGCCGCGTCGGAAATCATGGCCATCCTTTGCCTTTCGGCGGACTTGGCGGATTTGGAACGGCGGCTCGGCGACATTGTCGTTGCCAGCCGCCGGGACCGCTCGGCGGTGTACTGCCGAGACCTGAAGGCCAACGGTGCGATGACGGTGCTGCTCCGGCACGCCATGCAGCCGAACCTGGTCCAGACCCTTGAGCACAACCCGGCGTTCATCCATGGCGGGCCATTTGCGAACATCGCCCATGGCTGCAGCTCCGCGATTGCCACCAAGACCGCACTGAAGCTCGCCGACTTTGTGATCACCGAGGCCGGCTTCGGCGCCGACTTGGGGGCTGAGAAGTTCTTCGACATCAAGTGCCGCATGGCAGGCCTGCGGCCCGACGCGGTCGTCCTTGTGGCCACCGTGCGGGCGCTGAAGGCCAATGGCGGCGTGCACAAGGATGCTCTCGAACGCGAGAACGTGCAGGCGGTGGAAGACGGGTGCGTGAACCTCGGCCGCCACATCGACAATCTGCGCCTGTTCGGGGTGCCGGTCGCGGTAGCGATCAATGAGTTCGACACGGACACGGACGCCGAGCTGGCCGCGATCGAAGCCTATGCCAAGACCGTGGGCACGGTCGCGGTCCGGGCCCGGCACTGGGCTGAGGGTTCGGCGGGGGCTGAAGCGCTTGCCAAGCACGTCGCGCAGCTTGCCGACCGCGGGACTGCACACTATTCGCCGCTCTATCCGGACGACCTGCCGCTGCTGGAGAAGGTACGGACAATCGCTCGCCGCATCTACCGGGCCGACGATATCGACGCCGGTCTCGCTGTCCGGAGGCAACTCAGGGACTGGGAAGCCGCCGGATACGGGAATCTCCCGGTGTGCATGGCGAAGACGCAGTACAGCTTCTCGACAGACCCGAAGCTCAAGGGCGCTCCGTCGGGCCACCGAGTGTCGGTCCGGGAAGTAAGGCTGGCCGCGGGCGCCGGATTCG
This sequence comes from Bryobacterales bacterium, assembly GCA_028819235.1. Lineage (GTDB taxonomy): Bacteria > Acidobacteriota > Terriglobia > Bryobacterales > UBA6623 > VXMF01. Next base: position 10,691 of record JAPPMC010000279.1, read on the forward strand.
TGGTCGCGATCTGCGGAAACATCATGACCATGCCCGGCCTGCCCCGATCACCAGCAGCCGAGGGGATCGGTCTAGCCGACGACGGCTCGGTCGAAGGCTTATTCTGATCGGATCTCGGCGCAGGCCCTCACGGGCAGGCGCGGCTTCGTTACAATCCCGAGCGTGCCCCGCATTGGACGTAGACGCTTCCTGCAGCAAACCGCGGCGGGCCTTGCCGCAGCAGGAGCCGCAAACCCGACGGAGAACCCGACCGGCATTCCGGCCCACGAAGAGATTGCCGTCCCTGGAGTGCACGCCTATGCCCAGCGCAGCCTGAGGGCTGGCGATTCCGCAGAGTTCCGCGTCAGCAGCGATACGCCGTTCGACCTCACGGTCGTGCGCGCGGCCAGCGGCGACGCGGTCGCCTCGCTCCAGGAGCGGGAGCCCGAAGTGCAGCCCATCCATCCAGGCTCGTACGTGCACATAGAGGGGGGCTTCGGGGGCAGGCTGTTCGAGGAGCTCAGCGTGGAGTGCTGGGTGAGACGGTGGTCCTCTGAGGTGCGCCAAGGCCTGGTCACCGCCTGTGACGGAGACCGGGGATTCGGGCTGTTCGTCTCTCGCGGAGGCTGGATCGAGTTCCTCTTGGGAACAAGGCGCGTCGCTCACGCGCCACTGCCCTTGCGCAAGTGGCGGCACGTGGCCCTGGTCTGGAACGGAAACATCGCCGAGATCTTCGTCGACGGCGCCTTTCAGAGCAGCTGGAGGCAATCTGGGAGCATCGAGCCGGGAAGCGCGCCCATTCGTTTGGGGGCCGCCGGTTCAGCCGGGAGGGCGAGAGAGTTCTTGGACGGGGACATCGCCATGCCGGCGGTGTACGATCGGGCGCTCCCGGCGGCCGAGGTCCAAGCCAGGTACAAAACGAAGGGCCTCGCGGCACCGTCAGGCGGCGCCATTGCATGTTGGCCGCTCGACGAAGAGCGTGGACAGCGCGTCCGCGACCTGTGCGGCAAGCACCACGGAACGATCGTCAATCGGGGCACGTGGATGATCGGAGGACCTGCCTTCGATGCCGGCGGCGTGGCGCGGTACGGGGACTACGACCCTGCTGCGGACGCCCAGCGCGGCCATGGCCTTCGGTTTGCCTCGGACGACCTCTACGATTGCCGATGGGACACAACTCACAACGTTAGAATCCCAGCCGACTCCAAGCCAGGGGTCTATACAGGTCGATTCGCTTTCCGGAGGGGCGGCCGGAGGCTCCGCTACGACGTCACATTCCTGGTGCGCCCCTCCCAGAGCCAGCCGAAGTCGCCGATCCTCATGCTGTGCTCGACGAACACCTGGCAGGCATACAGCGCGACCCCCTTCGCAGTGAACTCGCTAGAACCGTTCTGGGAAACGACGGGGCAGGAGAACGCTCACGAGCGGGCCCCTGCGTACTGCTGCTACCGGAACCATTCCAGCGGCCAGCCGACATATGCCATAGGCATGAAAGTCCCCTGGCCCGTAGCCGGCCCGGAGGTTGTCTTCAGCAGGGACACGGAAGACCTGAACTACAGCCACCTGATGCGGGGCGAACTCTTCGCACACCACTGGCTCGAGGAGAACGGATACGCGTACGATGTGGCCAGTGACCATGATCTCCACCGCGACCCTTCGCAGGTGGATGGCTACAGGGTCCTGGTGATCAACGGGCACAGCGAGTACTGGTCCAAGGAGGCATACCACGCGGTTGACGCCTTCCTGCGCTCCGGCGGCGCAGTCATCGTGATGAGCGGCAACACGATGTTCTGGAGGGTCTCTTACGACGAAGACGGCACGGCCATGGAGTGCCGAAAGCACGGTGTCGACATCGGTGGCCGCCTCGGCGCGGACATCGGCGAGATCTACCACAGCCATGACGGCCGCCGTGGCAGCCTGATGCGGTTCTGCGGGCTTCCGGCTTGGAAGGTCCTCGGCCTAGAGTGCATCGGCTGGTGGCCGATCGGCCGGGAGCACTTCGGAACGTACGAAGTGGTGACAGCGGACCATTTCCTCTTCCAAGGGCCTGAGCCGGTTGGCTTCCGCAAAGGCGAGTCCTTCGGCGCCGCCCCCGGAGGAGGTCCACCACTGGTGGGCGGGCACGAGTCGGACGTGCGGCCCAGCCTGATCCGAGCGATTACGCGGCAGCGCCGCGACAGTTTCCCGGTGCCCGCCGATCCCCCGGGCATCGTCCCCCTTGCCCAAATAGTCGACAAGCGCCGACGGGGGATTGACTACTTCGGCAGATGGGAGCCGCTCGAACACGGAGTCTACGCGGAGATGGTCTACTGGGAGCGCCCAGAGGGTGGCACGGTATTCCACACCGGAAGTATCGCTGGAGGTTGGGCTTTGTCCGCGGATCCGAAAATGCAGGCCCTTATGCGCAATGCGCTGCACCACTTCGGCGTGCAGCGCGAAGCCTGAAGCCTCGCACTCCCAAGCCCAGACCACGCCAACGGAGTTGCAAAGAACGCCCTCATGGCTTTCTCGGGCCCGTGCGCGGGTAACACGGCGAGACGGGCTCCAAGGGGTGCGAGACCGAGCCCAAGTGCCAGCCGCCGAGGTTTGCGAACACTATCTCGTTGCGGCGGAGCGCAATGTTGGTCGGACGGTTCATCCATTCCGCCAGATGGTCGCGGAAGAGGACCTCGAAGGTCCCGTCGGGCCGCACGACGCCAATCTGGTCCGGGCAGTAGAAGGCGACATACAGGTTGCCATCGATGTCCAAGGCGACACCGTCCGGAACGGTGTCCGGCTTCAGGACGACCGTCCGGACAGGTTCTAGATCCGCTAGCTCGGCGCCATCCGTCCGGAACGCCAGCACGGTCGGGCCAGTACTCTCGACCACGTAGAGTAGCGACTCTCGCCTGTCGAAGAACACCCCGTTTGCGAAGCGCAACGGTCCCGGATGGATGCATTGACTGCGTCCCCCGCGGGCCACGGCATGCAGCCGGCCGCTGGGGCGGTCGGGGCGGTAGTTGCCGGACTCGCTGAAGAACAGGTTGCCGTCCGGGTCGAGCGCGCAGTCGTTCGGATTGTCGAGCGAACCTGACGAGACAACCTCGATTTCCCCGCCGGACGCGATCCTGAGTACTTCGTTTCGGCCGGCATCGCAGGCAAAGACGGCGCCCGAAGCGTCTGCGCACATCCCCAGAACGAAGCCTCCCGTATCGGCAATCTGCCGCGCCGAACCGTTTGGCTCGTCGACTTGGTAAATCTGGCCGGCTTCACCTCCGGCAAAGAGCGTTCCGTCCGCCCCTAAGCACAAACCTTCAGGGTGGTCAAGACCGGAGCAGACCGTCCGAACGATTGAGTCTGAGCAACGGATCATGGCGCACCACTGTCGCCCCAGGGCGGGACCTTGGCATACAGGCTACCGAATACACTCGTGCCTGACCGGTGCGGCCGCATCAGCGACAACGGGCCAGCATGGTCGAGCGCACATTCCGTGGGAAGGCCGGACAAGTCCCAGCCACTCGACTTGTCGCAACGGAGGTGAGCAGTTGAAGCCTGCCCGTTCGGGGTTCAGGGCTGTCGGATCAGCTGTCGGCAATCCGCCACGTCGCTTGTCGAAGGACGGCATGAGGGGATTTCGCCAGCCGCTCGTACCACACCGTCACCAGCGACCCGTCGTCGAGCTCGACAGTCGACGGGTAGCCGAGATCGCCGCCGGCACCGTCTGCCGACAGGACCATTGGCTCGGACCAAGTGTCCCCATGGTCCTCGCTGATGCGCGCCTGATTGCCGAACGGCTCCCGGCGGTAGCCATAGGTCATGAGCAGCCGCCCGTGCCGGAGGCGAAGGAGGTGGGACGGCAGGCCCCAGACGCCGATAGAGCGGGGCGTAGACCAGGTGCGACCCCCGTCCTCCGACTCGCTCTGCAAAGTCTCCCGCCCGTTGACCTGGTTGTGGTTGCGGATCTGGACGACCAGCCGTCCGCTGGCTGCCTCGACCATGTGCAGCTCGTGGTACTCGGTGAAGTCGTCGCCGGGCCGAGTGGGAATCTCGGCCAGCCACCGCCATGTCCTGCCATCGTCGTGCGATTCGGCGACACCAATGCGGCGCTTCTCGTGCCAGAGGCGCTTTCCCGCGTACACGATCCTCCCATCAGACAGGGCGACCGGACCGTGCGGGCTGTTTAGCGGAACCCTGTACGGGGCGGACCACGTCGCCCCTCCGTCCGTCGAGCGGAGCATCCAAGTGCCCAGCATTGCTTCCCGGTCGGCCGCAGGCCGGCGCTCGTGCGCCGAGCGCCAGGCCGAGATCCTCTCTTCGGACCAGTCAAAGAAGCGGCCCGACTTGCCCGGTTCAGCCGCGCTCAGGTACTCGGCGTACGCCAGCGAGGTGAATGTCGTCACCAAGAGCGAACCCTGCGCTGTCTCGCAAACGCCAGCATCTCTGTCGTCGATGGCCGAATCCATCAAGACCTGCGGCCAGCTCCATGACCGGCCTTCGTCGGAGGACCGCATCAACTCCACCCATCCGAACGGGCACACATGTGCCTCACGGCCGCCCGAGCACACCAGCAGGAGCTCGCCGTTGGAACGGCGCGCCAGAGTCGGCCACCCGTGATAGAAGTTCGCCCGCTTGCTGACGACGCGCGTCTCTCCCACCACAGCCTTCGGTGAGGCCAGAAGGAATCGCCGTGATGCGATGAGCGCGGGGCCAACCGCAAGTGCTTGAATCAGGTCTCGCCGACTGGATTGCATCTTGACCACAACAGGAAGCTTACCGAATCCCGGCCCGTGCGGGCCTACCGCCTGCGCCGTAGCTGCCATTCAGGATGCGTCGGTCTGTAGTCGTTGCACCAAGGCGTTCGGCAGAACCGATTGCCAGCCCCGCTCATACTCTGGCATCGTTTCCGAGAGCGTCTGCGCCTCGGACTACCTACGATCCGTCAAGACGTGCGCCAAGTATCTCGAGGCGTCCCGCAGCGCTGGCAGCAAGGTGGCGTCCCCGGTGCCGTACTCTATCCTTCGTGCTTCCTGCTCGGCGGCCACCGCCGTGTCGGTCACCAGCGCACGGTGCCCGTCCGCGCCTTCTCTCGCTCCGCGCGCTACCGCACTTCTCGGGCCTTGAGGTCCATGTCCGACCACCGGAGCGCGCGAATCGCGTCGGCCCTGTATTCGGCCTGGTGCGCGAGCACGAGCGCGACGTGGAACCGCCAACGGGCGAGCCGCGAGATCCGGGAAGAGTCTTCTGTCTTGCGACCCGAGGTCACGGAGCGCTGTCACAGTGATAGAGAATGATGAAAGCGACGACCCTGACAGGCAGGCCAACCGGTAGCGGCGCAATGACGGGCTGCGAGCCCGAAGTGTGGGCCATCGCCGATTCGGTCCGCGACGCAAAGGATGCGGTCGAGTTCGAGCGTGGCGTGCTAGGCCTGATCTTCCTGATGTGCATCTCCGACTCCCCCGATGAGAGCCCTGCCGCAGTGCTGGCTGAGTGGGGCGAAGAATCCGAGCAGGACCGCGACGAGTACACCGCGGAGTACATCTACTGGGTACCGCAAGAGTTCCGGTGGATCAACCTGACGACTCACAGGAGACCGCCGATTATCGGCCAAGCCGTGGACTGAGCAATGGCCACAATCGAGCGGCACAACCGATCCCCCAAAGACGTGCTGCCCACGCACCACGCCGAGCCCGCCCTGAACAAGCATCGTCTCAGCCCAATAGTCGACATGGTCGGCAACGTACGCGTTAAGGAGGCCGGTTTCCACTCGGAGGCTCTGCTCAGTTGGGCCCTCAAATGCTTCCTCTCGCAGTGCGCCAGCGGCGAAGGCACGTGGGGTGTGGAGTGATCTTGCGCGACGAGGACATCCGGCAACGGCTGGAACTGGGCGAGGACAGTAGGTGGGAGTTCAAGCAAGTAGTATTCAGGGGACCGCGCCCCAGCAGCCCCAGTCGCGATGATCTCGCGGCCGAGATCATTGCGTTTGCTAACGCGAACGGCGGCTGGCTCTTGATGGGCGTGACGGATAGCGGACTCCTTCAGGGCATGTCCCGCGAAGAGATGGCCGAGCTCGACAATCTGTTGGTCGAAGTAAGCACGGACGCCGTCAAACCGGCCCTGCGCATCGACGTACATCACCGGGAGTTGGACGGCACCGCCTTCGTCTTGGTCGAAGTGCCCCGAGGCGACTCGCTCTACGAGCACGGCGGTCGAAGCTGGATTCGGGTCGGAGCAACCAAGCGCCGATTGACCGGCGACGAACCGATGCGGCTGGCGCAGCGTCGCGGGCAGGGCCGACACCTATGGTTTGACGAGCAGCCGGTGGCGGGGACCGGGTTCGACGCACTGGACGCTGCGCTCTGGAGGCCGATGTTGAGTGCCGAGGGCGCCGCCGAGCCGGAGATTGCGCTGGCGAAGCTCGCGCTGCTCGCATCGGACGATTCAGGCGTCCAATGCGCGACTGTAGCCGGCGTGCTGCTGTGCACGCGACAACCTCAGCAGTGGCTGCCGTACGCAGCCATCACGGCGACCCACTATCGGGGTACGGACCGTACAACCGCCCAAGTGGACTCGCAAGAGATCGCCGGCCCGATCCAACGGCAGATCGCGGACGCGCTCACGTTTGTCGCGCGGAACATGCGCGTCGCCGCACGCAAGACTCCCGCACGGATTGACATGCCGCAGTACAGCGAAAAGGCGATCTTTGAAGCGGTCGTCAACGCTGTGGTGCATCGCGACTATTCGATACGCGCCAGCCGGATTCGCCTGTCGATGTTCTCCGACCGTTTGGAAGTCCAGTCGCCCGGTGCGCTCCCCAACACCCTCACCGTCGAGAGCATGGCACTGAGACAAGCGACGCGAAACGAGGTCATCGCGTCCGTAATGGGCCGACTGGGCGTGGGGAACATTCGTGGCTCCGCGCACAGGCGCTATTTCATGGAGCGCCGCGGAGACGGCGTGCCCGCGATCATTCGAGAGACCCGCGAGCTTTCCGGACGGTCTCCGGAATACCGGCTGATCGACGATATGGAGGTCCTGCTGCGGATCCCCGCTGCGCCACAGGATGCCACCTCCTCTCGCGTGGTTGTAACAGTTAGGGCCGAAGGTCGTCCGCTGCCCGGAGCGGACGTCTTGGCCTTGTTCCCGAACCGAACCTGGAAACAGGCAGTCGCCGACGAGAATGGCGAAGCCGCAGTGGACCTGTACACGACCGAGCTTCCGATGACTGTGTTCGGCGCGGCACTCGGACACGCAGCCTGCCTGGTGCGGGAATGGCTTCCCGGTGCCGGTGCTCTCGCACTTGATCTGACGCCGCTGCCGCGGGGTGGCAGCGCAATCTTCCCTGAGGCGGCTGGCCATCTTCCCGGGTTGAAGGGGCGCCTAAACCCCATACGCGACGCGCTGGATCGCACGTATCTTTATGCTTCGAATATCGCCATTGGCCGGGGCCAGCCGCAGCCCGTTCATTTCATCCCCGGGGAGGTGCTCCGATTGACTGACTCGGACGGCGTGGAGCGCTGCGTGCGCATCGTCGAGATACTCGGCCGTTCCGCGCTCGTCGACCATTGGGCGCCCGAGCCGCGAGAGCAGCGGTAAGACGGGAGAATCAGCTTCTAAGGGAGATGGTCGGACTGCTCAACAAGGCACTCGAGCGGGCTGATCTCCGCCATTGCGGGTTCTAAGGCAGTTGTGCCGACACCACAATGGCCGTGTCTCCGGCGGAGTGGAAGTCGCCAAAATCGTCTGTGCACTCCAAGGCAATCGGGTCGAGCAGCTTTGGAAGATGAGTGATTCTCGTGGTCGTGCTTGAACTCATGTGAGGGGCCTTCGGAAGGCGTTGGGTCAGGACCGGTTGTCTCCCTCGTAAACAATGCGTCGGTTGCCCCTCCGAGGGACGCGGACCGCCTCCTGAGGTTGAAGCGTTGCGAGCAGCGCGGACAGGTTGCGATTCCTCTTCACCGTTGCGAGGCAGGATTCTGGCCTAGGCGCACCGTTGCAGCGGTAGAGAGCTTGCACTCGGAGAGCGCGCGTGCGGCCGAGTCGCAAGACGAAAACCTGCGGTGGCTACAAGTTGTTGTAGGCGGTGATAGTCATCGCGATGTCGAATTCGACCCTGATCACCATCAAGGAGGAGAGGCGGTTTAGGTGGAAGAATGCGAGTCGCTCCGAGATGGGCGTCTCGACGAGCAAGCGTCGGGAGAATTGGCACAGGATGCGCTGCATGGGGATCTCGAGGTCGGTGGTGACCAACAGAGCCTGGCGTCGGGAGGGGCCGAGGAAAGCAGCAATCTGGAGGAGCCTGAGTTCGGCGCTGTGGGCGCGCAACCGGCGAGGGCCGCCCGGACCGGGACGCGGATCTGGCGGCGGTCCTTGGGATCGAACTGTGGGGCTTGCTCGACAAGGCGCTTGTCGTGGCGGCGGACGGCTATGAAGCGTACCTTGTCAAGGTCGAGACGGGACAGGTGGGCGTAAGTGGTGAGGCGCCTGTCGACGGCCAGACTGCGCAGCTCGGGGCCGTTCTCGCCGTCAAAGTCGAGGAACTCTAGAACGGAGTAGGAGGAGGTCTCGCGACGGGTCTGCGGGGGCCTGCGAAGGAGCGGTCTTGAGTCGGTGTCTGGGGGTGAGGGCAACGGAGAGTGCTGCGAGTGAGCGGCCGCAGTGCCCGGAGCAATTGGGTTCGCAGGAGGGCATCGTCGCCCGACGGCGGAATCGCGGTAAGTTCGAAGTTGGCAGGGCCCAATGGCAGCCAGCAGTCGTCAGTTCATCCTGCCCACTACACGGTCGACGGCCAGCGGCTGGTGAACTTTGTGGATCAGCGCCGACTGGCCACCACGAGTCGTGCGACTCATGCTCTGCCCATGCTGACGAAGGCCAAGCCACCTTGGCGGGACCACTACGACCCGCTTGCCGATTCGACGACCTTGAGCACACGATCGATCAGAAAGTCCACGTGCGCCTCAGTACTTGGGTCCGGCGTGAGCGTGGCCTCGCGCACGTGTTCGGACGCCAACACCCCGCGGCGAACCAGCAGCCGCTTCTCCATGCGCACCAGCAGCTCCATGTTCTGGAGGCTGAACACAAGATAGGGAAGAATGCGCTCAAAGCGGTCCGACGCGCCATTCATGTTGCCGCCGACGGCCAGGTCATACGTCTCCTGCAGCACGTCGGCCACGCCCAGGGCAGGCATGGCCCCGCAAATGCCGGCCTGGATTCCTTCCAGTAGGTACAGCCCGCCCCAGCCCTCGAGCACTTGCACCTTTCCGGCCGTCTGCTGCAGGATCTCCACGACTCGGGGCGCCATTAGCGGCTGCTCTAGCTTGAGGTAGCGGAAATGCGGATAGTCCTCGTTGACGCGCCGGGCGAGGGACGCGCTGATCGTCTGGCCGCCGGGGTTGAAGTCTTGGACGAGCACCGGCAGGGACGTGGATCTGAGCACGCCTTCCAAGAAGCCGTGCACATCGGACTCCGAAATGTCGAACATCCGCGGAATCGCGACGGACACGAAGTCGGCGCCCAGATCCTCGTTCCGACGGGCGATCTGACCTGCGAGAGCACCGGAGAAGTGGTTCGATTGCGCAATGATCCGGACTCGGCCCGCTGAGGCCTTGACGGCCTCCTCGACCAGCCGGTACCGCTCGTCCATCGTCAACTTATAGAACTCGCTGGCGTAGGCCGGGATGCAGGCCGCGGGCAGTCCCTTCCCCGCACAGAAGTCCAGCGCCCGTGCCAGTGAGTCAAGGTCCAGCGAACCGTCTGGTCGGAACGGCGTCGGCAGGACCGGAACGATGCCGCTTAGTGGTCCCATGATCATTTCGGAGCCGAAGCGGCGCCCACGACGCAGCCGCCGTCACACGTGATGGTGGTGCCCGTCAGGTAGTCGGAGGCCTCGGAGACGAGGAAGCCGACCACGTCGGCGACGTCCTGGGCCTGCTGGATCCGGCCGAGGGGTATCAGGCTCATGAACTCCTCCCGAAACTCTGGGAAATCCCTCAGTTCGCGCGCGGTCAATCCGGCCTCGACGATCCCGGGCGCAATCGCGTTGACAGTGATGCCGTGCGGCGCGAGCTCGAGCGCAGCGCACCGCGCCAGCATCCAGACGCCCGCCTTCGACACGCAATAGGGGGCGATCAGCTTGTACGGAACGTCCTGCACCCACGAGCCAGTAAAGATGATCTTGCCCTTGTCGCCCGCGTCGACCCAGCGCTTGGCGACTTCCTGCGTGACGTGGAAGTAGCCGTTGAGGTTGACGTCCATATGCCGATTCCACTCTTCGACCGTGTACTCAAGGAACGGCACGTTCATCGAGATTCCGGCGTTGCACATGCACACGTCCAATCGGCCAAACTCTTCCCAGACCCGCTCCAGCGCGGCCAGCACAGCGCCGCGGTCGGACACATCAGCCTTCAGGAACAGCACCCGCGCACCGCGCTCCCGAAGTGCCTCGACGCGCTCAGTGTCCTCCCGGATGTCCATCAGGACCGCGTCCAGCCCCATCTCGACCATCTTCTCGGCGCTGGCGTAGCCCAAGTCGCCCACGCCACCGGTGACGAGCCCCACTCTCTTCGATCCATCCCGCATGGGTCCTCCTAGCCCGACTGGTCTCCAGTCAGTTCGACATCAATGTCCTGCCCTTCTTCGGAACCGAGGATGCCGGCCACCTCGTAGGGCCAGGCATGCCGGTCGAAGCGTTCCGCCGCCCCGAGCTTCGGCCATCCCGACAGGGTCGTCCGCCTCGGCCTGTCCAACATGTAGTTCGCGTAAATCCTGCGCGCATGTTCGCGGTGGGGTGCGACCGCCTCTTCGCAGTACCGGTACTTCTCAAGCCGTTCCGGGTCCAGGCGCAAGCCGTGGCCCGGAGAATCCGGCAGCCGCAAGTGCCCCCCTGCCCAGTCGAACTGCCCTCCCTCAATGACGTCGTCGCGGACATGGATGGTCTCGTTGTCGATCGGGTGGCAAGTCCGTGGTGCCCGGCCCATGTAGATGCCCACCCTCTCCGGATCCTGCAGCAGGGCCGAAGTCATCGCTGCCCGGAAGGCAAGCTGCGTGCAGAGTTCGAAGTTGCTGTGGACGGCGGTGTGCAGCCCCATGAACTTCGCCAGCTGCCCGAAGCGCCACAGCCCCCACGGCCCTAGGTTGATATCCGGGACGGCCACGTCGGCGCCCTCATAGCGTTCCAACATGTACCAGTCCGGCTCCCACTCATTCGCCATCGGGCTGGCGCCCGGAGGATGCAGGATCGGCGGCCACCAGTGGCACGACAGCGGTGTGCGCAGTTCTTGCCTAAGCGCGGTCATGCGCCGGTAGTAGTATTCGGCCTGATAGCTTCCCTGCCCCGCCCGACGGACCGGAGGCTTCTCGGAAGCGGGATAGAACCGCTGCGGCAGCAGGGAGTGCACGGGCTGCTCAGCATACTCTAGGTCGCAGCCCTCCAAGGCGTTCAGGATTCGCCGGGCTTCCTGGTAGTTCCACGTGCCGTGGGCGTCGATCCGGATCGCTGTGTCCGGTCCGACCGCTTCCCTGATCCTGTGGACCAACCGGACGTGGTCCTCGGGCTGGTAGGCGGTCATCGAGACCTTTACGGCGGGAAAACCCTCCCGCGCGCGGTCGGCGGCGAATTCGTGCCACGTCTCGTACGTGATCGCGTCGTTGCCATCGATGTCGGGAAACCGCTGCCACGTGTAGGCCGCCATGGGCACCAAATCCCTCGGCTCGTATGGCGTCTCGAAGATCTCGGCCCACAGTCTGTGCAGTGGCTTTCCGAGGATCTGGCCGACGAGGTCCCACCAAGCCATGAACAGTGGCTCTTCCAGGCTTGGGTCCAGCAGGTTCCGGCCTGGCTGTGCCCGCAGCGCTGCAATGCATTCGGCAGCTCGACGGTCAAGGTCCACAGACCATTCCCCGGTTCCTACAAGCCCCTCCTTGGTGCGGACCTCGACGAAGGCCCAAGAAACGGCGGGCAGCGCCTGCCAGCCGGGGGTGTACACGCCCACCATCGGGACGAGGACCTTGTGCACTCGAGCCTCGTCGAGGGTCAGGCGGTGCGGGGCGAGTAGATCGGCCAGCTTCTCTCTGAACATACCGACGCGACGCTTCAGCATCGCGTCGAAAGCGCGGACATCGTCAAAGCAATGCAAGAGGCGGAAACTCCACGTTCGGCAGGGGCAGCCCGCGCCGTCCGTTCGGCGCTCTTGCGGAACCGCAGGATGGTTAAGCGCTGTGGCGGGGTGGAATGCCTAGCAGTGTATCGCGTCGCGCGCGCCCGGAGCCGACTCGACGGAAGGCCGAGCTGGTGCCGAAGCCGAGGCGTCCCGCGGCGAGGTCCGGAGGCCCAAACGCCTGCCGCCAATGGCGTGCGGGCCGTCGGGTGACGGCGGGGCGCTACCGGCCAGCCCCAGCAGAGGCCTGCAAGGGCTTGATCCGAATGTTGCGACACTCAACCTGCATGGCCGGGCCCGAGTGGAGTTGGATCGCGATGATCCCGCTGGCGGCATGGCTGTCACGGCCCTCGAAGGTCACCCTGCCGTTGAGGGTGAGCCGGACTCGGTCACCCTGCGCGAGGATTTCGTAGGCGTTCCAGTCGCCAACCCGAACAACGTCTTTGGCCCGTAGCCAGCCTTCGACCGGTGTCGCCATCATGGCCCGGCCCCGGCCCTTTTCCTCGTAGAAATTCCCCCATGCGGATCGCTCGCCCGCATCCGACAGGTCGGCCTGATAGCCGTGCACGACCCAGCCATCCCCAGCAATCTGACGGCTGCGGAACTGGATTCCACTGTTGCCGTTGCGCAGGCGCACCTCGAGACGCAGGACGAAGTCGGCGAACGGCTCCCGATAGATCAGGAACGTGTTACGGTCCACCTCTTGCCCGTCGCTCGAGCCGACGATAGCGCCTTCCCTTACCGACCACAGCCTTGGATCTCCCTCCCAGCCCTCGAGGGTCTTCCCGTCGAACAGCTGAACGAAGCCCTCCTCTGGCTGATTAGCAGCCGGCTGGTTCTCGGGCACAAGCAGGACAGTGCAGACCACCGCCAGTCCCGATGCCAGTCGCCAAGACGGATGGCGCACGTGTCCGCTCAGGATGCAGCTCGGTCAGGCCGACTGCATCATCTCCTCCCAAGTCACGGTTCGGCCAAGGTCCGCGGCCATGCGGCCGAGGATGGCAGTGAGCGTGCTCTCAGCCCCCCGCACACCCACATTCTCGGTCTTGCCTTCCGCTACCCGCAGGACGAACGCCTCGACCGAATCGTGATCGATGTTGCGGGGCGGCTCCGCATGGGTGACGTCGACGCGGCCCCGGTAGTGCTTCCAATAGTGCCGCGCCATCTCGATCATTGACTCGGAGCCGTAAATCCTCTCATGAACCTCGCGAAAGAATGGAGGCGTGATGTGGGAGCCGACGAGAGTGGCCTGGATCCCCCCGGGATACTCGTAAGCGACCGTCACGTGATCGGACATGTCGCCGTCTTTGCGGATCGTGCGGCCTCCGTGGCCGACAGCCTTGAGGGGGTGCTGGTCCCCTAGGAACCAATTCAGCACGTCGATGGAATGGCAGTACGTCTCGACGATGATGTCCCCATAGAGGTCCCGCCAGTGCTTCCATTCCCGGACCTTTTCCAGCATGGTCACCGGGCGCTTGCGGGCGGGTTCCGTTCCGCTGATCGGTCCCTTAAGAAAGTGCGCCTCCGCTTGGCGGACTTGCCCTAGCTGCCCGCTGTCCAGGACCTTGCGGGCCTGCCTGTACGTCCAGCCGTAGCGCTGCTGGAAACCCACCGAGACATTGAGCCCGGGACGCGCGGAATCGGCAGCCTTCATCACACGCTTGCAGCCGGCGACATCAACGGCGGCCGGCTTCTCGACGTATACGTGCTTGCCGGCCTTGACCGCCGCCTCAAGATGCTCCGGATGCAGGAACACGGGCGTCGCTATGATCACCGCGTCGACGTCGCTGGCCAGCATCTCACGGTAGTCCTTGTAGACCCGAGGCGAGTCCACGGGAATGCGCTGCTTCGCCTGCTCAATTTTCTCGTCGAAGAGGTCGCACAGCGCTACCAGCCTCGCTTGGGGCACCTGAACCACGAAGCTGGCGAGCCGAGTGCCGCGCCCGCCCGCCCCCAACAGGCCAACCTTCACGGCGGAGTTGGCAGCCGTCCCGCTGATTGCGGCGATCGGGACAGCCGCGGCCGCCTGGACCAAGTTCCTCCGGGTAATCGCTGCTTCTCGGTGTGCCATATTACTGCCCGCGATGAGTGTAGCGCGGGTCGGCCTCACGCCGGGCACAGCGCATTCCCCTGCGGCACTCGAGTGAGCCGCAATGCCCGTGCGGGCAGTTTCAGGGCCTACGGATCCTGGAGATTGCCGCGGTTGCGGCGGCCGCAACCTCCCGGTCGTCGCCGTAGCGCAAATGAGCCAGCACGCCGATCGCGCGCGGATCGCGGCGTACGCCGATGGAGTTCACAACACCCACCAGCAGTGCGCCTTCCAGCTTCCCGGCCGCTTCCCGCAGCGCCCGGTCGGCCGCACCAGTGGGCATCGGCTCAAGAGCCGTGCGCGCGTAGTGCGACAGCTTCGGATCGCTCAGCAAGGCCGCCAGCGCAGGCACAGCCGCCTCGTTGCCCACCACGCCGAGGCGCTGGCACGCCTTCGCCTTCGCGAACTCGCTGGACGCCGGATCGACAAGAACCGCCAGGGCACGCGAGGCGTCGAGCCCCATGATGTCCTCCGACTTGTGCGGCGTCGTGACAAGCTGCTCGTCAGCCATCCTCTGCAGCTCGCCCCGCGATTGGCCCCGCAAGCGCCTTTTCACAGCGACCGCGGCAACACCCACCATGAAGAGCGTTCGTCTCAGCATTCCGGGCCCCTCCTATCCCAGCCGCCAAGGCTCCCGCATCGCACGGGAGCGCATTCGATTCGCCTCGTCGCTCGAGGGAAAACTGTCGGTGTCAGGATCAAATTCGAGCGGTTCGCCCAGCTGGTAAGCGATGTAGGCAGCGTGGCACGCCACGTGCGCCTGACAGGCAGCGAGCGCGTGTGCCCGCGGTTCCCGCCGGGACTTGACGCAGTCGAGGAAATCCCTGACGTGGCGGGTTGTTGCCTCGCGTGCGTCCTCGAATGTGCGCCGGTACTGCCGCAGGCTGTCGGAAGCCTCGACAATGCCGGCGTCTCCCGTCTGCACCCAGCCCTCGTCACCCTCAAACCGGACGGCGCAGGCACCGAGGCCTTCCCATCCCGTGTCGCGCAGCACCAGCTGCAGCCCGTTCGCGTAGCGGAAATCCACCGCGTATGGCGTTACTCCATCCGGTCGACGCGGCTCGAAACTAACGGGAGCCGTCTCGTCAAGCATCGCAGCGGCGTGGCAGAGGTCCACGGTGTGGGAGCCCCATTCGAGGATTCCGCCTCCGTGGAAATCGTAGAAGCCCCGCCAGCGGCTCTTTACATAGAGCGAGTTGTATGGGCGCCACGGCGCGGGTCCCAGCCACCGGTCCCAGTCCACGACGCTCTTGGGCGGTTCCGGCTCTGCCGGCAGCCAGTCATGCGTCGTTAGTGGCGTGTAACGATCGCCGGGAGCCGCATTGGCGTGCAGTGTCCGCAAAGTGCCGAGCTTTCCGTCTCGTGCAAGTTCGATGCAGTACTCGAAGTTCGTCCCGTTCCTGCGCTGTGTGCCGGCCTGGTATACCCTGCCCAGCCTCTGGTACGTGTCCGCCAAGGCTCGGCTCTCGGCAATCGTCATAGAGCAAGGCTTCTCGCAATAGACGTCCTTCCCCGACTTCGCGGTGAGGATCGACAGCAGGGTGTGCCAGCGGTCGCCCGTGGCGATCAGGACGGCATCGATGTCCTTCCGGTCCCACAGGTCGTACATGTCCGCGTACATCACGCAGTCGCTGTTCCCGTGGTGCCGATCGACCTTGGACTTAATGGCCTCGCGCCGCTCGTTGCGCGCATCGCAGATCGCGCGGAATTGCACGTCGTCATGTGCCAGGAACGACTCGAGGTCGCGCTCTCCGCGACCTCCGATCCCGAGTCCGGCAACGTTGACCCTGTCGCTGGGCGGAACGGCACCGCCCAGACCCAGAACGCTTCCCGGGATGAACAGCGGCGCTGCGGCCGCAGTCCCCAGAAGGTGGCGGCGCGACACCGCGCGCGCGCCTTCGCCTTGTGGCTGTCCTCTTGGCATCCGGCTTCCCTTCTTCCGCCATCCACGGCGGATGTCTTTGCAGGCGAGTATACCCGAGCCAGCGGCGGAGCGCCATTATCCGTCCAACGGCGCCCGCTGCCTGCCCCGATCGGTGGCTCCCGCCAGCGAAACGGCGGATGCCGCCGAGGCCGTCCGCCGCATCCGCTGCGCTGAGCGGGGCCGTGGAGGCGAAGCGCGGGACGCCGCCTCAGTTGTCCGGCTCAGGACCGGATCGCTATGCTGGATTCCCGTTGCGCCGGGAGCCGCCAGCCTGCAGCGGCGCCCGGCACGGCCCGGAGCCCCCTCGGCATTCCCGACACTTGGCCATGATCCGCTTCGCCCTCAGGAATCCGTATGCCGTAGGGGTGGCGGCCTTGGCGACCGTCGTGCTGGGAGTGACATGCTTCCAGCGCCTGCCGGCCGATCTGCTGCCGATCTTCCGCACGCCAGCCGTGCAGATCGTCACCTTCTACCCCGGCATGCCCCCCGAAGTCATGGAGCGGGACATCATGAGCCGCCTCGAGCGCTGGACCGGCCAGTCGGTGGGCATCGAGCACCAAGAGGCCAAGGCCATGCTGGGGGTCTGCATCGTCAAGGACTTCTTCCGGGAGGGCATCAGTCTCGACACCGCCATGAGCCAGGTGACCTCCTACGCGGTCAGCGACATGTTCTACCTGCCGCCCGGGACGATCCCCCCGATGGTGATGCCCTTCGACCCGACGGCCTCGGTGCCGCTTTGCCTGGTGAGCGTCTCCAGCCCCGTGATGAACGAGAAGGAGCTCTATGACATCGCGTACTTCGAGCTGCGCAACCGCCTGCAGTCCATCCAAGGCGTGATCGCCCCGGCCGTGTACGGCGGCAAGCTCCGCCGCATCCTGGCCTATGTGGACCGAACGCGGCTGGAGGCGCGAGGCCTCGGCCCAATGGACGTGGTTCGGGCACTGAAGCGCCAGAGCGTGTTCATCCCCGCCGGCAACCTGAAAGCGGGCAGTCTCGACTACCAGATTTTCGCCAATTCCATGCCTTCCCGGGTGGAGGACCTCAATGGCATGCCCCTCGCCATCCGCAACGGCATGCCGATCCTGGTGGGCGATGTGGCGGATGTGCGCGACTCGAGCCAGATCCAGACCAACGTCGTGCGCATCAACGGGCGCAGGCAGGTCTACATCCCCATCTACCGCCAGCCCGGCGCCAACACGATTGAGATCGTCGGGTCGATCCGGCGTAACCTCGACAGAATACAGCAGCGTCTGCGGGAGATGGACCCGTCAGCGCGGGACCTTTCGATCGAGGTCGTGCTCGACCAGTCTGTCTACGTGCGGAACTCCCTGCAGGCCCTGCAGCTGGAGGGCATCCTTGGCGCGGGCTTCGCCGCCTTGGTCGTCGCGCTGTTCCTCAGGCGCCCTGCCCATGCCCCATAAGCGGGACTTGACAACGGCACCCCTCGTGTGGCA